>DASYFQ010000263.1:0-5667 GCA_036498345.1 Steroidobacteraceae bacterium
TCATGAGCAGGCAACTTCCAGTGCGAATCCGTTCGGGTGGTGGAAATCGGGTTTGCCGGGCGGGTGCCGCAGCCCCCAGTACGACAGCCTACCATTCTCATCTTCGATGACCGCGGCCAGAGCGATCCGCAAGTGACGAGCGTCACAGAAGTCAGCCAGATGCCCCAGGCGCACGGCGGACTGAAGCTCGAGCCCATCGTCGCCTCGCTGCACGGAGATTGTCGGGGCTCGGCCGATTTCGGCGGGCGACATTCCCTCCCGATAGGCACTGAAGCGGTAGATCGCCCAGTCGAGCGAGGGCGAGAAGTTGAATTCATGGTAACCGCGAGCCGCCCCGGGCGAGACGAACGCCTCGAAGCACGTGTGTTTCCATAGGGCGTCCGCCCGCCCACCCGCGCCGGATCGGGGAACGCGCACGCGCGACATGTCCGCGTCCAGTGAATATTGGAACACGAGAACGCCGGGTTCTTCCGTTCGCAACTGCACCCCGAGGCTGCGCACGGCGTCGTTGGGTGTCGAAGGGTGGGCAGTCAGCACGGCCGGTTGCGAATCAGAGGACGACATGCAGCAATTGTATAGCCGAACGTCACCGGCACGAGCCTATTTGAATGTCACCGGCACGAGCCTATTTAAACGTCACCAGTGCGAGCGTCGCTGCGCTTGTCGATCGGCAAAATCAGCAATCACTTGGTCAACGGACTCGTAGTCCTCGGCGAGCGCCTTCTCCAACTTCTCGACGAACTGGACCGATGGAACCGACGCCTTCGATTCCGCTAGCTCCAGGCGGGCACGACGTACGATGCTCGCTGCGTTCGAAAGGCCTATTTCCGCGAACGCAATTTCGGCCGCCCGCAATTGAGAAAATGGCTCATCGTCGAGTTGGGTCATGAGAGTGCGATTTCTCGCGGAAGCCCAGAACTCGCATACCGTGAACAGAACACGGTCGGCCCGGGAAAGCTTCGCCGATCCAGTAGCCGCCTTCGTCATGATATCGAGCAATTCGGCGCTGGTGACAGCCTTGTGCCCTTGCCAATTCGGCGTTTTGTCTCTTTCAGCCAAGGGCTAGCACTTCCGTTCCGGTTAACGTGCGGGATTAGACGGCATACCGTCACTTGATCAATCGCGGTAGGGCGCATGGAAACTAGGTATTGCATTCGGCGTTCAAATTTGCCGAGCATCATTTGTCGTCGTCCGCGCGCGTGAGGGCGTTCGAACATCAATCCTACGGGCCCTCCTCAGTTGTATACGATTGCGATAGTCTGCATTACGCGAATTTTTGCCAATAATGTGTTGATTTAATTGCCTTTACTGCCATCACGGCACGCCACAAGGTCACCAGATCAAGTCATCTGGCACGGAAAAGCCCGCGTACGCCTCGTCGGCGGGAGAGCGCTCCTTGCCGACGCCAGAATCTATGAGGGCGCCTTCGTCGCGCTCGCGAATACGACTCGCGATCGCCATGGGTACCAAATCGTAGTGTCCTTCGTGGCGCACGATGGCAAGCTCACCGCGACTGAGTCGATCACGTGTCGACGCATCGACCGCGATACGCCGAATCTTGGAACCGTCGACAAAATTGTAGAACTCGCCAGCTTCGACTGTCGGTAGTCGGTTCCGTTCAATCAATTGTTTGATCTCAGCCAGCCGCGCTTTCTTCTCCGCCTTCTCGCGTTGCTTCCGGTTCAACGCCTGGTCGCGAGCGATTTTTGCACTCTGGGCGACCTGCGGGGCGAGTGGCCGAGGGGGGCTCTGCGCCGGCCTTTGCTTGGGTGGCGCCTGCCGCTCCTGCCGCTGCTGTTGACGCTCAGCTTCGTTGGCCTGTTTCTTATTAATCAACCCAGCCTTAAGTAGCTGGTCACGTAATGACGTGTTCATGATGCGCGATTTACCCATGGTTGCGGCAGGAAACAGCAATTTTACCGTGCTTATGTGGCGACCGCCGCCTATTTCCCAAGGCCGAAATATCCTCGGCAAGGCGTGAATCCGAACTTGCAACGTTGACGATCAGCAATGAAGGGCAGCAGCTTTCGCGCGGCCGCGCGTGTACGGCCGCGCACATAGTCGCTCCGTTGCGACAAGCACGTCAGTCGTAACAACACGCGACATGCGGCGTTGTCTGACATACATAAGCCTCTGAGGCATCCAAAGTATCGGCTGCAGCCGGTAGACCGAATCGCTTGTGGGGCCCGCGCACAATCGGACATGGGGCATTCATTGATTAATCAATCTCCCTCCTCGCCCGGTGAAATTGGTCGCGTATTACGGGACCGGTATGTCCTCGTCGATCACTTGGGAGGAAGCGGCCATGGCACGGTATTCAAAGCCCTGGATCGCTACCGCGCCGATTTTCCGGAGGTTCAGCAGTACGTCGCGATAAAGACTCTGAATGCGACGGCCACTCACCATGAGGAGCAACTCGCAAACTTACGCAGCGAGTTTTACCGTTTGCAGACCCTTTCCCACCGCAACATTGTCAACGTATTCGAACTGGACAGAGACGGCGACGTGGATTTTTTTACGATGGAGTTTCTGGAGGGGGAACTCTTGAGCCGCGTGATGGAGCGATTGCAGCCCTTGCCGCTGTCCCGGCCCCAGGCGTGGGCAATCATCAGGGAGATCGGGTCCGCGCTGGAGTATGCCCATGCTTGCAACGTCGTGCACGCGGATTTGAAGCCCCAGAATGTCATGATCACCCACTCCGGACAGGTTCGTGTACTTGGTTTTAGCGCGCCGAGAACTTTTGCTGAGCCGGAAGACCGCCCACGTTCCAGACATTCCTTTCCCGCGGCGAGGCCCTCTTATGCGTCCTGCGAACTGCTGGACGGACGACCGCCCGATCCGCGCGACGACATCTACGCGTTCGCGTGCCTCTCATACGAATTGCTTGCAGGAGCGCACCCCTTTCAGCGCCGGCGTTCGAAGGAGGCCCGCGATCTTGGAATAGTGCCGAGTCGGCCGCTCGGACTGAGCCGACGACAATGGCAGGCGTTTACGATTGGGTTGTCCTGGCATCGGGCCGGTCGGTCTATTACGGTCCGCGCATGGCTCGACAAATTGAATGCCGGTCGGGCGGCGGCGGCGCAATTGCCGGATGCCCGTGATCTCGAACCCGCACCTGCACCTCCCCGGCCGGCGGCTTCCTTTCCGGCCACTGCGCTATTTGCCGCCCTGCTGATTTGTGTAGCCGCTTGGGTTTCGGTTGCTCGTTTGGCGGGCAAGACCATCAGCAGTGACGACGCCGTCCCGGCAGCGGCAAAGGGCCCGCACCTCGTCTCCGGCCCCGTCCCGGCGACTGAGAATGCGCGGCCGCCCGGAAAATCAGCCGCGGCTTCGGCGGCAACAGATGATGGTGCGCGGGATGCGGCCGCAGTCAAAACGTCCTCGGAAGCCCCATCGCAACCGGTAAAAAATACAAAACGTGACGTGAACCGCTTGAAACTTCCCAAGGTTTCCGCCGGAAACTACAGAGTTCGCTCCGGCCAACGTTTTGCGGAGATTCGGGTTCATCGTTCCTCTCGTTCGGGTAGCGCTCCATTCGTGTGGTGGACCGAGGCTGCGTCGGCGAAACCAGGCATTGACTACGTGAGCCAAGGTAAAGCGATTCAGTCCTTTCCGAAGGGCAAAAACTCGACCAGCTTTTTCGTCAAGCTGGTTCCCAAATCGTCCAGGACACAGCCGGAAGTGTTTTACATTGCAATCGCCGAAGCCGGTCGCGACGCAACGTCGGGCCAGGTTGCGCGCGCGGCGATTTGGCTGCCGACGAATCACAATCAGTCATAGGCCGTCAGCGCAAACTCTGATCGATCGCCGCCACCTCGGAGGCGGTGATCGAGTCCGTGTACCGATTGCCGAAATGCGTGCGGACGTAGTTGATCACGGCGGCTATTTGCGCCTCACTCAAGGTCGGCGGCGGGCCGACGAATCCGATGGCATGTCTCGCGCCAAACGCCGGCATGTTGCGGCGCCCCGTCAGGATCGTCAGCGCCATGTACTGCCGCGACGCCAAAGTGCGGTTGTTC
The DNA here is from genome assembly GCA_036498345.1 of Steroidobacteraceae bacterium. Lineage (GTDB taxonomy): Bacteria > Pseudomonadota > Gammaproteobacteria > Steroidobacterales > Steroidobacteraceae > Bog-1198. The sequence goes on from DASYFQ010000263.1 coordinate 4,020, forward strand.
GCGAGCGCCGGAAAATGTCCTGCGCCGACCGCCCCCCGACCACCCTGCATATGACATCCCTGACAGATGTGCTCGAAGATTTGCCGGCCGTCGGTGGTCGTCAGGGTCGAGGGGTCGAATATACCGGCGCTGCCGGCCTGCGCCGGCGTATCGACGAGGGCTGCGGCCGCCAACAGGAGCCAGATAGCGACCCCGGCGCCCAGCCAACCCGGATGTGGTTTGCGCGCACTCATGCGGCCGCTCCTATCTCGAGGGCGCGCCGATGCAGCCGGTCGATCGCATCGAGCGCCGAGGTGACGGCGCCTTCCTGCCAGGCGGGCAAGTAGGAGGCATGTTCTCCCGCGAGGACGATGCGGCCGTCGAATCCGCATAAATTGTCGTAGTGCTGGGCGCGGGTCGCGTCTGTCCAAAGGCCGAAGCAACCCATCGCGAACGGCGAACGATGCCAAGCGACCGCGATCCCGTTGTCGAACTCCTCGCGGTATTGGGGATGGATGTTGCTGCCATATTCGACGGCCTTTGCAACGCGCTCCGCCGATGTCATCGACGTGAACTCCATTGAATTGAACATATCCCAAATATACGCGCCCAGCAGCACGCCCTTGCCGTCGCTGAAAAATCCGCTGCTCGGATAACTGATCTGACCGATCGGCAGGTCGGTATAGGTAACTCCGCCGTAGATTTGCTCGTCTTCTTCCCAGAAGCGGCGCTTGAACTGCAAGCCGACTTTGACCGACGTACAGTAAGGAACTGCCGCGATCGCCGCAGCCATCGGGCCGCCGACGTTCATTGGAATCTGGCCGAGGATCGACAGAGGAATCGTGCAGACGCACAAATCCGCCTGCACCGTCTGCCGGCCGGACCCCGCAGCGGCATCTTCATAGGTGGCGCGCACTCCATGCTCGTCTTGATGAATGTCGACGACCTTTGCGTTGTAGCGGATCAACGGCCCGAGCTCGCGCGCAAACGCCTGGCCCACCTGGCCCATGCCGCCCACCGGCTGGAACATCGTCGTCTGAAAGTCGTATATTTCGCCGAACGGAAGCGCGGCCCAGAGTCCGGACTTCATCAGATCGCCGAGGCCGACAGGCTCCGAAAACTGCGGCCGCGCACTGAGGCCGCCGCCCGGATCCCGTTCGTAGCCGCGCCGGTCAGCACTGGCCGCGCCCTTCACGTATCTAAAATCCCGATCGAGCGCGCCCCAGAACCGCAGCGAGTCGAGCAGTATCTCTCGATCTTCGGCGGTCACACCCGCATCGAGAGAATCGCGTTGAGTCGCCTTGGCCAGAAGCTCGGCGACATGACCATGGTAATCAGCCTTGACGGCGCGCAGGCGCTGCGGCTTGCCGCCGAACGCCTTGCGGCTGTGCACGTACGCGTTGTAGTTGATTTGCACGAAGGGCTCGAGCGCGACGCCGAGCCGCTTGCAGTAGCTCAACATTCCCCTATGGTGGTACGGAAGGCGCCACGGACCGGGATTGATGTAGTGGCCCGGATCGAAGCGGCACTCCTGCGGGTCTCCGCCCAATTCCGTGTATCGGTCGCCGCCGCGAAGCGTCCAATTGCGGCCGCCGGCCCGGCCATTGTATTCGAGTACCTGAACGCGGTAGCCCGCGTTGCGCAACTCGTAAGCGGCCACGAGTCCTGC
>DASYFQ010000264.1:0-9708 GCA_036498345.1 Steroidobacteraceae bacterium
CCGCGGCGAGGCCGAGCACGCTCGGCTGCATGAGATAGCTGACGATCAATGAGCCGATCGCCACTTCACCGCCCACGTAGAGGAAAATGCACAGCGTGCCGAATGCAAAACGCGGCCGAGTGAGCAAATTGAACGCGCGCAAGATCGGCGTCGGCGCTGCGGGCACCTCGACCAAGCTCTTGCGGCGCATCCACACCACGGCGGCCAGCAAGACGAGGGCGATGGCGAGACCGATGTAGGTGTGGACCACCACCTGGGTCTCGACGCCGCGAAAAGCATCGAGTGCGGCCCCCGACAAGGTTGCAGGGTCGACGGTCGCCAGGGAGCCCAGGATCAGAATCGATCCCACATAGGGAAATATGGTCGTGCCCAGTGAATTGAATGCCTGCGCAAAGGTCAGTCGGCTGCTCGCCGTGCGCGCCGGCCCCAGCATGGAGATCAAAGGGTTCGCGACCACTTGCACGGTGGTGATACCGGATGCCAGCACGAACAGAGCCAACAGAAACAGACCGAACAGCCCGTGCGAGGAAGCCGGTATGAACAAGAGACAACCCGCCGTCATGGTGAGCAGACCGACGACTGCGGAGCGCATATAGCCGATGCGCCGTACCAACTCGGCGGCCGGAATCGAAATGATGAAATACGCCGTGAAGAACGCGGACTGCACCAGCATCACCTCGCCATACGTGAGCGTAAACAATCCCTTGAGCTTGGGGATGATCACGTCATTGAGACTGGTGATCCCGCCGAAGGCAAAGAACAACACATACACGAACGCCTGCAGATTGGTCGCATAGCTGGCGGCGGCTTCGTTGCCATTGACGGCGGGATGGGCGGGCGCGGTGGATTCAAAGGCCATTGCGATTTCCCTTATTTTGTCCGACGAAATTCCCCAGACGAGACCTCGCTCGCCTCCCCAGATGACATCGGTCCCGCCGTGACGACACCGATGTCATATTCGATCACCGATACATCATCCTACTCGATCATCACCGCAATCAGCCGAACGGATGCTGGCGAATGATGGTTTGATCCCGGTCCGGCCCCGTCGAGATGATGGTGATGGGCACGCCGACCAAGGATTGCAAACGATCCAGATAGCTACGGGCGTTGGCGGGCAAGTCCTCGTAGCGTTTGATCCCCACCGTGCTCTCCTTCCACCCGGGCAGGTCTTCATAGACGGCCTGGCACTCGCCGAATCGTTCGGACAGCAGCGGCGGAGTCGTGGTAATGCCGCCCTCCAGCTTGTACCCCACGCAGATGCGAATGGTGTCGAGGCCATCGAGCACATCGAGTTTGGTGACGCAGAGCAGGGAGCAGCTGCTGTGGACGATGGAGCGCCGCAAGGCGACCGCGTCGAACCAGCCGCAGCGGCGCCGCCGCCCGGTCACCGAGCCGAATTCATGCCCCACCCGCGACAGGTATTCGCCGTACTCGTCGAACAGTTCGGTCGGAAACGGTCCCGCACCGACGCGGGTGGCATAGGCCTTGACGATGCCGAGCACCTCGTGGAGCCGGCGCGGTCCCAAGCCGGTCCCGGGGGACGCTCCGCCGGCCGTGGTGGTGGATGACGTCACGTAGGGATACGTACCCAAGTCGACGTCCAACATCGCACCCTGGGCGCCCTCGAACAACACATTGCGGCCATCGAGGCTCAATTGTTCGAGTATGCCGGTCACGTCCGCCACCAGCGGTTCGAGGCGCTCGCCGAGCTCCAGATTCGATTCCAGCACTTGCTGAAAATCGATGGCGGGAACCTGGAAATAGCGCTGCAAAATGAAGTTGTGGTAATCGAGGATCTCGCCCAGCTTCGCGGCGAAACGTTCGCGGTGAAATAAATCCGAGACCCGCAAGGCACGGCGCGCGACCTTGTCCTCGTAGGCCGGACCAATCCCGCGCCCCGTGGTGCCGATGGCATTCGCACCCTGCGCCTTCTCGCGCGCACGGTCGAGCGCCACATGCGAGGAAAGTATCAAGGGGCACGCCGGGCTCACACGCAGCCGCTCGAACACGGGCACGCCCTGCTCGATCAGCATCTCGGCCTCGTTGAACAAGGCCTCGAGCGACAGCACCACCCCGTTGCCGATCAAGCATTGAACCTGCGCATGCAGAATTCCTGACGGAATCAACGATAGAATAGTTTTTTTGCCGCCGATGACCAGGGTGTGCCCTGCATTGTGGCCGCCCTGAAAGCGCACCACGGCCTGCGCCTGATCGGTCAATAGATCGACGACCTTGCCCTTGCCCTCGTCGCCCCATTGCAAGCCGATTACGACTAGGTTTTTACCCATTGCGCGCCATCCACAGGAGTGCGAGTCCCGCCACCATGCTGATCAGCCCACCCCACCTTAATTGCGCGGGTTCCGTGTTAGCAAGTTTTGCCATCAGCCGCTGCGCGGCGGCCGGGTTCACGAACGGCAATATGCCTTCGAGAACGAGGTACAGAGCAAAGGCGCCGCCCAAATAGCGCGCGAGTTCGGTCCAGCCAATGTCTATCATCGCGGCGGGGGCTGTGATTGCGATTTGTTGAAATACTTGAAGTAGGCATTGTCCGGTGCGATCACCAGCACATCGCCTTGGGTTCCCACGGCCTCCCGGTACGACTGCATGCTGCGGTAGAAGCTGTAGAATTCCGCGTTCTTCGAATACGACCGTGCGTACACTTCGCTGGCAGAGGCATCGCCCTGTCCGCGAATCTGACCCGCTTGGCGTGCCGCATCGGCCAGGATCTCGGTCTGCTGCTTGTTCGCATCGGCGCGGGTGCGCTCGGAGGATTCGACGCCTTCGGCGCGCAATTTGGCAGCCTGCGCCTTGAACGACGCACGCATGCGTTCGAATACCGAATCCTGGACCTGTTGCGGCAAGTCGATCTTGGTGATGCGCACGTCGACCAGATCCACGCCGAGCTGTTCCGCGGCGGGCCGGGCATTTTTCATCATGGACTCGGTGAATTCCGCGCGATCGGCGGTCACGACTTGCTGCAGCGTACGTTGCGTCACCACGGTCTTGATGCTGTCCTTGATGGTCTCGCCCAGGCGGTCATTGGCGACTTCTTCCGTTCCGCCGGTGGCTTCGTAGTAGCGGCGTAAATTATTGATGCGCCATTTCACGTAGAAATCCACCTTGAGCTGCTCCTGCTCGCGCGTCAAGAAAGGCTCCTGCCGATACAGCTGAGTGATGATGCGCTTGTCGAAGCGCCTGACTTCCTGGACCAAGGGGATCCGGAAATGCAGGCCCGGTTCGAATTTGGAATCGACGATTTCGCCGCCGATCGACTTGATGGCGAGCTGTCCTTCGCTGACGGTGAACACGCTCGCCCGCACCAACAGGATGACGGCAACCAGAGTCAATAGCACGTATAAAATCTTGTTTTGCATCAGCGTACACCGCGCGCGCGCGCCGGATCTTCGGGCGGCGCGACTTGGATCTCGGGGACCCGCGCCGGCGGTACCGTCATCGTGTCGTTCGGCATGTTGATCGACTGAGGGCCGGGCGCGATCAATTTATCGAGCGGGAGATACATCATGCTGTTGCCGGTCTTGGTGTCGACGATCACCTTGCGCGAATTCTTGTATACATTTTCCATGGCCTCGAGGTACATGCGTTCACGCGTGACCGCAGGCGCGTGCTCGTACTGGGCGAGCACTTGATCGAACCGCGCAGTCTGACCTTGCGCCAGCGCGAGCACTTGCAGACGATACGCTTCGGCGTCGAGCACCTCTTTGGCGGCGGCGCCGCGCGCTCGGGGCAGCACATCGTTGCGATACGTTTCCGCGTCTTGTTGATAGCGCTGGCGATCCTTGTCCGCCTTGATGGCGTCGCGCTGCGCATCCTGCACGGCTTCGGGTACGTTCACGCCGGTGAGATTCACGCTCAGGATGCGGATTCCCATATCGTAACTATCGAGCGTCCGCTGCAGCAGGAATTTGGCGCGCTCGGTGATCGAGACGTCGAACGCCAGCGCCTTGTCGAGCGATGCCTGGCCGACCGCCTCGCGCATCGCGCTTTCGCTGACTTGGGTCAACGTATCCTCGACGTCGCGCACCTTGAACAGCAATTTGAGCGCATCGGGCTGGATGTACTGAACCGCGGACTTGACCTCCACCAAATTGGTGTCGGACGTGAGCATGCTGGCGTCGTCGACGACGCTATATTGATGCGAGACGTTGACGATGACCTTGCGTTCGATCGGCCAGGGCAGATGCCAGTTGTAGCCGGGACCGGTGGTCTGCAAATATTTGCCGAAGCGCAGTACCACCGCACGTTCCTGCGCGTCGACGCGGTACAGGCCGCTGCCGATCCATACGGCACCGATCAAGACCAGGATGCTGCTTAAGGACTTGCCGAAGTTGGCGGAACCCTGGCCTCCTCCGCCCGCGGCGCCGCCGCCGCCGCGCCCGAACAGCGCCGACAGGCGGCGCTGGAAATTCCGCAGGACATCGTCCAGATCATTCTGCGACTGTTGGGGACGGTTCCAAGGATTGCGTTTCTCGCCGCCAGGTTCGTTCCAAGCCATGCGTAATGCCTATGTGTAAGGAGCGGCGCATTCTAACAGCCGACCCGCCGCCCACAAGAGAGCTTATGCCACGCGCTGTTCGCGGGTTCTTTTATTGGTATCCACCAGATTGACGCCCTTGCTGCCCAATAGTTTTGCAATCTCGGTTAAGTCAAGTTCGACGGTAAGGTCCCAGCTGCCGTCCTCGCATTGCCGCTCAGTGCGCACGGCGTTGCGCCGATAAAGATCGGATCGGACGGCGGCAGCCAGCAGTTCGAGGTGCAGGGTGCGGCGTACTTGATTGGGGCGCACGGCATGCGCCAAAGCCTCTCGCAACCCCGGAAGGCCCTCGCCGGTGACCGCAGAGGCGAAGACCCGTGCGGCCACGCCATCCGCACCCTGGACGGTACCGGGTTTTTCCTGATTTAAGTCGATTTTATTCAGCACGACGAGTTCGCGGATCTCGCCGGCGCCGATGCCGCGCAATACCTCGCGAACCTGTTCGATGCGCTCATCGCGCAGCGGATCGCTCGCGTCCACCACGTGCAGCAGAAGATCGGCATCCCGGGCTTCCTGCAGCGTCGAGCGGAACGCCGCCACCAATTCGTGCGGCAAGGCGCGCACGAACCCCACGGTGTCCGCCAGCACGACCTCGCCGATCCCGTCCAATTTAACCCGCCGCACGGTCGGATCGAGAGTTGCAAACAGTTGATCGGCGACGTAGCTGTCTGAGCCCGTCAAGGCGTTGAACAGCGTGGACTTGCCGGCGTTGGTATAGCCCACCAGCGCCACCGTGGGGACCGGGACCTCGCGCCGCACATGCCGGCTGGTGTCACGCTGGCGCGCCAACTTGTCGAGGCGCGCCTTCAACGTGCGGATGCGCTTGGCAATCAACCGCCGGTCGGTTTCCAACTGGGTTTCGCCCGGGCCCCGCAAACCGATGCCGCCCTTCTGCCGCTCGAGGTGGGTCCAACCCCTGACCAGGCGGCTCGCCAAATGCGAGAGTTGCGCGAGTTCAACTTGCAGCTTGCCTTCGAAGCTGCGCGCGCGCTGCGCAAAAATGTCTAATATCAGCCCATTGCGATCCAATACCCGGCGGCCGGTGAGTTTTTCCAGATTCCGTTCCTGGCTCGGGGTCAGAGTCTGATCGACCAGCACCACATCGGCATGGTTCTCCTCAGCGCAGACGCGGATTTCCTCGGCCTTGCCCGTTCCCACAAAGTATTTGGGGTCCGGACGCGCACGCGCTGCGAGGACCAAACCGACACGCAGCGTTCCGGCCGAAGCGGCCAGCGCAGAGAACTCAGCCGTGTCGTTGGGGTCCACAGGGTGGCCGATGCCCACGCCTACGAGGACGGCGCGCTCACCACCCTGCGGGCGTTCAAACAATTGCAGAGGACCACCCAGTCACTTGTACTTGTGACAAAGTCGCATCGGCCTGGACGCCCCGATCAACGTCACTCGACGATCGCCGGTTCCGTCACTTCGCCATCTTCGCCGGTCGGCAATCGCACATTGCGCGCGGGGACGACGGCGGAAATGGCGTGTTTGTAGACCATCTGACTGACGCTATTGCGGAGTAAGACGACGAACTGGTCGAATGAATCGATCTGTCCCTGTAATTTGATGCCGTTCACAAGATAAATTGAAACGGGCACACGTTCCTTGCGCAGGGCATTGAGGAATGGATCCTGCAGAGACTGGCCACGGGCCATGGGTGAAGCTCCTTGTTTTTTAGTGTCATTTGGACTGCCGAACCACTTCCCTGCGGCGCCGGGCACATTTTTATTCATGCTAGCACACCTTGCGGCGTTACCTTGGAGGAGACGGCGAAGCCGCCCTGAGACAGTGCGTCGATCATCTTCCCTGCAACATCAGGATGCATGGAATCGAACCACTGCGCACGCGCGCGCCGACGCAGCCACGTCAACTGCCGCTTGGCAAGTTGACGCGTCGCCGCAATCGCTTGTTCTTTCGCCTCGTCCAATGAACACTGTCCCGCTAAATGTCGCCATAACTGCCGATATCCGACCGCACGCATGGACGGATGTTCCGCGTTGAGATCGCTTCTTTTAAAAAGCGTCTGCACTTCCGCCAGTAAGCCGGCGTCCATCATCGCGGCGAAGCGCAATTCGATTCTGGTGTGCAAATCGCGGCGTTCAAGGGGGGCGACCGCAAATTCTGCGACCTCGACGTCGGCAAACACCGACACTCGCCTTTGTTGCAATTGCGTGATGGTCTCGCCGGTCAGCCGATATACCTCGAGGGCGCGCTGGATACGCTGCGGATCGTTCACGTGTATGCGTGCCGCGGCCGCCGGATCCACACGCTCGAGCTCCCGGTGCAAGGCGGTCCAACCCGATGCCGCCGCTTGCAAATCGATGTCGGTGCGCACCCCGATATCCGCTTCAGGCAATTCCGCAAGCCCGAAGCTCAAGGCATGGAAGTAGAGCATCGTGCCGCCCACCAGCAGCGGTTGCCGCCCCCGCCGCCAGATCTCCTGCATGGCGCAAACCGCGTCGCGCGTGAACTCGCCGGCGGAATAGCTCTCCGCAGGATCGCGAATATCGATCAGATGGTGCATCACGCGGTCGCGCATGGCGGCCGTGGGTTTGGCGGTGCCGATGTCCATGCCGCGATACACCAACGCCGAATCCACGCTGACGATGTCGAGCGGCAGCGTTTCGGCCAGACGCATCGCGAGATCAGATTTGCCCGCTCCGGTCGGGCCCATCAGCAATATCGCTCGACGATGCATCAGCGCCCGCGCAAAAAAAGCCGGTCGAGATCGGTGAGCGATAAACGCACCCACGTCGGGCGGCCATGGTTGCACTGATCGGCGCGCTCGGTGCCTTCCATTTCACGCAGCAAGGCATTCATCTCCGACAGACTCAGATTGCGCTGCGCGCGAACCGCCGCGTGGCAGGCCATGGTGGCGAGCAAGTGATTGATCGATTCCTCGACCCGCCGCGAGTGGCCCTGCTCCAGCAAATCCGAGAGGACGTCGCGCACGATGCCCGCCGGATCACGGCCCGCCAAGAGACTGGGAATCGCCCGCATCGCCAATTGATCGGGTGCGAGCCGCGACACGCCAAAACCCAGCGCCGCAAATTCCTGCGCGTGCGCCTCGGCGGCCTCGGCCTGCGCCGGGGTGACGTGCAGAATCTGCGGTATCAGCAGCTGCTGCTGCGCCGTTTGCCCCGCCAGTAATTTCTTCATGCGCTCGTACATCACTCGCTCGTGCGCGGCATGCATGTCCACCAACACCACACCGTCGGCGGTTTGCGCCAAGATATACACCCCGTGCAGCTGCGCGATGGCGTAGCCCAGGGGCGCAGCGCCATCACCGGCAGCTTGACCGGCACCGGCACCTTCACCGGCGCCTCCATTGACACCGGCACTTTCACCGGCGCCGATCCCTCCGTTGACGCCCACCCCTTCGCCGATGCTGACGCCGACGCCGAGTTCCGCGCGCGCCACCAGGCTGCGATAGGCATCTTCGCCCGACCTTGGCGCGCGCCCCTCGGGCAGTACGAAGTGCGCCTGGTTCGACAGCGCGACTCGATCGAAGCTCGCACTGCCCGTGAGCCAATCGAGCGGCGCGCTGCCCGCGGATTCGGCGCTGGGACGCGTGTCGGCCAGCACTCGTTCCAGCGTGCGGAAGACGAAATCATGAACACGCCGCGAATCGCGAAATCGCACTTCCAGCTTTTGCGGATGGGCATTGACGTCTACCGCGGTCGGGTCCAATTCCAGATACAAGAGATAGGCGGAAAACCTGCCGTGGAACAGCACGTCTTGGTAGGCGAGACGCACGGCGCCGGCCAATAGCTTGTCGCGCACGAAGCGGCCGTTGAGGAACGCGAACTGCAAATCCGACTGACTGCGCGAAAAGGTGGGAAGCGCCAACCATCCCGACAGGCGCAAGCTCTCGGTGTCGTGCTTCAGCTCCAGGACGTGGCCGGCGAAGTCCTCACCGCAAATTTTCGCCACCCGCGCCAAGCGCTCCGGCGCGGTGTGCGCCGCCGGCAGGGACCACACCGTCTTGCCATTGTGCGTCAGCGCAAAGGCCACTTCGAACCGCGACAGCGCCAAGCGCTCCAGCATGCGTACGACGTGCTGATATTCGGTGGATTCGCTGCGCAGGAACTTGCGGCGCGCCGGGACATTGAAAAATAGATCGCGCACCTCGACGCTCGTGCCCGGCGGATGCGACGCGGGCACAGGGGCCGCAAGCACTCCGTCGTGCGCCTCGACCGACCACGCATGCGCTGCCGTCCCCGAACGCGAGACCAACGACAAGCGCGAAACCGAGGCCATGCTCGGCAAGGCCTCGCCGCGAAATCCCAACGTGGCGACGCTCTCGAGATCGTCGAGGGAAGCGATTTTGCTGGTGGCGTGGCGCGCCAGGGCAAGCGCAATTTCCTCGGGTTGAATCCCGATTCCGTCGTCGCGCACTCGGATCAAGCCGCAACCGCCCCGTTCGAGCTCGACCTCAATCCGCCGTGCGCGCGCATCCAGAGCGTTTTCCACGAGTTCCTTCACCGCGGATGCCGGCCGCTCGATGACCTCGCCGGCAGCGATTTGACTGATGAGTGCGTCCGAAAGCAGCTGAATGGGCAAAGGGAACCTCGTAAACCGTGCATTTTCGCACAGCACGAGCCGTCCCGGGGGGGTCGTCAGCCGCCCGCGTCGCCCACGGTGGCGAGAGCCGATCGCGGCGCTACGCCGGCCGCGAGCTGCGCAACCCGCGTGCCCGCCGGCGGATTGGCATAGAAATAATCGTGCACGCCCTGGTGGATGGCGGCGGCGAGCTTCGCCTGGTGAGATGGGGCGCGCAGCCGCAGCTCTTCCTGCGGATTGGAGATATAGGCCGTCTCGACCAGCATCGAGGGGATATCGGGCGATTTCAGCACCATGAAGCGCGCCTGCTGCACTTGGGGTTTGCGCACTTCACCGACGCGATTCAATTGACGCAGCACGCGCTCGGCCGCCACCTGGCTGGCGCTCAACGAAGCCGATTGCGACAGATCCAGAAGCACCGAGGCGAGCACGTCGTCTTTGTCGTCCAGCGACACGCCGCCGATCAAGTCGGACGCGTTTTCGCGCTCCGCCAGCCAGCGCGAGGCTTCGTCGGTCGCGCCGCGCTGCGACAGGATGTACACCGAGGAGCCGTCGACGCGCCGATCGCGAATGGAGTCGGCGTGAACGGA
>DASYFQ010000265.1:0-6030 GCA_036498345.1 Steroidobacteraceae bacterium
TCGTCGGAAAATGATCCGCATCGTTATTCGTCGTCGGAAATCACCCGCTCCCCGCATCCCGCGCTCAATTCGTGGGCACGACGGCGACGGCCCAAGGGCTCGAGCCTGCCTTTACCCGCGCGATTTCCTTGCCGGCGTCGAGGTCGACGACGGACACATCATTGGAGGGTCCGTTGGCCGCGTACAGAAATTTCCCATCCGGTGACAGAGCTATTCCCCACGGACGGACGCCCACCTTGATCGTGTTCAGCAATTCATAGGCGTGCCCGTCGAGTACGGAAACCGTTCCGGCACGGCCGTTGCTGACATAGACTTTCCGTCCGTTGGAGGCCACCTTCACGCTCATCGGCCGAGACCCCGGCGGCAAGGTAATGACCTTGAGCACCTTGAAATTCACGGTATCGATGACATTCAATTCGCCGGTCGATTCCGAGGGTATGAAACCTATGCCGGCGCCCGGGGAGAAATCCATGGTGCGCGGGCGGACGTTCACCTTGAAATGCCCGACAGTCGTGTACCCGGCGGTCTCGATGGCATAAACATCGCCTCCGGCCTCGCAGGTGACATAGAAGTGCTTTCCGTCCGGTGCCGTGGCTACCCCCTCGGGCTCCTGCCCCACCGCGATGATATGTTCCACCTTCCCGGCAGCGATGCCGATCACACTGGCTGTTTTGGTATCTTCATTGGAGACGTAGAGCTTGGCGCCGTCCTTGCTGAGGGAAAATTCCTCGGGATCTGAGCCGGCGGATATCTTGCCCGTCAGTTTTTTGCTCGCAACGTCCACGACGCCGATGGCATCGGCCGATTTATCGGCCTTGGCGCCGTCGTCATCGTCATCTTTGGACTTTTGGAAAATCGGATTACCTTTGGCATCCAGCTGAGGCGGCGCCGCAATGGGAGTGCCGCTCAAGGCCACGTACACGGTTTTGCCGTCCGGGCTCGCGTGGATACCGCGCGGACGCTTGCCGACCGGAATCGTGGCGAGCACTTGATTGTCGCTGCCGTTGATGACGGTGACGTCCCCCGATTTCTCGTTGGACACGTAGATCTGATAATTTCTACCGGCTTGCACCGTCAGGGGAAGCAGGGCAACCAGCAGCGACCCCAACGCCTGAAAACGATAGAATCCAGCGATGCGTTTATGCGCAAACATCGTAAACCCCCAACACCCAAACCACGGTCACCAGTATAAGCCCGCCAAGCCCGCCGCAATAGAACCTGCGCGGATCAAGTAATATCCTGTTCAGCCGATACACCGATCGACCCATGTCAAAGTCGCATACACTCGCCGCCACGCAGCTGGGACGCCGCATTCGCATCACGTATGTCGCGGCGATGGTCCTGTTGTTCTTGGCGAGAATGTGGACCGTGCACGGCGTGCAGGGATTTCTCGGATCGGATGCGGGACACGGCGAGATGGCCAGCGTCGCCGGCCGCCTCTCAGGACAATCGACCGAGGTTGCGCACGCCGCGTTCGTTCACGCCTACGCGCCGCAAACGGCGGCCGACGACGTCGTCGAACGGGCAATCGCCAATTGGCTTGCGCAGCAAGCCGACATGGCGCGGCGGCTGGCGCGAATCTGCGCCGCCGACGATGCGCTATGCGTTCACTTCCACGCTCTCGATGCTCGAGCGCTCGCCGTCGCCGCGAGTGCCCGCGCTGCCGCTGGAGCGCCGCTCGCCGAGCGCACCGCGGCGCTCGGCCGGCTCGCGGCACAACAGGGTAATTACATGACGGCCGCCAATGCCTGGGTCGATGAGCTAGCGGCCCGCTTCACGGCGGAAACCACAGCGCAGCAGCACACGCTGCTTTTGTGGGTCATCGGCCAACTGATCGCCACCGTTCTGGTCGTGGCGTTGATCTTGGAGCCCGTCATCCGGCGGCTGCAGCGCGAGCGCTCCGACGGCGACCGGGCCGCCGAGCGGCAAAACCGTCTCGCAGCCATTGTCGAGCGGGCGGGCAGCGCCGTCATCGTCTCCGATCCGAAAGGCCGGATAGAGTGGACAAACCAGGGGTTCGTGCGTCTCACGGGGTATGGGAGCGCCGACGTCGCCGGTCGGCAGCAGGATGAAGTTCTCTGCGGCGACCAAAGCGATTCGGCAGCACGCGCAACGCTCCGCGCAGCGATGGACGCCGGAAGCGGCTGCCAGATCGAAGTCCTCAACCACACGCGCGAGGGAAGCGCGTACTGGGCGCATATCGATTTTCAGCCGATACGCTCGACGGGCGGCGTTCTCACCTCCTTCATGGCGATTTGTACCGACGTCACGGAGCGGCACCAGGCCCGGGAAACCCTGCAGGCCGCGAAAGAAGCGGCGGAGCGCGCGAATCGCGCAAAGAGCGAGTTCCTCGCAACCATGAGCCATGAAATCCGCACACCCATGAATGGCGTGCTCGGTTTCGCCAACCTGTTGCGCGACACGCCGCTCAATGACGAGCAGCGCGATTTCGTCAGCACCATCGAAAGATCCGGTCAGAATCTTCTCGCGATCCTCAATGACATCCTCGACTTCTCGAAGATCGAGGCCGGCGCCATGACGCTGGAGAACATCCCGTTCGATCTTCCGGATGCGATCGAGGAAGTGGTCGCGCTGATGGCGGGTAAAGCCGAGGAAAAGCAATTGGAACTGGGACTGTCGATCGCGCCGGCCGTACCGGAACGTGTCGTTTCGGACCCGGGGCGCTTGAAGCAGATCTTGGTGAACTTGATCGGCAACGCAATCAAATTTACCAGTCTGGGGTGCGTGCATGTCGAGGTAGCCGCAATCCATCAGGATGGAAACACCTCGCTGCGGATCAAGGTGCGCGACACCGGCATTGGGATTCCGCAGGTCGCCCAGGCGGCGCTGTTTCAAAAATTCACCCAGGCAGACGCGTCCACGACCCGTCGCTACGGGGGCACTGGCCTCGGCCTCGCCATTTGCCGCCAACTCATCGACCTCATGGGCGGCAAAATTGGAATCGACAGCACGCCAGGCGCCGGCTCGACGTTTTGGTTCACGATGCCCGTCAAAGTGGCCGAAGCTATGGAGTCCTCCGCGGCGCCGGGAGAGATCGCCGGGCGGCGCGTTCTCATCGTCGATGATCTAGAGATGAATCGCCGCGTGCTCGGGTCTCAGCTGACGGACTGGGGCGCGGAATGCACCATGGTTGACGGTGGCCGGCAGGCGCTTGCCGTCCTGGAGCGAGCATTCGCCGCCGGCCGGCCGTACGAGGTCGCGCTGGTCGACCACTTGATGCCGGACGTCGACGGCGCCGAACTCGGCCAAATGCTCCACGCGGATCCTCGGTTTGCTGAATTGAGGCTCATACTTCTTACATCGGGTGAGCAGCTCGGCAGCGCCCGGGAGCTGCTGGAACGTGGGTTTTCCGCCTACATTACCAAACCCGTCGTGCGTTCACGCCTGTTACGCGACGCCATGTTCCGCGCGCTGCTGCCCGCGGCAGTGCAGCCGTCGAAGCTGGACGGTGTATCGCCGGCGAGCGCCGAGATCGCCGCGCCGGCGGCGCCCAACCTCATACGCGTGCTGGTGGCGGAAGATAACTCGGTGAATCAAATGGTCGCGGTGCGTTTGCTCGAGCGCCTGGGGTGCCGCGTCGACGTTGCAGGCAACGGCGCGGAGGCGGTGCAAATGGCGACGCGCCTGCCTTACAGCCTCATATTCATGGACTGCCACATGCCCGACATGGACGGATTCGAGGCGACTGTGGAAATCCGGCGCCGCGAGAATGAACTGGCCCGGACAGCGATGCCGATCGTGGCGCTGACGGCGAGCGTGCTCCAGGAGGATCGCGATCGCTGCGTATCGTCCGGCATGGATGACATCATCGGCAAACCCGTGCAGCCGGCGGAACTCGCACGGGTGCTGCGGCGCTTCGCGCCCACGGGTGCGGACGTCGCGGCCTGACGGTGCCGTCGACGCTGCGCCGTCCAGCGTCCGTCGATGAGCCCGCGCCTGTTACTGGACCTGCATTGCTATCTAGGGTTCGGACAGAATTGCCTTTTGCCGATCCTTGTAAACGTCATCGGTAACCAGCCCTTGCTCATAAAGGTGCTTCAACTCACGGAGCCTCGCTTCCTTTGACGAAACCGCGTGCGCGGTCCCTGGTACGGCTTGCGGGGCGGAACCGGCGGCCTGGGCAGGCGGTACCACCGATGGCGCCGTAACCGGGGGCTTTGCGGGCGGACGCGCAGCCGCGTGATGCGTCTTGCACGACCTCAGGCAACTATCGTGTTCCGCGGGGCATTCGACGGCGCCACGTTCCGGAAATCCGGCGAATATCTGCGGGCACTGATCGAAATGCGCGTTGCAGGACGCGGTACATTCCGCTTCGTTCACTTCGGGTCCCTGCGTCCACGGCGGCATGGTGCCGCAACCACTGAGAACCAAGGCAAACGCTGCGGCTGAATACTTCATTGTCGAACCTCCCACTCTCTTCCCGGGCTTGGTCAGCGGCGCCAATACCGGGCGCTGCGTACGATAAATTCGATTATAACGGCACGCTCCGCGCCGATGATGATGCATTACGAATTTCGGCCGCGCGCAGCACGGCTGAGGCGCATCGAATTATTCACCACGCACACGCTCGATAGCACCATGGCGGCGGCCGCAAAGACCGGCCGCAACAGACCAAAGGCTGCGATGACGACCGCAATGATGTTGTAAGCAAACGCCCAGACGAGATTCTGCCGGACGATGCGGAATGTTTTGCGCGCCAACTCGAGCAAGCGGGGAATCTCGAGAAGGTCTTCACGCAGAATCGTGACATCGGCCGTCTCCTTGGCCAGGTCTGCCGCGGGCCCGAAGGCGATACCGGCATCCGCGGCGCCCAGCGCCGGGGCGTCGTTGACACCATCCCCGACCATCGCGATCAGCCCCTCCGATTCGCGCAACGCGCGTACGCGCTGCGGTTTGTCGGTGGGCGACAATTCACCGGCGAAATTCACGCAGCCGATACTCATCGCAGCGCGCGCCACCGCCTCGCGACGATCTCCGGATAGCACGTGGCAAGACACTCCCATCCGGCGCAGCGCCGTCACTGCCTCGAGCGCTTCGGGCCGCCGCGGGTCCTCGAGAACCAATTCGCCGGCGAGACGTCCATCGATCGCAATGGCGACCGCACTCGACCCGGCCTCGACCGCCGATGCAGCGGGCAATTCGACTCCGCAGGCCGCAAGCCACGACAATTTGCCGACCTCGACGCGGTGATCATTGACGCGACCGCGAGCGCCGCCGCCGGCCGTCACGCGTACGTCGGTCGCCGCGGGCACCGACTCGCCGCGCGCCAGCACCGCCTCGACGAGTGCTCGGGCGAATGGGTGGCTCACCTCCCGCTCCACGCCGGCCGCGAGGCTCATACTCTCGTCGGCTCCCGTGATCGCGCCGGCTGAGGCGCGGTACTCGACGACCTGCGGCCGGCCAACCGTGATGGTGCCGGTTTTGTCGAATGCCATCACACGCAACTGCGACAGAGTTTCCAGCACCGCACCGCTGCGTACGAGACAACCGCGCCCGATCGCTATGGACAGCGCGATGGTGGTAGCCATGGGGGTGGCGATCCCCAAAGCGCAGGGACACGCCACGACCAGAACCGCAAGCGCAGCCTGAAGCCCCCGCTCCCAATCGCCAGCCAATCCCCACGAGCAGCCGCTGGCAATCGCAATCAGCAGCACTGCCGGTATGAAGATCGCGATGACGCGGTCGACCACCGCTTCGATCGGCGCCCGGCGGTCGCGAGCCTCGATTGCAAAGCGCTCGACCCGGTCGGCGAGCGTCTCGGCGACGCCCGACGCGCAGACCGTCAAGGCGCCATCCACGGCCGTGGATCCTGCGTTCACGGAGTCCCCGGCCGCGACGAGGCGCGGCCGCCAGTCCCCGGTCAGCAGGGGTTCATGTACGTCGGCGCTGCCCGCCAACACCGTGCCGTCGACCGGGATCTCCTCGCCGGCGCGGACATAGACGACCTCGCCTGCGTCGACCGCCCCGGGCGCAATTTGCACCTCCGCGCCATTCCGGAAGAGCCGCGCC
>DASYFQ010000266.1:0-5752 GCA_036498345.1 Steroidobacteraceae bacterium
GTGTAAACGAGCGCAGCACCGGCATTGATTGCAACGGCTACGCCCAGCGCCTCCGCAATCTCTTCTTCCGTCGCGCCATGGCGCAGTGCGGCATCGGTATGGACCGTGATGCATCCGTCACAACGCAGGGTGACGGCGACCGCGAGTGATATCAACTCGCGGACCTTGGGTCCCAATAAATTCTTTTTGCTTCCGGCCGAACTGAGTTCTACATATCCCTTGACGGTGTCGGGAGTGAGCTGTCCGACCTGTTTCACGCCGGTTGCCAGTTGTTTACGATATTCATTCCAGTCGAGCATCATGTCAGTGTTCTCCAAAAATCGTTCGGTCAGCGTCAATATGGGCCACGCGCAGGCTTTCGCGAATGTCCGCGCGGCTCAGTTCGATGGCCGGGAAGATCAATTCGAGGGTCAGGTGCATGAATCCCGAGCGATCGGTCGATACGTTGAGCAGCGTGGCGCCGCTGCTGCGTGTAACACCGCAGCTGCAGCAGTTGTGTCGGTTTGGCGCGCAATGGTCTTCCGAACATGCCGCCGAGACAGACCGGTGGGCGCCATTTCATTTGGTCACGCGAGGCGGCTGCATCCTCCAGCTCAGCGGTCAGGTCCGAACGATCAAGCTTGCCGCTGGGGACATAGTCGTTCTGCCCCACGGTACGCCTCACGTCGTGCGCAGCGCGTCGACTGCGCCCGATGCGCGTGGGCCGTTCGGTATTCGCTCGCAGCCCTTCGGACCGGTAGAACTGAAGACCAACATCGAGGGTAAGCCGCAGACTCAGCTGATCTGCGGCCGGCTGCGTTTCGATCTGGCGCACCCCAATCTGATCCTGGCAGCATTGCCCGATGCCATCGTGGTCTCGGCGGCAGATGACGGGGCCGATGCCTCGCGGCTACGAATGTTCATGTCCGCCATTCAGGGGGAGATCGAAGCCAATCTAGCGGGCGCCGCCGCGATTGCGACCGACCTGGCAAGCGCCCTATTCGTCATGGTCGTGCGCATCCACCTGCGGCGTGAGGGCGCCAGCAAGGGATTGTTGGGTCTGCTTGCGCATCGGCAACTCGCCGAGGCAGTAAAGGCGATGTTGGAGGAGCCTGCGCGGAACTGGAGCCTGAACGAGCTCGCAGCCTGCGCCAACGCCTCGCGCGCGAGTTTCGTGAGAATGTTCCAACGAGTGGCGCAACGGTCTCCGCTCGAGTTCCTGACCGAGCTCAGACTCGAATTCGCCAGCCGGAAGCTCACGACGACCAGCCTGGCGTTGGCGGAGGTCGCCGCTGAGGCCGGCTACCAGTCGGAGAGTTCATTCAGCCGTGCGTTCAGGCGACGCTTCGGCCGCCCGCCTGGAGCGCTGCGTCCACGGCGGACCTAACGGGTTGATCGAAGCCTTTACACCTTCTATCCTGGACTGCCGGGGCGGAACCACATCGGGCGTCGTCATCACCGTGACGCTCATTTTGCGGAGGACCGCATGGAATCGAAGTTGGAGACCGCCATACCGGACCTTGCCGTGGGCGGGCATGAGACGCTTCACGAGGATGGCGAGTTCGTCCTCTACCGTGGCGGGCACCGGAGCTCGATTGACGGGCTCCTGCACTCGACGCTTGTTGTCGCGCCGGTCCGGGAACACACCGATCCACGTAGTCTTCACCGAATGGAGCACGAATATTCGTTGCGGGCCGAACTGGATCCCGCCTGGGCAGTTCGGCCTCTCGCGCTCTCGGCGTACCAGGGGCGTTCGGCGCTCGTGCTCGAGGACCCCGGCGGCGAGCCGCTGAGCCGACTGGTTGGAAGACCGATGGAGCCGGGACACTTTCTTCGTCTCGCCATCGGACTCTCGTGCGCGCTCGACGGGGTACACCGGCACGGACTCATCCACAAGGATATCAAGCCCGCCAACGCACTCGTGAACGCCGCGACCGGTCAGGTCTGGTTGATGGGCTTCGGCATCGCTTCGCGAGTGCCGCGCGAGCGCCAGTCCCCGGAACCCCCGGAGTTCATCGCCGGGACGCTCGCCTACATGGCGCCCGAACAGACCGGACGCATGAATCGTTCCATTGATTCCCGGAGCGATCTCTATTCGCTCGGTGTCACCTTCTATGAAATGTTGACCGGCGGTCTGCCCTTCACCGCCTCCGATCCCATGGAGTGGGTCCACTGCCACATCGCGAGACAGCCGGTGACGCCGGGCGAGCGGCTGAAGGAGGTGCCGCCGCCGTTGTCCGCGATCATCATGAAGCTCCTGGCCAAGACAGCCGAGGAACGCTATCAGACCGCGGCAGGCGTCGCGTCCGACCTCAGGCGCTGCCTCGCCGAATGGCAGGCGTGCGGACGGATCGATATGTTCGCCCTCGGCGCCCACGACACGTCGGATCAACTTCTGATGCCCGAGAAACTGTACGGTCGTGATCGAGAACGCGAGATCTTGCTCGCCGCATTCGATCAGGTCGTCGTTACGGGCACACCAGCCCTGGTTCTCGTCTCCGGCTACTCCGGGGTCGGGAAGTCCTCGATCGTCCATGAGCTGCACAAAGTCATCGTCCAGCCGCGCGGGATCTTCATCTCCGGGAAGTTCGACCAGTACAAGCGGGATATTCCGTATGCGACGCTTGCTCAAGCGTTCCGGACCTTCATTCGCCAGATCCTGAGCGAGAGTGAGGCAGAGGTCGAGCGTTGGCGAAACGCGATCCGGGAGGCGGTCGGCCCGAATGGTCAACTCATCGTGAGCCTCCTTCCCGAGCTGGAGTTCGTCATTGGGAAACAGCCACCGGTTGCCGAGCTCCCGGCCACGGAGGCCGAGAGTCGCTTTCACATGGTGTTCCGATCCTTTCTGGCGGCGTTCGCCGCCAAGGAGCATCCGCTCGCCGTGTTTCTCGACGATCTCCAGTGGCTGGACCCGGCAACCCTCAAGTTGCTCGAGCACCTCGTCACGCACCCTGACGTTCGACACCTTCTCATCATCGGTGCGTTTCGCGACAACGAGGTCAGCGCGTCTCACCCCTTGACGCAGACACTGGACGCCATTCGCGGGACTGAGGCTGTGGTGCGTGAGATCGTTATCGCGCCGCTCTCCCTCGACGATGTAACTCAATTCGTCGCAGACACGCTGCATTGTGAGCACGCGCGTGCCGAGCCTCTTGCCCGATTGGTGTACGACAAGACGCTGGGCAACCCGTTTTTCTCGATCCAATTCCTGACGGCGCTGGCCGAGGAGAAGCTGCTTGCCTTCGAAGCGGACGCCGCCGCCTGGACTTGGGACTTGGCGCGCATCCGTGCCAAAGGCTACACGGACAACGTGGTGGATTTGATGGTCGGGAAGCTGAAGCGGTTGCCCGACACTACGCAGGAACGACTCCAGCAACTTGCCTGCCTGGGGAATGTGGCCGAGATCGCCACTCTGACCTTGGTTCACGGGGTACCTGAAGACGAGATCCACACGGCATTCTGGGATGCCGTCCGTACGGGGCTGATCCTGCGCCAGGCCGGCAGCTACGTGTTCCTCCACGACCGCGTCCAGGAGGCGGCCTACGGACTCATCCCGGAAGGCCAGCGTGCCGCGATCCATCTTCGGATCGGCAGGTTGCTGGCAGGGCAGACGGCCGCAGAGAACCTCGAGGACAGAATCTTCGAGATCGTGAATCAGCTCAACCGCGGCGCCGGGCTGATCACTTCGCGGCAAGAGCTGCAACGAGTTGCCGACTTCAATCTCGTCGCGGGAAAGCGAGCCAAGACTTCAACCGCTTATGCTTCAGCACTGAACTATTTTACCGCAGGCCGCGGGCTGCTGACGGAGGAGAGCTGGGAGCACTGCTATCCGCTCATGTTTGCGCTGGAGTTCCACCGCGCGGAGTGCGAATTTCTGAGCAGTCAGTTGCCGATCGCAGAACAACGGCTCGCCATGCTCGCGGACCGTACCGCGACCCTCGTTGATGGTGCCGCGGTGGCGTGCCTGCGCTTGGAGCTGTACACGACGTTGGACCGCAGCGACCGCGGCGTCGATCTGTGCCTCGAATATCTCCGACGCATCGGCGTGCAATGGTCGCCTCACCCGACGAAGGAAGAGGTCCGGGCGGAATACGATCAGATCTGGCGGCGAATTGGCACTGGTTCCGTCGAGGGGCTGGTGGACCTGCGGCTGATGAGCCACCCGGAGTGGCGCGCCACTCTCGACGTCCTCGCCCAAGTCGTGACGCCGGCTCTGTTTACGGATGATAATCTGCTCTGCCTCGTCCTCTGCCGCATGGCGAACATCAGTCTCGAGCATGGCAACAGCGGCGCGTCGTGTTTCGCCTATGTCTGGCTCGGGATGATCCTGGGCCCGCACTTCAACGATTACCCGACGGCGTTTTGCTTTGGCCAGCTGGGCTTGAAACTGGTCGAGCGGCGCGGCCTGGATCGCTTCAAGGCTCGTGTCTACATGTCCTTCGGCAATCTCGTCAATCCCTGGACGAGGCACGTCCGGACCGGCCGCCCATTGGTGCGGCGCGCCTTCAACACGGCCAACGAGATCGGCGACCTCACCTTTGCGGCTTATAGCTGCAACAATCTGATCACCAACCTGCTCGCTTCGGGCGAGCCGCTGCCCGACATCCAGCGGGAAGCCGAGGCCGGACTCGCATTCGCGCGCAAGATACGGTTCGGTCTGGTCATTGACATCATCAGCAGCCAATTGAGGCTCATCCTTACTCTCCGGGGTCTGACGCCGGCGTTCAACTCCTTCAACGATGCGCAGTTCGACGAGGCGCGATTCGAACAGCACTTCGAAGCAGATCCGCGCCTCGCACTCCCGTCGTGTTGGTACTGGATCCGCAAGTTGCAGGCGCGATTCTATGCAGGCGACTATGCGTCCGCTATCGACGCAGAATTGCAGGCGCAACGGCTGCTGTGGACCTCGCCGTCCTTCTTCGAGGTGGCCGAGTACCGCTTCCACGCCGCCCTTGCACGAGCGGCGTACTGCGACGCGACCTCGGCCGACCAGCGTCCTCTGCACCTGGAAGCCCTGGCCGCACATCATCGGCAACTCGAGATCTGGGCGCATCACTGCCCTGAGAACTTCGCCGATCGCACGGCGTTGGTCAGCGCCGAAATCGCCCGCATCGAAGGGCGGCACCTCGACGCCGAGCGTCTCTACGAAGAGGCCATCCGGCTGGCGAGGGAGCACGGATTCATCCAGAACGAAGGCATCGCCGGCGAACTCGCCGCGCGGTTCTACGCGGCACGTGGCTTCGAGATCATCGCCCAAGCGTACCTGCGCAACGCCCGGTATTGCTACCTGCGTTGGGGAGCCGACGGCAAGGTGCGGCAGCTTGATGAGTCCTACCCGCACCTGCGGGAGGAACTGTCGCCGACTCGTCCGACGACCACGATCGGGGCCTCGGTCGAACACCTGGATCTCGCAACCGTCATCAAGGTCTCGCAGGCGGTCTCGGGCGAGATCGTTCTGGAGAAATTGATCGACACGCTCATGCGAACCGCGCTCGAACATGCGGGCGCGGAGCGCGGGCTGCTGATTGTTCCACACGGTGGTGCGCAGCGGCTCGAGGCGGAAGCCGCAACCGGCCGCGACACGATCACCGTGCGCCTGCGCCAAACGAGCGTCTCAGCGTCGGACCTGCCCGAGTCGGTCCTCCACTACGTCGTGCGGACACAGGAGAGTGTGATCCTGGACGACGCCTCGGCGCAGAACGCGTTTTCCGCCGATGAGTACCTGCGCCACAATCGCGTCCGCTCCGTTCTCTGCCTGCCTCTGAGCAAGCAG
>DASYFQ010000267.1:0-58058 GCA_036498345.1 Steroidobacteraceae bacterium
TGCATAACGCGAAAATAGAACTGAGCGATAATCATCCGGGGCTGCGTTGCGTGACGTCGTTCGACCACCAGTCCTGATTGGGGGATTCCCCGGGAGCCGTCGATGCGCCGAGCGGTAATTGCTGGATTTCTCGTCATTCTCGCGGTCTCGGGCTGCGCTTCGATGAAGGGAACTTCCACGAGCGAGGGCTCGCGCGGCGCACAAGTTCCCGTGCCATCCGACTCCGCGTCGCCATCCGTCCCGCCGCCGACATCGACACCATCAAGTAAGCCCGAGCCACCGGCTAACAACGGTGCTGACCAAAGTTCGACGCCGGCCAAGATTCCCGACACCGCGGCGCCACAACCGCCGCCCGTAAGTCCGGCGCCTCGCTCGAGTTCCGCCAAAGCGAAATCATCCGTTGATTCTCGCCCGGCCAAGCAGACCGGTGCGGCGGCACCTTCCGGGTCACGGGTACCGCCGGCGACGCCACCGGCACCCGCAACCTCGGCACTTGTACCCTCATCCGGACCGCCTCCCTCGAGCGCGCGCCCCTCGAGCGCGCCTCCCTCGAGCGCGCCCTCGACACTCAATCTGACGGACTTGGAACAGCGCCTCCGGCAGACGAACGCCATCGGCGTATTCACGAAACTCTCGCTGAAGAATCAGGTTGACGATCTGCTCAACGCGTTTCGGGTCTTGTACAAAGGCCCCAACAAGCATCCGACCCCTGAATTGCGGCAGCGCTACGATCAGCTGCTGCTCAAGGTGCTCACACTGCTTCAAGACGGCGACCCGCCGCTCGCGGCGGCCATCTCCTCCTCACGAGAGGCGATTTGGAGCATTCTTGCGGATCCCGACAAATTCGCAAAAATCTAACTGGACCTCAAGGAGACAATATGGCACTGCGCATTTCCGCTCTCACGTTGACCTTGGTCACCGTGCTGGGCGCCGCTCCCTTTGCTGCCGCTGATGACGCATCGCTCGGCGCGGATCTCAAGGCGACCATCGCGTTGCAAGGAATGCCCTGCGATCGACTGATCGAGTCGAAACGCAATGGCGACAGCGACTACACCGCCTCATGCAAGGACGGCAATCGCTATCACATCTATGTGAACGCGCAAGGCCGGGTGATCGTGCAAAAACTATAGTTTTGCCGGGCGCCGTGGATCGCGAAGTTCAACGTACATACGAAATGCGATAGACGACATTGGCGCCGTCGTCGCTCAGCAGCAGCGAACCGTCCTTGAGTTCTACGGTAGCGACCGGTCGTCCCCAAACGTCGCCGTTATCGACGATGAAGCCGGTCAGGAAATCCTCATAGTCGCCGACCGGCTGATCGTTCTTCAGGTGCATGCGCACCAGCTTGTAACCCGTACGCAGGCTGCGATTCCAGGAGCCGTGAAACGCGACCAGGGCATCTCCGACGTAGCTCGCCGGAAATGCCGATTTTCCCGTACTCGCCGTGTAGAAAGTCATGGTGAGCGAGGCGGAATGGGCCTGATAGAGCACGTCCGGCACCAGCGCCTTGCCGCGCAGATCCGGCCGATCGCCCTTCAATCGAGGATCTTCGTTCGCACCCAGGTAGTACCACGGCCATCCGTAATAACCGCCGCGCTCCACTCGAGTCGAATAGTCGGGAACCAGATCGTCGCCGAGCGCGTCGCGCTCATTGGTCGTGCACCACAGTGCCCCCGAAGCCGGTTGCACGGTGAGGCCCACGCAGTTACGCAAACCCGTGGCGTAGACCTTCCCGGAGGCGGGGGCGGCCGCATCGAATACCAATACGGCCGCTCGATCGGTCTCCTGATCCCAAGCGGCGCCGACACCATGCTCGATGTCCCACGCTTTGATCTCGTCCGGCGTCTTCTTGGACATCGATTCGGCGACATTGGAAGCGGAACCCACCGACACGAACAGCTGCGTGCCGTCGGCCGAGATGGCAATATCCCGCGTGAAGTGGCCCGCACCGCTGGGCAACTCGGGTATCACCTTCTGCGCGTTGCCCCTGGGCTTTACATCGCCGACGCGATACGCGTAGCGCGTCACGCGATTCGTCTCGGCAATGTACAACCACTGCGGATGGTCGGCGTTCGGATAGAACGCGAGGCCAAACGGCTGCTTGAGTCCCTGCAAATAAACATCCGTGCCCGCCGCGCGGGTACCGTCAGGAGTCGGATGCAGCACGGAAATGCGGCCGCCCACGGTTTCGCTGACCAGGATGTCGCCGTTGGCCGCGACCAGCATCTTGCGAGGACCCTGGAGATTGGCAGCGAAGGGCTCGATATGAAATCCCGGCGGTAATGCCAATGCCGCATTGGCCGGTCTTGCAATAAGCTTAGGCCCATTGCGAGCCGAGGGAGTGGCAAACGGCGCGGGCAGGGTGGCGACGTCGATGCGATGTGCGCGCCCCGGGGCGTCCTGTCTCCAATCCGCCGATCGAAGGCTCGCGGCCGGCACTGCCGGGGTAGACGGTGAGCCGCCGGCTGCGGCGGTTTTCGAGGCGTCGGCAGCGGATTGGGTGCGCGCCAGATGTTGGAAATAGGCGATCAGATTGTCGCGATCCGAAGTATCGGGCACGGCGATCACCATGGCAGAGCCGGGGACGACCGTCGTCGGTGACGCCAGAAATCGACTCAAGGTAGGCGCATCCCAGGTCAAATTCGCGGCACGCAGCGCCGCCGTGTACGAAAATCCCCCAGCGCTTGCCGCATGGCGGCCGTACACGCCGATGAGAGAGGGTCCCTGCGCCCCGCCGTTGTCCCCGGGTTCCACCGAATGGCATATGGCGCATTGCTGCGTGAAGAATGTCTTGCCGGCAGTCGCGTCGGCGGCGAATGTGGGGGCGCTTGCGGCGAGAATCCCCAAGCCTATTCCGGACCACGCCGCAACCAAAGTTCCTCTCATTCCTGACTCCTGGATTGCATCCGCGCCGCTCGCCCCGACGCACGGCGCATTGGGACTTACGTAGACAAGCGGCGGGTTCCGAGGTTGCAAATTCCCGACTTAGGAAGCCGTGGGCGATTGCACGGCGGGTGCTGCGACCGGAACTTGCATCGAATGGCCGCGTTCGCGTGTTTGGATCCAGGCATGCAATGCAACGGAACTGAGCACGATCGGCAACCCCAGCAAGGTGTTCGAAGAGAATGACTCCTTGCCGAGCCACCAGCCTACGAACAGGGCAACGGGCGGGTTGACATAGGCATAGGTCGCGGCAAGGGTCGGGGAGACGCGCTCAACGACGAAGCGATATGCCGAGAATCCGATCACGGAGCCGAACACGACGAGATAGCCCCAAGCCCCCCAAACCCGCGGAGAATGCGGCAATGTCCAGTGCTCGCCGAGCAACGCGCTCAGCATGAGTGCAATTACGCCCGCTGCGAGCATCTCGGCCCCGAAGCCCGTGGGTCCATGAGGAACGTCGACGCGGCGGGTCAAAACGGTCCCCAGCGACCAGCAGGCCGTGCCAAGGAGGATGATGAGAGTTCCGACGATGTTCCCCTGAAGATCCCGCCCCATCAGCATGACCGCAGCGCCGATGCCGCCCAGCGCGATTGCGCACCATTCCATGCGCCGCGGCCACTGGCCGAAAGCCCCGGACCATAGCGCCGTGGCGAGCGGCATGACGCTGATGAGCGCCACCGTGGCCCCGGAGCTGACCCAACGTTCCGCGACGGCGACGCCGCCGTTCCCGACCACGAGCATGAGAAATCCCAGCAGGGCGGCGCCCCGCCATTGTCTGAGCGTGGGCATGGGTCGGCCGTGAACTGCCTGCCAAGCCAGCAATAGCCCTCCTGCCAAGAGGAAGCGCGTGCCGATCAGGAAGAAAGGCGGCGTCCCTTCGATGCCCACCTTGATGGCGAAGTAGGTGGTGCCCCAAATGACGTAGACCGCCAGCAAACACCCGGCAATGAGCCAGCCGGACGGCCTTGGCGAACTTGGTTCCTGCATGGTCCGCATAATAACGTCGGTGTATCCATTGGTCTTTACACGGTTTAAGATATTTGAGCGTTGCAGCTTACTAATCAAATCGCCGGCTCATAAGGGATTTAATCATGGATGCACTTGATCTGAAAATCCTTGCAACTCTAAACGCCGACGCGCGCCGTCCTTACGCCGAAGTGGCGCGCGAGTTCGGCATCTCGCAACCCACGGTCGCCGACCGGGTGCGCCGTTTGGAAGAGCGCGGCATAGTACGTGGAGCGATGCTGTGCGTGGATCATGCACGCCTGGGGTTCAACGTCAGCGCCTTTGTGCGGCTGCGTGCCACACCCTCCCATAAGCGCGGCCTCACGGAAGCGGCGCGCGCCATGCCGCAGGTCATCGAGATGCACAGCGTTACCGGCGACGATTGCATGATCGCGCGCGTGGTTGCGCGCTCGGTGGAAGAACTCTCGGAAATCCTGCAGCGGCTGACGACATTCGCGGACTCGAGCACCTCGGTCGTGTTGGAGACGGTCATCCCGCTGCGCAATCCGATACCGGCGCAGCAAGCCGCGCCGCCGGTGAAACTAGCGGCCGGTAACGGCCGCGACCGAGCGAGCGCGTAGGCGCGACGTCTCTTTCTTGTACGATTTGAGAATCGACGCCAGGAGGCCGGGAAATCGCGCCTCCAATTCAGCGGCGCGGACGCGGCTCGAAAGGTCCACGCCCCGGCGTTCGCTCACGATCAGCCCCGCCTCTCGAAGAATTCGGTAGTGCTGCGAGCACGTCGATTTCGGCATGTCGAGCTTGAGCTTCAGCGTCATTTCCGTGCAATTCATTCCGCCCGAGATGCTCAGCAGCTTGCTGACTATCCCCAAGCGCACGGGATCTGAGAGAGCATGCAAAATGGCGGCAACTGTCACGTCGTCGATGTGCGGATGAGTGAGAGGGCGCCCCATGCGCGCGAGAATAGCGCAAAACTTGCATTCATCATACTTCTATAGTTCAATATTAATGAACTATGCGGCGAACCGAGCGGCTCGCCGTCCCAGCAACACGGAACCCAAATGACCACGTTATTCGATCCAATCAGAGTCGGCGATCTCGAGCTTCCGAACCGCATCATCATGGCGCCGCTGACGCGCAGCCGCGCCGGTACGAGCCGCGTCGCCAATCGCTTGATGGCCAAGTATTACTCCCAACGCGCCTCCGCCGGTCTCATCATTTCCGAAGCCACGGTGGTCTCCCCGATGGGGATCGGCTACGCCGATACCCCCGGCATCTGGTCGGCGGAACAGGTCGAGGGCTGGAAACTCACGACTCGAGCCGTGCATGAGGCCGGCGGCCGAATCTTTTTGCAGCTGTGGCACGTGGGCCGGGTATCCGATCCGAGTTTCCTCCACGGGGCCCTTCCCGTGGCGCCGAGCGCCGTCGCCGCCCGAGGCAATGTCAGCCTGATCCGCCCGCCCACGCCCTTCGTCACGCCGCGCGCACTCGATCGCAAGGAGATTCTCGGGATCATCGAGGATTTTCGGAAGGGCGCCTCGAACGCTCAGCTGGCCGGGTTCGACGGCGTCGAACTGCACGGTGCCAACGGGTATCTGCTCGATCAGTTTTTGCAAGACAGCACCAATCTGCGCACCGACGACTATGGCGGCTCGCTCGAGAACCGTGCCCGGCTGATGCTGGAAGCGACCGACGCGGCCATTTCCGTCTGGGGCGCCGGCCGAGTCGGCGTGCATCTCGCGCCGCGCGCCGATTCGCATTCCATGGGCGACGCCGATTTACCGCGCACCTTCGAGTATGTGGCACGGCGGCTCGGCGAGCGCAAGATCGCCTTCATCTGCGCACGCGAATACATCGGACCCGACCGTCTCGGTCCGACGCTGAAAGCGGCGTTCGGCGGTGTTTATATCGCGAATGAAAAATTCACCTACGAGACCGCCGAGCAAGCGGTGCAAGCCGGCGAAGTCGACGCGGTGGCGTTCGGCAAGCTCTTCATCGCCAATCCCGATCTTCCGCAGCGCTTTGCGCTGCGGGCGGCGCTCAATGAGCCGAAGGTCCCGCAGTTCTACGCCGGCGGCCCGGAGGGCTACACGGATTATCCCAGCCTGGCGCATGCGGATCAGAGTCCCGACTTGAACAGCAGCCACGCGCGCGTGAATGCGCGTGTTTCCTCGGGCGTGTAGACTTTTTGCAGTTCGAAGCGGTTGCGAGTCGCCGGCGGCGGATAGATCAGCGTGTTGTTGCGGACGGCCGGCTCCAGCAGCGGCAGCGCCGCCGCATTCGCGGTGGCGAAGCCGATGAAGCGCGTGACCGAGGCCGAGATCTCCGGCCGCATGACGAAATTGATGAACGCCTGAGCCGCGGCCGGGTTCGGCGAGTCGGCGGGGATGACCATGTTGTCGATGTAGAAGGGAACCATCTCGCGGGTAAACGAGTACTCGAGGGTTACCTTGCCGTGCGACTCGTTCACCATTCGGCGTGCGACCATGGCATCGCCGGAGTAGCCGATGGCGAGACACAGATCTCCCTCCGCGAGTTGCTGATAGTAGCCCGCGGTGGAAATTCGCCGTAAGTACGGCTGGACTTCCTGAAGCTTTGCCATGACGGCGTCGAGGTCCGCCTTGGCGGCCGAAAGCCGCGGCTGGCCGATATAGCGCGACACCATGGGTAGAACATCGCCCCAGGAGTCGAGCATGCTGATTCCGCAGCCGGAAAACCTGGCGGCGACTTCCTTCTTGAGAATCATGTCGAGGCTGTCGAGGGGCGCGTTCGGCATGATCGCTCTGATCTTGTCGGGGTTGTAAATGATCCCGGTCGTTCCCCACATCCAGGGCACGGCGTATTGGTTGCCCGGATCTATGGAATTCAGCAGCTGCATGATCTGCGGGTCGGCATTGCGTGCATTGGGAAGGCTCGCCCGGTCGAGTTTCCTCCAAAATCCCTTGGGAATTTCGCGCGCGAGCTCGGGCGATGCATTCATGGTGACGAGGTCGTAGTTCGAGCGGCCGACGGACAAGATGGTCTCAGCCGTCTGCGGTGAATCGAGAACGGCGTAATTGACGTGGATTCCCGTCTCAGTCTGGAACTTCGCGATGAGGGCGGTCGGAAAGTATTCGGGCCAGGCGTAGACATTCAGCACCTTCGCGCGGTCCGCCGCCGCAGCGCAGGTCAATCCCAAACAGAGACTGAGGCCGACCGTCATTCCAGCCAGCCGGTTTCGTGTCGCCGTTCTCATGCCCTATCGTAGCCGCACACGGCGCGGTTCATATTCCTTTTTAGTGTCAAACTTATCCGCGCCACGCTAGTCTCATCCACGGGACTCGTTGTGGCAAAGGGAGACCACGGATGGCTTCACGTTTCTTTACAATCGGCATCGCGGCCGTACTCACGACGATAGCCGCAGGCGCGGCCGTCTCAACCTGGCGGCATTCCCAGTTGCGGCCGGGCGCGGGGCCCGGGACGGCGCATCTGCACGCATTCGGCAGCCGCAGCGCGCATCAGCGCCAAAGCGCGAACGGCGGCAAATTCGATGGCGCGCTCGCGGATTTGTCCCGGCATGCAGCCCTGGCCCGTCCCGACCACGCCGTCGAGGATCTGCAATCGCTGGCTCCGGCGGTGCGATTCAAACAGGCCGCGGCGGGTGCGACGCCGTTGGTACTCATCGACGCGGTCACGCGCGGCGACCCGCAGCAATTGAAAGCGGCCTTGGTCGCGTTGGGCTTGCAGCGTCCCTCGGTCTACTCGAATGACGTCAGCGGCTGGCTGCCCGTGACGCAGCTCGAGGCCGCTACCGGCCGCGCCGAAGTTCATTCCATTCGCGCTGCCATGGCGCGTACGCGCGCCGGCGCGGTGAGCACGCAGGGTGACTTCGTGCAGCACAGTGATGTAGTGCGCTCCGCCAACGCGCTCACGGGTGCGGGTGTCATCGTCGGCGTGCTCTCGGACAGCTACGACTGCTACGCAGTGTATGCGCGGAATAACCTCACCCCCTCCGGTGCGGCGGGTTATGCGAACAACGGATTTTTGGCGTCGGCCGCCACCGACATATCGACCGGGGATTTGCCGTCGGCCGTCAATGTGCTCGCGGAGGGCGACTGTATGAACTATGGTGCGCCCTTGCAGCTGCCTTTCGGCGACGAGGGCCGCGCGATGCTGCAAATCGTGCACGATGTCGCACCCGGCGCGAGTCTCGCGTTCTACACGGCGGACAACGGCGAGGCGGATTTTGCCGCCGGGATCGGCAAGCTGGCTGCCGCAGTGTCCACGGGCGGCGCGGGCGCCCGCGTCATCGCAGACGACGTGGGCTACTTCGATGAGCCGTTCTTCCAGGACGGCATCGTCGCGCAGGCCATCGATGCGGTGGAAGCGAGCGGCGTCGCCTACTTCTCGGCCGCCGGGAACGACGGAACGCTGGCCTACGACAATGCCGCGCCAAGCTTCGCCACGTTGTCGAGCAGCGCACCGACTGCGGGCGAGTACCTGTTGAACTTCGATTCGTCGGGCACGACTACGGCCACTTCGTTGACCGTGAACATTCCCGCGCTGTTCCCGGGCGAGTTCGTTGCGGTGGTAGCGGAATGGGACCAACCTTATGTGACCGGCGCGCCCAACAGCGGCGGTGCTACCAGCCGCCTCGATCTGTGCCTCACCGGCGTGTCAGGCAACGACATCATCTACAGCGAGAATTTGACGCCGACCGTTTGCTCGGGTCCAAATTCGGCCGGGCATGACCCTGTTCAGGTCATGATCATCGGTAATCCGGCGAACGCCGCCGGCAATTCTTCAGCACAGACCGTGGACATCCAGGTCGGGCTGGTCGGCGGCACTGCGGCACCCGGGCGCATCAAGGTGGCCATCGAGGGAAACGGCGCGTCGATCACGGTTGCCGCGTTTCCGAACGCCACGTCGAATGCCACGCTGCAGGGACACCCCGGCGCCGCGGGTGCGGCTGCCGTCGGTGCTGCGTTTTACTTCGACACGCCGGCTTGCGGCACGACTCCTGCGCAGATCGAGGACTACTCGTCCGAAGGCGGCGCACCGATTTTGTTCGATGCCTCCGGCACTCGCCTCGCCGCGGCGGTCGTGCGTCAGAAGCCGGATTTCGTGGGGCCTGACGGCGGCAATGACACCTTCTTGGGCTACACGCTGGCGAGCAATGGACTGGCCGGGGGCAAGCTCAATACGACGATCACAGCCTGCCAGAACAATCCCAGTTATCCGAATTTCTTCGGGACCTCGGCGGCGACACCGCATGTGGCCGGCATCGCAGCGCTGATGCTGCAGGCAAATCCGGCCGTCACGCCCACGCAAATTTATCAAGCGTTGCGCACCAGCGCATTGCCGATGACATCGGCCACACCGAATGTCGACTCCGGCTACGGCTTCGTGCAGGCGGACGCGGCTATCGCGCTCATACCGCAGGTCGCGCCCCCGGCGCCCGAACTGACATTGGCAGCCACGTCCGTCACGGTCGGCAGCACCACCTCGATTACCTGGTCGGCGGTCAACGCGACGAGCTGCACGGGATCGGGCAGCTGGAGCGGCGCGATGGCGACCAGCGGTACGCGGAGCCTGACACCGACCGCGGCGGGCGCTGATACCTACACCTTGAGATGCGCGAACGCCGCGGGGTCGTCGCAGCCTACCTCGGTGAACTTGACGGCGACTGCGGCGTCCAGCGGAGGTCACGGCGGCGCGCTCGATGGCCTGGCGCTGCTCGGCCTTGCTGCGTTGGGTCTCGCGCACATTCTTCGTTTGCGGCCGCGCGTGGTACCCTAGGCGCGTGGAATGTTCAGTAGTCGGAAAGAAATTGGTGCGACGGGGCGGATTCAGCGGCATCGCCGCGGGGTTAGCCGCCCTCCTGGCACTCGCGAGCGTGGACAGTGCGCAGGCCACCGTGTATACGCTCTCGAGCAAAGACGCGACCGTGGTCGGCGAGGATCAGACCGTCGAGACGGTTTATCAAGACACGCTGTACGACCTTGCCAGAAAGTACAGCTTGGGATCTGAGGAACTGATTCGAGTCAATCCGGGCGTCGACCCCTGGCTGCCGGGCGCCGGTCGGACGCTCATCGTTCCGGGCCGTCACATTCTGCCGCCCGGACCGCGAGAGGGAATCGTCGTCAATCTTCCCGAGCACCGGCTGTATTACTATCCGAAGCCGAAGCGTGGCGGACCGATCGAGGTCATCACCTACCCCGTGAGCATCGGCAAGATGGATTGGCGCACGCCGCTGGGTACGACTCACGTGATCGGCAAGCAGAAGAATCCCGTATGGTATCCGCCGGAATCCGTCCGCAAGGAGCATGCGGAAGCGGGCGATCCCCTGCCGGCGTCCGTGCCGTCGGGGCCGGATAATCCGCTCGGACTATTCGCCATGCGCCTGGCCGCGGGGAACGGCACGTATTTGATCCACGGCACGAATAATCCGATCGCCGTCGGACTTGCGGTGACCCACGGGTGCATCCGCATGTACCCGGATGACGTCGCCGCTTTGTTCCCGCTGATTGCGGTAGGCACCGAGGTGCGCCTCATCAACCAACCGGTGAAGGTCGCTTGGGTGGACGGTGAGCTATTGTTGGAGGCGCACCCTCCGGTTGATGCGCAGGGGCAAAGCTTTGAGCCCAACATCGATCAGTTCGCCGATATGCTGCGCACGGCGGTCGGCGACGCCACGGTTGCGATTCACTGGGACTACGCGCGCGAAGTGCTTCAGAAAGCGGATGGAGTGATCGCCACCGTTGCGCTCGCGGCCGACGACCCGAACGCACCTCAACCTGGCGCGGCGCCGTCCGCCGATCCGGCGGCCGCCACTGCCGCCACGCCTCCTGCCGCCGCTCCCGCCCCGCCTGCCGTTCCGGCGCCGGCGCCCGAGAGTTCCGCCGCGAATGCCCTAAAACAGGATACCGCGGGCCGCTAAGCGCTGAGGCTCTGATCCACGCGCACGTTCACCGACGCGGCGCTGATGGGCGGTGTCGGAGATTGCCTACGGCGATGCCATTCGTCCGACTACAGCCGTAATTTCCTGCTACCGTCATTGTGCAAACCAGCAAATACCGGCGCCATGGCGACTTCCCCTACCACTCGCGAATCTTCAACGAGCCACGACTCATCCCGAGCGGCGCACCGTCCGGTGCCGCCCGTCCGATTGGCCATGCTGAGCGCATTGGGCGTGGTCTTCGGCGATCTGGGGACGAGTCCTTTGTACGCCTTGCAAACCGTAGTGCAGGCCACCGGCGGGCAGTTCACCCCGCACAGCGCACTCGGTGTGCTCTCGCTGATCGTCTGGACCTTGATCGTCACGATCTCGATCAAGTACTGCGTGTTCGTCATGCGTGCCGACAATCGCGGCGAAGGCGGCATTCTGGCGTTGATGTCGCTCATCGGTGCGAATGGATTTACGCCCGGACTCAAGCTCTTGACCGGGATGGGATTGCTGGGTGCGGCATTGATCTATGGCGACGGCGTCATCACGCCGGCTATTTCGGTGTTGAGCGCGCTCGAGGGCGTCAACGTGCTCACCACTGCGTTCAAACCGTTCGTCATGCCGATGACGGTGGCGATTCTTCTGGGCTTATTCGCCGCGCAGCGCTTCGGAACCGAGAAGATTGGCCGCGCGTTCGGGCCGGTGATGCTGCTCTGGTTCACCGTCATCGCGGTGCTCGGTTCAGTGTCGATCGCACATCATCCCGGCGTCGTCGCCGCGCTCGACCCGCGGTACGCCGTCCGGTTCATGGTCCGCTCGGGGAGCGCCGGCTTCTTGGTGCTCGGCGGCGTGTTTCTGTGCATCACGGGCGGCGAAGCGCTGTACGCCGACATGGGCCATTTCGGCAAGCGCCCGATCCGGTGTTCCTGGTACGGCATCGTGTTGCCGTCGTTGCTATTGAGTTACGCCGGACAGACTGCCTTTCTGATGGACAAGGGAACGGTCACGGGCAATCCTTTCTTTCAAATCGCGCCGTCTTGGTCGATCTATCCTCTCGTGGTGCTGGCAACCCTGGCCACGATCATCGCCAGCCAGGCCATCATCACCGGCTCGTTTTCCATGACCCGGCAAGCCATGCAGCTCGGCTGGCTGCCGGGAGTCGCGATCCGGCAGACGTCGGATCGGATCTACGGCCAGATCTATGTGCCGGTGGTCAATTGGCTGCTGATGAGCGCCACGATCGCGACCACGGTGGCATTCGGCAGCTCGGATCGGCTGGCCGGCGCCTACGGCACGGCGGTGTCGACCACCATGCTGCTGACCACGGGCTTGCTGTATCGCGCCATGCGCCACGTGTGGCGGTGGCCCATCGTCGTCGCGATTGCGATCAGCGGCGTGTTCCTCATCGTCGATGGAGGTTTTTTCCTGGCGAATCTCTTAAAAATTGCGGAGGGCGGCTGGCTGCCTTTGAGTTTCGCCGCCGTGTTGTTCGTAGTCATGACCACATGGCGCACGGGCACCGAGGCCATACGCGCGACGCTGATGCAGTCCACGGAGGCCGTGGACCGGTTTTTGTCCGATCTCAAGAAAGGTGCCATCCCCCGGGTGGAGGGCACCACGGTTTTCCTGACCAGAAGCACGCAGAAGGTATCGGGGCTCATCATGGCGCATGCGCATTTCACCGGGGTTCTGCCGACGCACGCCATCGCTCTCAGCGTTCAATTTGAGAGCACCCCGCGCATTGCCGGCGCTCATTGCACCGTCGTCGACAATGTCGGCGAGGGACTGTGGCACCTGGTCGCGCGCTTCGGGTTCTTTGAGATCCCAGACCTGCGGCGCGCGTTGCGCGACGCTCGCGGCCTCGACGCGGCGGTGGATTTCGACAAGGCCTTGTTCGTGGGAACTCGGGATCTGATCGTGCAGAAACACAAAAACCCCAGCATGAGAGGCTGGCGCTTGACGCTGTTCGCGTTTCTTTACCGCAACTCGGTGAAAGTGGTCGATCGGTTCAATCTGGCGCCCGAAAATGTGATCGAGATTGCCAGGCAAATTGCGATCTAGCCTCTCCTCGGTAATCGGCGACCTGGTCGTGAAAGATCGGACCCGGCTCATGAAATACCGGCTCGCCATGAGAAGGCCGCTCCGCCAAATCCTGAAACACGCGCAACAGGCCAAACAGCAGCGCCAAGACGAATCCCAGCACCAACAAACCGATGACGAAAATGTGCATGCTCTTCTCCGCAAGCCGTTGCATGGAGAGAACACCGATCTTGCTACGAGCCCGCCGTTTCGCGGTGTAGGAAAAACCCCTATATTTTTGTCAGACCGTCAACTTTTACGAGGCAGGCAGTATGCGGCCTTGTGCAGTGCCGAAGCCGATTCGCGCCAAGCCGGGCTTTTCGCACCAGCCGCGAAAAATGACGCTGTCCCCGTCCTCGAGGAAGGTACGCTGTTCCCGGCCAATCTGGACTGGCTGGGTGCCGCCCGCGCTGAGCTCGAGCAAGGACCCCGCCTCGGCGCGGGTGGGTCCCGACTGAGTGCCGGTTCCCAGCAGGTCGCCGGCGCGCAGGTCGCAACCGTTGATCGTGTGGTGCGCGACGAGTTGCGCGACCGTCCAATACGCATGGCGAAACGTAGTCGACGAAAGCCGGTGCGGCGGCTCCTGTGCTTCGCGCATGGCCGCAGTTTGAATCAGCACCTCGAGGCGGATATCGATCGCCCCCGCATCGCGGTTCCAGGGGGAGTTCAAATACGGCAGGGGCGGGGGTGCGTCTTCGGGCCGCACGAAGGGAGCGCGAAACGGAGCCAGCGCCTGCAGCGTGACGATCCACGGTGAAATTGTCGTCGCGAAATTCTTCGCCAAAAACGGACCCAGAGGCTGGTATTCCCAAGCTTGCAGATCGCGTGCCGACCAGTCATTGAGCAGGCACATCCCGAAAATGTGCGTCTCGGCGTCCGCCATCGGAATAGGCGTCCCCGGCGCGTTGCCGGCGCCGACGAAGATTCCGAGTTCGAGCTCGTAATCCAGCCGTGTACTCGGGCCAACGACGGGCTGCGCGGCGCCCGGCGGAAGGCGCTGGCCCTGGGGCCTGCGGAATGTCTGCCCCGACACGCCGATGGACGAGCTGCGGCCATGGTATCCGATCGGGATCCAGCGGTAGTTCGGCAGCAAGGGATTGTCCGGCCGCATCATTCGGCCAACCGCCGTGGCGTGATGAATCGATGTGTAAAAATCGGTGTAATCGCCGATTTGCGCGGGCAATGTGTATTGCGCGGCGCTTTGCGGCACCAGACAACTCCGTAGGCGGGTTTGCAGGCTCGATCCTTCGCGCAGGCCTTCGAACAGGGCGCGCCGCACCGCGCTCCAAACGGGCAGCCCAAGCTGCATCAGCGCGTTGAGCGACGAGCGTGCGCCGGCTTGAATCCCGCGTGCGGCCTGCCCCTCGAACACCCCGAGCTCGGCCAGGGCGGCGAGGTCGACGATCTGATCGCCTATGGCGACGCCGCCGCGAAATTCGTCCGCGGAATCGCCGCGACGGAACACGGCAAAGGGCAAATTTTGGATGGGGAATTCGCAGCCGGTACGATTGGCCGAATCCTCCCAGCTGCGCGCCCGCGGATCGTGCGTTTCATCGAGTGGGGCAGCTTGGGACTCGATGGCGTACACAAAATCTCCAACACTTTCGGGGCGGCGCAACCCGCAGTCTATTATATTGGGTCAACCGAGTCGCGAAAGTACGTCTATGGTCAAGGTCAGCCAACCGGGTCGCGCGGCTCCTGCGACGAACGACCTGAAGGGTCGGATCGTGTCTTTCATGGGAGGTGCCTCCACCGAAATTACACCCTCGGAGGAGAACCGCCTGGCCGAACTCAAATCCGTACTCCCGGCCGGCACGGCCGTCTTCGTCGCGCATACGCCGAACGCAAGCTTTGCTCAGGTGATCCATGCCGCACTCGCGGTGCGCCGTGCGGGATTTGTAGCGACGCCGCACATCGCGGTCCGGCGCGTCCCGAATTCCCAGATGCTGCGCGCCGCGCTGGCGGAACTGCGCGCAGGCGGCGTCGAGGACATTTTGTTGATCGCCGGCGACGCGCCGCGGCCAATCGGCGAATTTTCCGGGACCTTGGATGTCCTCGAGTCGCGGATCTTGGAGGAATCAGGCATCGCTCGAATCGGCATCGCGGGGCATCCGGAAGGCCACAGCGCGGTAGCCTCGGCCTTACTGTGGGAGGCGCTCGCAGCAAAGCAGGCATTTGCTGCGCGCACCGGAATGAGCATGTATATCGTCACGCAGTTCGGACTCAATGGCGGCGCCTTCAGGCTCTGGGCGCGCGAGCTCGTGCGTCGAGGGATTGATCTACCGGTGCGCGTCGGGATCGCCGGCCCTGCACCGATTGCAAAGCTGATGCATTTCGCCATCCAGTGCGGCATCGGCGCATCGATGCGCGCCTTGATGCGCAATCTCAGCGCGGCGGCGCAATCGTCGGATTTGGCAACCAGTCCGGACCAACACTTGCTGCGCCTCTTGGCGAATCCTGTGCCGGCGCAAATCGCCGCACCGCATTTCTTCGCATTCGGCGGG
The DNA here is from genome assembly GCA_036498345.1 of Steroidobacteraceae bacterium. Lineage (GTDB taxonomy): Bacteria > Pseudomonadota > Gammaproteobacteria > Steroidobacterales > Steroidobacteraceae > Bog-1198. The sequence goes on from DASYFQ010000267.1 coordinate 15,418, forward strand.
GCTCTGCAGACGGCGCGGTGGATGCGCAAAATAGCCGCAGGCGCCTTCGATATCGACGCCGCAGCCGCACAATTCAGAATGCAGGGTTGAAGGCGATGGGCGCACCTCGATATGCCATCCTGGCCATGGCGGCGGTGCTGCTGGCGAGCTGCGGGCGCCATGAGGCGCCCGGACCCGCTCGCGAGCCGGCGCCATCCAATCACTACGGCGCGGTGGATGCGGCACGGCTCGCGAGGGCAGCGGCCGAGCCCGGTGAATGGTTCACGCCGGGCGGTGACGCCGGCGGCGGATACTATTCACGCCTGTCCCTGCTCAACGATCACAACGTGTCTCGACTGGGAATCGCGTGGGACTACGCGCTGCATACCCGCCGGGGCCTGGAAGCAACGCCTGTCGTCATCGACGGAATTCTGTACACGTCCGGCAATTGGGGACGCGTTTATGCGCTCGATGCCGCGACGGGTCGAGAGGCCTGGGTGTATGACCCCGGGGTGGATGCGCAGTGGGGCCGCTATGCATGCTGCGACGTGGTGAACCGTGGCGTCGCGGTGTGGAAGGGCCGAGTGTACGTCGCTTCGTTGGATGGCTATCTGCACGCGCTCGATGCCGCCACCGGTCGTCTCATCTGGAAGGTCGATACGTTGGCGGGGCGAGGCAGCGGCGACTTTCACTATGCGGTCACGGGCGCACCGCTCATTGCCGGCGATCTCGTCGTCATCGGCAACGGCGGCGCGGATTTCAAGGGAGCACGCGGCTCGGTGTCTGCATTCGACGCCGACACGGGTGCATTTCGTTGGCGGTTCTTTACCGTGCCTCGCGATCCGAAGCAGGGTCCGCAAGAACAGCCGCATCTCGACGCCGCGCTCGCCACGTGGAATGACCGTTACGATTGGTCGACCGGCGGTGGAGGCTCGGTATGGGACGGATTGTCATACGATCCCGATCTGGATCTGGTCTATTTCGGCACGGCGAATCCTTCTCCCTATGCGATCGGCAAGGACGCACCCGGCGGCGATGAGCTGTATGCGGCGTCGATTTTGGCGGTTCGCGGCCGCAGCGGCGAACTCGCGTGGCATTACCAGGAAGTGCCGGGCGATGGTTGGGACTACGATGCCACGCAGAAGCTGGTGCTGACCGACCGCGACATCGACGGGCGCCCTCGCAAGGTGTTGATGCAGGCAGCCAAGAACGGATACTTCTACGTGTTCGACCGTACCGACGGGGAATTGCTGTCGGCGCATCCGTTCTCCTTCGTCAATTGGACCAAGGGCCTCGACCCGAAGACGCACCGGCCGATACGCAATCCCGCGGCGGACTATGGCCGACATCCCGCCCTGGTGTTTCCTGCCATGACGGGGGCGCACAGCTGGCAGCCCATGTCTTTCAGCGAGGCGACCGGCCTCGTCTATATTCCGGTGATCGACGCGCCCATGGTGTACATCGACACCACGCGGCGGCGCATCGGCCTCGTCGACGGCAATTTCAACGTTACCGGCGTGATGCCGGAAGATTACGACCCGCAGGGGTTGGCCTCCTTGTTCGGTTCCCTGCCGCCGCTCCGAGAGTTGGCCCGCAAGGTGCCAAAGGCCGCGCAATCGCGCGGCGCGTTGCGCGCGTTCGATCCCGTCGCCGGGCGCGTGGTGTGGGAGCAGACCGGCGGCGGCATTTGGGATGGCGGCGTGCTGTCGACCGCAGGAAATCTCGTATTCCGCGGCGATGCCGCGGGCCGCCTGAACGTCTACGCCGCCGATAGCGGCAAGCCGTTGAAACAAATCGACATAGGCACTTCGATCATGGCGGCGCCGATGACCTACCGGGTCAACGGTGAACAATACGTGGCGGTGATGGCGGGCTACGGCGGCGGGACTTTGTTCATGCCGTTTCCCAAGGACAGCGCCGCGCAGCGCTACGGAAATGCCGGCCGTATCGTCGCTTTCAAACTCGGCGGCGCCGAAGCGGTAAAGCCCGCGCCCCTGATTCCCACGCCGTTCCCGCAACCGCCGCCCCGCGAAGGGTCGCAGGCAGAGATCGCGGCGGGCGAGGTTCTCTACAATCGGTTCTGTGCCCGGTGCCACGTATTCGGCAATGGGCTTCTGCCGGATCTGAGGCGCCTGTCCGCGCCGACGCATCAGATTTTCTACGAAATCGTCCTGCGCGGTGCTTACCGCGGAAAAGGCATGGCCCGCTGGGATGATGTGCTGTCGCGGGCGGACGCCGAGGCCATTCACGCCTACCTGGTGGATCAAGCATGGGGGGCCTTTGCGCCGCGCTGACATCTTTTTAGGAGTTTCGCCTACATAACATAATTGCCAGGAGTGCAAAATTCGCCCCCATGGCTGAGAAACGCGAAACGGTGTTGGCGGTGCACGGCAATGCCGATGGCTATTGGTACATCGGCGCGGGCAGAAGCATCGCCGAGGGCCCCTACCGCAATCCGGATCAGCTGCTCAGCGTGGCCTCCGATCTGCTCGCGGCCGAACCTCACTGGCGCATCGATGTGTTCGATGCGGCGGGCAATAAAATCATCACCTACAGCAGCGAAGAGCTGAATGCCGGCGATTTACATCCGCTGCGCCGGCAGAACCGATGGAACCGACTCGCAAACGGCCCGACTCATTGATCGGCTGCTGAGTCGGTCGGCTCGACTCCATGCGTAGGGCTGAGGAAATTCAGCAGCGGCCGGCCGCCGCTGGCGTTCTCGGCGACGACTTTGAGGGCCACCAGAGCGGGCGTTGCCAAAATGACGCCTGCGACGCCCCAAAAGAGCCCGCCGAACCACAAAGCCAAGAATACCAGCATGGGATTCAGCCGTAGCCGGCGCCCGACCAGCAGGGGCTGAACGAACTGCCCCTCGATGGTCGCCAGAGCCAGGTAACTGGCGGCCACCGCGAGCACGCGACCCAGTCCGTCGAAGGACACGAAGGCCACCACCGTCAATACGATCAGCGTGGTGGTCGAACCGACATAGGGAATGAAATTGAGCAGCCCCGCCATGGTGCCCCAGAGAAGCGGGTTCGGCATTCCGCACCACATCATGGCCAATGCCGTGGCGAATCCCAGGCCCACGTTGATCAAGGCGGTGGTCACGTAAAATCGGCCGACCTCGCGGCGCACTTTTTCGATGATGTCGATGATGTGAGCGGAGTTGAGGTCGCTGGCGAACGCGGAGGTCATTCGCGCCAGCATCGGCGGACCGCCGGCCAACAGAAAGAGGGTGAGAATGATGACGGTCACGCTGCTCAGCACGGCGCCGCGTGTCGCGTCCAGCAACGTGACGGATCCGTTTGTCTCCGGAACCGCGACCGTCGGCTGCGGCGCCGAATGAGCGGCGCTGCCGATGTTGCCGGCGGAATTTCGCAGCTGGTCGATTCGACCGATGATTTGTTCCATCGGCCGTATTTTTCTCTCGATGACTCGAAGCGTGTGCGGAGCCGCGGCGAACCACTGCTGCGCGGGTATCGAGACGAAATTCACCAATGCGACAAAAATTCCCAGAATGGCAATCATGAGTACCGCGGCGCTGACGCCGCGCGGCACCCGCCAGCCATGCAGGCCTTCGACCGGGCCGGACAGTACGAGGGCCAACAACAGCGCCAACGCGACGGGCACGAACGCGACGTGCGCGCAATAGAGCAGCAGGCCGATGGCGCCCGCCACCAGCAATTTCACTGAAGTCACTTTGCGAGACGGCTTGCGCTCGCTAGGTATATTTCCCGCGCCGTGAGTTTCCGGAAGTACTACGTCTTCCTTTTTCATTGCTCCCTCTCAATGCGACGCTCCCTGTAATCGGGGCGGACCGACGCATCTGCCGCCGGCTCGCCCCATATAGCTACTTGGAGCCTTCCTTGCGACTCATATTGTTGTCATTGCCCTGGCCGCCGCCGGGTTGCCGGGTGCCCGTTTGCTGGCCACCCTTTTGCTGACCGGCTCCGCCTTCGCGGCTGCCTTGATCTTGCTGGCCGGGTTGATTCCGTTGGCCGCCCTGCTGCTGGCCTCCTTGACCACCCTGCTGGCCTCCTTGACCACCCTGACCTCCCTGCTGGCCGCCCTGACCACCCTGCTGGCCGCCTTGGCCTCCACCCTGGCCCTGCTGACTCTTCTGCGTTTCAGGCTTTGGGGTATTACTCTGCATATCTAACTCTCCTAGGATGTTGAATCAACTCTACGGTAGAGCCGCTTGCCTCGGGGCCGATGTAGGTGAACGCCGGCCGCCCCCTGTGCGACGGGATTTTGCCCGTGTAGGACTTTGCCGACACGGTGAATGCGTTCGTTTGGCGCTGCGCATCAAGCAGCATAGCGGGACCCGATATGAGAAACGGCAGGCTCGAAGCATTCAGCGACGGCGTCATCGCCATCATCATCACCATCATGGTGTTGGAGCTCAAGGTGCCGCACGGCGCGACCCTGGAGGCGCTGGTACCCCTGATTCCCAATTTTTTGAGCTACGTGCTGAGCTTCCTCTACGTCGGCATCTACTGGAACAACCACCATCACATGTTGCAGACCTGCGAGGAGGTGACCGGACGAATCCTGTGGGCCAATCTCCATCTGCTGTTCTGGCTCTCGTTGTTTCCCGTCACCACGGCTTGGATTGGGGAGAATCATCTGGCAGCGGCCCCCTCGGCGCTCTATGGGCTCGTGCTGCTGATGGCCGCTTTTGCGTATCGGATTCTGCAGCAAGTGATCATAGGCGCGCAGGGGCCGGGCTCGCTGCTCAAGAAGGCGGTCGGCTCCGATTGGAAGGGCAAACTCTCGCCCGTCATTTACTTGATCGGCGCCGCAGCGGCATTCCGCTCGCCTCTGCTGGCCCAGGTTCTGTACTTGCTGGTGGCGCTGGCCTGGTTCGTGCCGGATCGCCGCATCGAACACGCGCTGGCTCGCAACTAGATCGCCCCGCGGGGATGTGCACACCGACCTCCGAGATTATGCGATGCTTGGTTCCTACGCGAGGACGAAAGGCTGGAATATGGCACGTGGGAGCTTCCACTGGGACGATCCGTTCCTGCTCGATGAGCAATTGACGGACGAGGAAAAGATGGTCCGAGACGCCGCGCGCGACTATGCGCAAGGCCGGCTGGCGCCCCGCATCGTCGATGCGTTTCGCCGCGAGCATACGGATCCGGACATTTTCAAAGAAATGGGCGATTTGGGATTGTTGGGCGCCACCATTCCCGAGGAATTTGGCGGCGGCAGCCTCAATTACGTCAGCTACGGACTCATCGCGCGCGAGATCGAGCGCATCGATTCGGGCTATCGATCCATGATGAGCGTGCAATCGTCCCTGGTGATGTTGCCGATCGAGCGCTTCGGCACCGAGACCCAGAAGCGGAAATACCTGCCGGCATTGGCGCGCGGCGATTCGATCGGCTGCTTCGGCTTGACGGAGCCCGATCATGGGTCGGACCCCGGCAGCATGATCACCCGTGCGCGCGGCGCCGGCGGCGGCTATCGCCTGTCGGGCGCCAAGACCTGGATTTCCAACAGCCCCATCGCGGACGTGTTCGTCGTGTGGGCAAAAACCGACGATGACGTGATCCGCGGCTTCATTCTCGAGAAGGGCTGGAAGGGACTGGCGGCGCCGGTCATACACGGCAAGGTGGGTCTGCGCGCGTCAACCACCGGGCAAATTCTCATGGATGACGTCTTCGTGCCGGAGGACAACCTGTTGCCCGGCGTCACCGGCCTCAAGGGCCCGTTCACCTGCCTCGATTCGGCCCGCTACGGCATATCCTGGGGCGCGCTCGGCGCGGCGGAGAGCTGCTGGCATACGGCGCGGCAATATGTGCTGGATCGCAAGCAATTCGGCCGTCCGCTCGCCGCCAATCAGCTCATTCAAAAGAAGCTGGTCGACATGCAAACCGAAATCGCTCTGGCGTTGCAGGGGTGCCTGCGCCTCGGGCGCATGAAGGATGAGGGGACCGCTTCCGTCGAAATCACGTCCATGCTCAAACGCAATTCCTGCGGCAAGGCGCTCGATGTGGCGCGCGCGGCCCGCGACATGTTGGGCGGCAACGGCATTTCCGACGAATTCGGCGTCATTCGCCATCTGGTGAATCTCGAAGTGGTGAACACCTACGAGGGCACGCATGACATTCACGCGCTCATCTTGGGAAGGGCACAGACCGGCATTCAAGCGTTTGCGTGATAGCGAGCGTCCGCGCCCGAGCTAAGGATAGCCCGGAGATGCCGCACCCGATACGCGGGGGACTCGGAAGGCGGGTTTTAGACCGACCTCCCACTCCAGGTTCGCGGAACCGTCGGCGCTCAAGGTCACGCGCCGAGCCGTGGTCTCTTCGCCGTGCTCCATGCTCGGATGCCAGATGCGCACGGTGTATTCACCCGGCGGCATATCGTCGATGGTCGCGCGTCCCGCTGCCTCGGTCTTGGCGAAAAAGGGAGTTTCAGACACGTAAATGTAGCCCACCATCCAATCGTGAATATTGCAGCCCAGGACCACGACTCCCGGTTTGTCGAACACGACGGGCGGCGCGTCCGTGCCTCCATACAAGGGCAGCTCGAATTTCTTCGCGGGGGAGAAGGAATAGACCTGGTGCCGGATATGGTCGCTGTTCGGAAACCGTACCTTCGAGCCCATGAAAACCGGTTTCACGTAGGGTACGAACTGCTTGTCCAGTTGATCGACCGTATCCGCCGGAGGTTTGGCGCGCTGCGCGTTTTTGGCGTCCACCGGCGTGGCTGACACGACCGCGTCCGCGACCAATTTTCCGTGATGATCCTTCACCAGAACACGGAGTTCAGCGGCCTGCCCCGGCACTACGCTCGAGACCAGGATCACACCCGCCAATGCTGCGCGTAATGGGTTCATGGATTAGAAGCGGTAGTCCCAGGTGATTTCCGGAATCGACTTGGTGTAGCGGTTGCCCCCGTCCGCGTGCGTTTCCACGCGCTCGAATCCGAACCCGAGCAAGCTGTGCGGGGACGGGGAGTAATTGATCCCCAACCGAAACCCATACGTCGTGCCGGTGAGTTTGTACGCATAGGCTTCCGGCCCGAATGCCGGATCCTCGGCGAGCGCCCGAGAGGCCTCATATATCTGCGTGCTGCCTCGGGTCGTCGAGATCACATCGCCGTGGCGGCCGAGCAAGCCGAGCGCAAGAAAAGTGTTCTCATTCAGCGAGTAGTCCACATTGACTCCGACATTGTGGCTGTCTTGACTGTACGCGTCGCCGGATACGCCGGGCACCTCTTCCGGCCGGGTGCCTGCGGCCCGGCGTTCGAACGCATATTCGGCCCAGAGGTTCCAACGCTCGTCCACGCGCCGGCCCGACGCCAGTGCCGCGCGGTAATCCCAGGCATTGCGGTAGGCGTCGTCGTAGCTCGATCGCCCGGCCGATACCCCGGCACGCGCCCATGGGGCAAAGGCCCCGAGCCCCCATTTTTTCTTCAGCGCGACCGTCCCGTCGAGGGACCCGTGGTTGAGCCCGGTGAGCCTACGGAATGCCTCGCCGCTCAGGTCGCCGCCGACCGTCACACTGTAGCCGTCGTCCAGCGGAAATAGCTGAAAAATCGAGAGCCGGGCGTCGACCGTCGAATCTGCGACGATGTCGGACGAGGATTGCGCGTTCCCGACGTTGTTGTCGTGCCGAACGTCCGCCCCTGCGCTCAGGGTCCAATCGCTCCGTGCGGCGTAGGGCATGGCGACGAGTGCGAGTACAGCCGCAAATGCGCCGAGAGTCGCTGCGGAGACCCGGCTGCGTTTCAATGCATCCCTCGAAAGGGCATCCCGTTGCACATGACGTTGCACGCCCCGCATTATGCAGCGCGCCGCGGCCGCGCGTACGTCTACCTATGGGCGCCGCGCCGCGCCGGCAGGCGGACGTACGCGAGGAAACCTCATTGCCTTTGTATCAGATCGAAATTCTCGGCAGCCTTGCGCACATCGGGCGGAAAGTCGGTCATCTCGAACACCTGCCTGACCTCGATGATTTCATTGTCCAAGGCCGGGCAGCGAGACGCCCAGTCGAGAGCCTCTTGCCTCGACTTGACCTGAATTATCCAGTAGCCGCCCACGACCTCTTTCGACTCCGTAAACGGTCCGTCGGTCACGGTCGGCTTGCCGGATTTGAACGAAACGCGTGCGCCCGTCGACGGCGGATGGAGTCCGTCCAACGTGATCAGCACGCCGGCTTTCTTCAGAGCTTCGTTGTACTTCATCATCTCCGTCACGTGTGCGGCATCCGGCACCGCGTCCGGCGCGGCCGTCTCGTATCCTCTCGGTATCATCAGCATCATGAATCGCATGGCATTCTCCTCGTGGTTTGACTATCTGCCAGGACGCTCGGGTGGGACGCCGTCCGACATCAAGCGATCCAATTGCAGCCGGATGTGCGCGGCCTCCGCCGCCGTGTTGGCCAGTGCAATCGCGCGATTATAGGTATCGCGTGCTTGCCCGGCGTTTCCCAAATCCCGCAGCAGCGCGCCCTTGACCCCATGATAGTAGAAGTAACCCGCTAATTTTTCGGCGAGCGGCTCGATGAGCGCGAGCGCCGCCGCCGGTCCCTGCACCTTGGCGAGGGCGACCGCACGATTGAGCGTCACGACCGGTGAAGGTTGGAGTCTTTCCAAGGTTGCGTACAAGAGTTCGATTTGCGGCCAGTCGGTCTCGTCGGGCGTTGCCGCGCGCACGTGCAATGCCGCGATCGCCGCCTGCACCTGATACGGCCCGGGTTGCGCATGCCGCATGGCCTTGTCGATGAGGGCGAGTCCCTCGTCGATCATGCTGCGGTTCCAGAGGCTTCGGTCTTGGTCCTCCATGAGAATGATTTGCCCGCTGTCATCCAATCGCGCGGCGGTCCGTGAGTGCTGCAACAGCAACAGCGCCGTCAATCCGAGGATCTCCGCTTCGCTCTGGAAAAGCCGCAGCAGCAGGCGGACGAGACGGATAGCCTCATCGCACAGTGCAAAGCGCATGCTGGCCGTGTCGCCCGTCGCGGAATAGCCCTCATTGAAGAGCAGGTAGATCATGGTGGCGACCGCCGCGAGACGCCGGGCGCGTTCCACCGCACCCGGCGTCTCGAACGGCAGATTGGCCCTGGCCACGCACGCTTTGGCGCGCGTGATCCGCTGCTCCATGGCGCTCTCGCTCACCAAAAATGCGCGTGCGATTTGCTTGACGGTGAGCCCGGAAACGATGCGCAGCGCGAGCGCGATTTGCTGGGTCGCCGGCAGATCGGGATGACAGCAGACGAACAGCAGACGCAGCAGATCATCGCGATAGTCGGCGCCATCGAGCCGCTCGACCAGCTGCGCCTCGACATCCTCGAGGTCCGACAGCGCATCATCGGCGGGCAGGGGCAGTTGCTTGCGCTGGCGCCGCGTGGCGTCGAGCGCGGCATTTCTGCCCACCAGAATGAGCCACGCCGCGGGGTCGCGCGGCGGCCCGTTCTGGGTCCAGTTTTTCAATGCGCGCAGGCACGCTTCCTGGTACGCCTCTTCGGCCGTGTCCATGTCGCGGAAGTAGCGCAGCAACGCGGCGATCGCCTGAGGGCGGGCGGAGATGAGCGCAGCGTTGATCCACGCCGGGTCATTCATTCGAAACTACGATTGGCCCGCAGGGCGGCATACAGCATGTGGCTCCTCTTCACTCTAGGACGAACCAGGAGGTGGGTAACCGACATCCTACCGGCACCCCGGGGGGATGTTGGGATCAGCTCAGCCGCGCCGCCAGGAAATCGATCAGGGCGCGCAGCTTCAAGGGCATCTGGGCACGGCTGGGGTAATAGAGGTAGAAGCCGGGGAAAGGAGGGCACCAGTCTTTCAATACCCGCACCAACTCTCCGCTCGCCAGGTCCTCGCGCACCAGATCCTCCATCAAATGGGCAAGCCCAATCCCCTGTTTCGCGGCCGCCTGCATCAGCGCATTGTCATTGCAGATCAGCGGGCCGTCGACATCCATGTCGAATTCCTGGCCGGCACGGCCGAATTCCCATCGGTAAATCACCCCGCTGCTGAAGCGAAAACGCAAGCACTGATGCCGGTGCAGATCAGCGGGCTGAAGCGGCCGCGGATGGCGCTCGAAGTACTCCGGTGAGCCGACGACCGCGCTGCGCTGTTCGCGCGTGGCACGAACCGCGATCATGCCCTGCGCCAGGCGCTCACCCAAGCGGATTCCGGCGTCGAAGCCTTCTCCGACCAGATCCACGAAGCGATCATCGGCGATCAGTTCGAGTCGAATCTGCGGATAGGCGCCGCAAAAATCGCGCAGCAATGGCAGGACGATGGTCGTCATGGCCATGCGCGGCAGGCTGATGCGCAGAATACCCGTGGGCTTGCCCCGCAGTTCATCCAGCTCGCTGAAGGCAGTGGTGAATTGCTCGAGCGCCGGCAGGACGCGTTGCAGGAAGAGCGCCCCGGCTTCCGTGACGCCGACCCGCCGCGTGGTTCTGTTCAAGAGGCGGATGCCTAACCGGGCTTCGAGTGCGCGAATGGTCTGCGACAATGCAGAGGGGCTGACTCCGAGCGCCGCCGCCGCCTTCGAAAAGCTGGCGAGCTGCGCCACGCGGGCGAACGCCGCGACGGCCGGCAATTGTTCCGGCCCGACGGGATAGGCGCTCAGGCAGGCCTCATTGTGAAGCAATACTTCATAAACTATGAAGATTGTCCCCATTTATCTGGGGAGTGGCAAGGAGCAGGATGATGGCGTCGGCACCCAGCCGGCATTTGAACCAGGAGCGCAGCGACATGAAAACGCGTCAATTGGGCAGGCAGGGCTTGGTGGTGTCCGAACTTGGCTTGGGCTGCATGGGCCTTTCCGATTTCTATTCGAGCAGCGGGGCCACCGAGGCGCAGGGCATTTCGCTGATCCATCGCGCTCTCGCGCTCGGGGTTACTTTCCTGGACACCGCCGATGCATACGGTCCGCATACCAACGAGCGCACCGTGGGCAAGGCATTGCAGGGCAGGCGCGATTCGGTCGTGCTCGCCACCAAGTTCGGCATCGTGCGCGAGCCGGGCAGTACGGTCCGCGGGGTCGACGGCAGCCCGGACTATGTGCGCGCCGCCTGTGAAGCATCGCTGAAAAGACTCGGCGTCGAGTTCATCGACTTGTACTACCAGCATCGTGTCGATCCCAAGGTACCGATCGAAGAAACGGTGGGTGCCATGGCCCAATTGGTCGCACAAGGCAAGGTGCGTTATCTCGGACTGTCCGAAGCCGGCCCCGCCACTTTGCGGCGCGCACACAAGGTGCACCCGATCAGCGCGTTGCAATCCGAGTATTCGCTGTGGAGCCGAGATCCGGAGGATGAAATCCTGCCCATCGTTCGCGAACTCGGCATCGGGTTCGTGCCCTACAGCCCGTTGGGCCGGGGATTTCTCGCGGGACGCTTCCGCCATATCGAAGATCTCGCCCCCGACGATTGGAGACGCGAGTCCCCGCGCTTCCAGGGCGAGAATTTTGCGAAGAATCTGGCGGTGTTGGAGCAAATCAATCTCATCGCCAAGGAGAAGGGTTGTACGCCCTCGCAATTGGCGCTCGCATGGCTGCTGGCGCAGGGCCCGGACATCGTGCCCATTCCCGGCACCACCAGCCTCGCGCGCCTGGAGGAGAACGTCGCGGCCCCCCGAGTCACTTTGAGCAAGAAAGAACTGCAACGCATCGAGACGGTAGCGCCCCACGGAGTTGCCGCGGGGCAACGCTATCACCCGGCCATGTTGAAACTACTCAACGGCTGACGCCCATGCTACCGCGGCCGCGTCTCGGGCGACCGCGGCCGGCTCTCGCCTTGCGTGATCAGGCAGGCATTGCGGCTGCCGGTGGCATAAATCCACAGCCAGCTGAGGGCGACCGCCAGTCGGTTGCGCACCCCGATCAGGAAATAAATATGGGCGAGCCCCCAAATCCACCACGCAAGCCACCCGCGCACTTTGAGCCAGCCGAAATCGATGACGGCCGCGCGTCTGCCGATGGTGGCGAGACTGCCGGAATGCTTGTACCGGAATAAGCGCGGGGTGGTATCGCCGCTCAGGCGCAACTTGATGGTGCGGGCAACGTGCACGCCTTGCTGCTTCGCCGCGGGAGCGATGCCGGGCACCGGCCGGCCCTGCCAGGCATTGATGGTTGCGGTGTCGCCGATGACGAAAATCTCCGGATGTCCGGGCGCCGTGAGATCGGGTTCTACGAGGGCGCGGCCGGCGTTGTCGGCCGGCAGCCCCGCCCACGCGGCCGCGGCCGATGCACGCACACCGGCAGCCCACAGAACCACCTTCGCCGCGAGCGGCTGATCACCGTAGATGACACCCTGGTCACTGCATTCGCGCACGGCCTGCCTCAGTTGAATTTCGACCCCGAGCCGCTCGAGCGACGCATGGGCATAGGCGGCGAGATCCTCGGTGAAGCCCGGCAAAATGCGCGGACCCGCCTCGATCAGCACTACGCGAGCCCGACGCGTGTCGATGTGGCGGTACTCCTGCGGCAGATTCTGATGAGCGAGTTCGGCTATCGCACCGGCCAATTCCACCCCGGTGGGACCGCCGCCGACGATCACGAAGGTCAGCAGCGCGGCGCGCAGCGTGGGATCGGTCTCGCGTTCGGCGTGTTCGAGGGACAACAGAACTCGCCGGCGAATCGTGGTAGCGTCTTCCAATGTCTTGAGGCCCGGCGCGTACGGTTCCCATTCGTCGTGACCGAAGTAAGCATGCCGGGCACCGGTGGCCAGCACCAGCGTGTCGTATTTCGTCATGCCGCCGTCTTCGAGCGACACCGTGCGGTTCTGCGTGTCGACTCCGGTCACCACGCCGAGCAGGGTCGTGACCTCCTTGCGTTTGCGCATCAGATGGCGGATGGGCCAGGCGATTTCCGAGGTTGCGAGCGATGCGGTGCCGACCTGGTACAGGAGAGGCTGGAACAAATGATGATTGCGCTGATCGATGATGGTGATCTTGACGCCGGCGCCGGCGAGACCCTGTGCCACCGACAATCCGCCGAATCCGGCACCGACAATGACCAGTTCATGCGTCATTTTCGCTCCTAAGAATTCGGCGCCTTCGCCGTGATCACAGCATAGCCTGCGGCGACCCAGGCATCGAGTCCGCCGAGCAAGGGCCGGACCCGCTTGAAGCCGTGATTCATCAGGATTTTGGCGACGCGCGCCGCCGAGGCTTCGCTCGGGCAAGTGCAGTACAAAATGACGTCCCGATCGCGCGGCAATTCCTTGATCCGGTGCGCTACGTCCTCGAGCGGCACGTGCAGTGCCCCGGGTATCCAACGCGGCTCGAGCTCGCGCGCGGTGATCGAACGCACATCGATGATCAGGGGTGCTGCGCCGGCCTGAATGAGCTCATAGAGGTCGGCGACGCTGATCCGTGCCATGCGCAGCATCTTGTAGAAACGGCTCCGCTCCCACCACTTGAATGAGATGTAGCCGGCCAGCAGGATCACGACCCCGGCGCCCGCAGCGCTGCCGAACTCGCTCAAATGTTCGAGCAATCGCTCGATCTGCGATTTGAACACGATGCCGGCGAGGAGCGGCGCCCCCACCCAGAGCACGGCGGCGCAGGTGCTCAACAGGACGAACCGCGGCCACCCGACGCGCATGGCACCGGCCATCGGCGGAGCGATGATCGCGAGACCGGGAATGAATTTGGCGATGACGAGCGAGTTGATGCCCCAGCGCTCGAAGCGAGTTTGGGTTTGACTGACGCACGAATCCGGTTCCAGGGAAATCTTGCACAGGGTCTTCAGCACTCGAATTCCGAAGCGCTGTCCGACCAAGTACCAGCCGCAGTCGGCGATGAGGCAGGCAATCACCGCCCAGGCGAACAGCGACAATAGCGGCATTTGTCCGGCGGCGGCGACGGCTCCGGCGACGATCAGCGTCGGCACCGCCGGCACGGGAAGTCCGATCTGGTCGAGAAGCACGTTGACGACCACTACGCCTACGCCGTAGTGACCTAGGGCTATGACAAGTGGGTGCGCCAAGGAATTTGACCGGTCAACGAGCGACGGGTGCGCGCCCGTCGCGCACGCGCGCGGTCCGGGGCCGATGTTCGATATTGGGCAGGAACGCGGCCACCATGCCGAGCAGCGGCAAATACGCGCAGATGCGATACACGAACTCGATTCCGTGCCGATCGGCGAGGCCCCCGAGCACTGCCGCGCCGACGCCGCCGATGCCGAACGCGAAGCCGAAGAACAATCCGGACACGGCACCCACTTTGCCGGGCATCAGCTCCTGTGCGAACACGACGATGGCCGAGAACGCCGACGACAGGATGAATCCGATGATGAAGCTCAAGGCACAGGTCCACCTCAAATCGACGAAGGGCAGGAGCAGCGTGAAAGGCGCGACCCCCAGAATCGATGCCCAAATGACGCGCTTGCGGCCGATGCGGTCGCCGATGGGGCCGCCCAAAAGCGTGCCGAGCGCCATGGCAAATAGAAATACGAACAGATAGATCTGCGCCGACGCCACCGATACGTGAAATTTCTCGATCAAATAGAAACTGTAGTAGCTGCTGATGCTGGCGATATAAAAATACTTCGAGAATATCAACACCACCAGGATGCCGATCGACCGAGCCACCGTGCGCGCCGGCACCGGGCCGGGCACGGCAGGCTGGCTCTTGGCGCCGGCGGAGCGATCGAGGTGTTGGCGTTTGTACCATGCGCCCACCTTCGCCAGCACGGCGATGGCGAGCATCGCGGCCAGCGCAAACCACGCGAGACTCGCCTGGCCGAGCGGAAGGATGATCCAGGCGGCCAGCAAAGGTCCCATCGCGCTGCCCCCATTGCCGCCCACCTGGAAAATCGACTGCGCCAGGCCGTGGCGGCCGCCCGAAGCCAGGCGGGCGATGCGCGAGGACTCCGGATGAAAAATCGAAGAGCCGGCTCCGATCAACGCGGCCGCGGCCAACACGCTCGCATAATTCGGCGCAAAAGCCAGGGTCACCATGCCGATCAAGGTGAAGCCCATGCCGAGGCTGAGAGAGTACGGCTTTGGGTGCGTGTCGGTATAGACGCCGATGAGCGGCTGCAAAATGGAAGCGCAGATCTGATAGGTCAGCGTGATCACGCCGATCTGCACGAAGCTCAGGTGAAATTCGCCCTTGAGCAGCGGGTAGATCGCGACGATCAGCGATTGCATCATGTCGTTGAGAAAATGCGAGAAGCTGATGGCGCCCAAAATATCGAAGTGCGTTCGCGACGCCGGGGCGGCCGCCGTAGCGGCAGCGCCCGGAGCGGCGGCGGTGAAACTCTTTTCCATAACCACGTACCCTACTAGCTACTTCGTCGACTGTCCTGAGAGAATGGGCCGATGAATCGCTTCGCGCCCTATGTCTTTCTCCGCGATCTTGCATCTCGCTGGGACGTGCTGGCGTTCATCGTGGTGATCGGGTTGATCGCCTTTTTGGGCGAGGCCTCGCGCGGCCTGTTTGCCCCGATATCTCAGCTCGAACTGACGCCGCTGTCTCTCGATCCGCGTCACTTGCCGGAATATGCGGCGCGCACGACCTTTCGCATGTTGGCCGGGCTCGCTCTCTCTCTGGTATTCACTCTGACATATGCGACCTGGGCCGCCAAGAGCGAGCGGGCCGGCAAGCTGTTGGTGCCGATCCTGGACATCCTGCAGTCGGTACCGATTCTGGGATTCATTTCCATCACGGTCGTGTTCTTCATGTCCTTGGCTCCCGGACGGGTGCTCGGCGCCGAATTCGCGGCCATCTTCGCCATATTCACCAGCCAAGCATGGAACATGGCGTTCAGCTTCTATCAATCGCTGCGCACGATTCCATTGGAACTCTCGGAGGCCGCAGAGTCGTTTCGGCTCTCGCCGTGGATGCGCTTCTGGCAGCTGGAGGTGCCGTTCGGAATGCCGGCGCTCATTTGGAACATGATGATGTCCATGTCCGGCGGGTGGTTCTTCGTGGTCGCTTCGGAATCGATCAGCGTCGGACACACCACCGTCGCCCTGCCGGGCGTCGGTTCCTACATCGCTCTCGCCATTCAACAGAAAAACTTGAGGGCCATCGGCTGGGCGATCGCCACCATGATGATCGTGATTCTGCTGTACGACCAATTGCTGTTTAGGCCTTTGGTCGCCTGGGTGGACCGCTTCCGTGTCGAACAAGAACCCGGCGTCCGCGTGCCCGATTCGTGGGCGCTGACCATGATGCGCCGATCGCGATTGATTCAAGCCGCGAGCGTGGCCTTCCATGCCGCCGTGCTGTGGACCAGCCGGGCGGTGAAGCGCACCGACAAGCCGACGCTCGGGGCGCCGCCGCCCCCTAAGCGGAGTCTGGATCTCTTGTGGGTGTCGCTGATGGTCGCGGCGGTGGCTTTAAGTCTCTGGCACATCGTCTGGGTGCTGATCAAGAACACGCCGCTGCGGGAGGCTCTCGACGTGTGCGGACTGGCGACGCTCACCATGTTGCGCGTGTTCATTTTGATTGCGCTTGCCAGCGTCGTGTGGGTGCCGATCGGCGTGTGGGTGGGCATGCGGCCGCGAGTGGCGCAGATCGTTCAACCCATCGCCCAGTTCATGGCGGCATTCCCGGCGAATCTATTGTTTCCCATTGCCGTGTACGGCATCGTCGCCTGGAAGCTCAATCCCGACATTTTCCTGAGTCCGCTGATGATACTGGGTACTCAGTGGTACATTTTGTTCAATGTCATTGCAGGTGCGTCGGCCATACCGGCGGAGATGCGTTACGCCGCCGCAAATTTTCGAGTGACGGGTTGGTTGTGGTGGCGCAAGATCGCTTTGCCGGCGGTGTTGCCGTTTTATGTCACGGGTGCCATTACTGCGTCCGGCGGATCGTGGAACGCGGCCATCGTCGCCGAATTGGCGAGTTGGGGAAACACGCAAGTACAGGCGCGAGGACTCGGGTCTTATATCGCGGAGGCGACCTCCGCCGGGGACTTTCATCGGATCGTTTTAGGGATAGGCACCATGAGCCTGTTTGTCGTGGTCATCAACAGGCTCTTTTGGCGTCCCTTGTATTACTACGCTGAACGCAAATACCGACTTACCTGACAGGTTTGGCCATGAACGACTCCCCGCTACTGCAATGCAACGATGTGCGCAAGGCGTTCCCCAAGCCCGACGGCGCGGAATTGCTGGTGCTCGAGGGTATGAATCTCGAGCTACGGGAAGGCCAGATCGTGGGGCTGCTGGGGCGATCCGGTTCGGGCAAGTCGACGTTGTTGCGGCTGATTGCCGGCCTGTCGGAGCCGACCGCGGGTTCGCTGCGCTATCTGAGCCAGCCGATTTCCGGCCCTGCGCCAGGCATCGCCATGGTCTTTCAGAGCTTCGCTCTGTTTCCATGGCTGACGGTGTTCGAAAACGTTGCGCTTGGCCTCGAGGCGCAACGGATGCCGAAAGCGGATATCCGCAAACGCTCCCTGGCGGCGATCGATCTCATCGGCTTGGACGGATTCGAGTCCGCCTATCCGCGCGAGCTGTCGGGCGGTATGCGGCAACGCGTGGGTTTCGCCCGCGCGCTCGTGGTTCATCCGAATATTCTGCTCATGGACGAGCCGTTTTCCGCGCTGGACGTGCTCACCGCCGAAACGCTGCGCACCGATTTCCTGGATTTGTGGGCGGAGGGCCGGATGCCCATCAAGGGCGTCATTCTGGTCACCCACAACATCGAAGAGGCGGTGTTGATGTGCGATCGGATCTTGGTGTTCGGCAGCAATCCGGGCCGGATCTTGAGCGAAATCAAGGTATCGCTGCCGCAGCCGCGCAATCGTCTCGACCCCGTTTTCCGCGAGATGGTGGAACGTATTTATGTGGAAATGACCGCGCGTCCGCAGGGCGGTTCTGCCGCCCGGCAGGAGCGCTTCCCGGGTCTGGGGATCGGCACCGTCTTGCCGAGGGTGTCCTCGAACTTGCTTGCCGGCCTGATGGAAGCCGTGGCCGCCACACCCTTCAACGGCAAAGCCGATTTGCCCGAAATCGCCTCGGATTTGCAAATGGAGATCGATGAATTGTTCCCGGTCGCGGAGACCCTGCAGATGCTGCGTTTCGCGGAGCTCGAAGGCGGGGACTTGAAATTGACCGAGGACGGATTGGCTTTCGCTCATGCCGAGCTCGATGAGCGCAAGCGGATTTTCACCCGACATTTACTCACCTACGTGCCGCTGGCCGCCCATATCCGGCGGGTTCTGGACGAACGCGCCTCGCATTCGGCGCGCAAGAGCCGGTTCGTCGATGAATTGGAGGATTTCATGAACGAAGAGGCCGCGGACCAGACCCTGCGGGCCGTCGTGAGCTGGGGCCGGTATGCCGAGGCTTTTGCCTACGATGACGAGAATGCCATGTTCAGTCTTGAGAATCCGACTTAGGGTAAAATGACCCCCATGACCGAGACGGCACCCTATCTGAACCTGCATGTTCCGCCAGACGAAATGGTGAAATATATTCAGGATCTGATGACGCTGCCGCACGGCGAAATTGCAGCCAGTTCCGCGATGGCGCTGGCGCAACGTCACTGGGGCGGAGATACGCCGTTGGCGCGCGCCGCCCTATTGCGCTGGGGAGCGCTCAATTTGGCGTTTCAAGACAAACGATTGGAAACCTGGACCGTCACTCGGGAGCACGACCGGATTCAGGTACCCGCGGCGCTGGTGGCCGCCGCGGGAATCGCACCCTTGGTGATCGATAATGAGAGAGCGGTATTTGACATTCCGGCGCTGCTCGATGCCACGTTGGAGTTTCAACCGCCAGCGGGTCAGGCTTAAAGTTTCATGACAACCGTTGCTCGGCCGGCGCCGAAGCCGCGCTTCAATGTTCTGCGCACCATCGCTGTTTACAAGCTGGTAAAGGTGTTGCTGCTGCTGGCATTGGCCTACGGAGAAGTGCGCCTGAGCGATGCCTCGCTGGCTGCGAGGCTGGTGACTTGGGCCTCGGCGCGCCCCTTGGGCTTGGAGCACGACGTCGCGACCCGGTTTCTGGAATGGTTCAGCGGCTTGAGCGCCCCGCGACTGCATGCGCTGCGGATCGTGACGCTTGCCTATGCGGCGGTATTTGCAACCGAAGGGATTGGTTTGTGGATGCAAAAGGGTTGGGCCGAATGGCTGACCGTGATCGTCACGGCCTCCCTGATCCCGTTGGAGGTCTGGGAACTGATATTCAGGCCGAACATCGGCAAGGCGTTGGTGCTGGTCGCCAATACGGCCATCGTCATCTACCTCGCATGGCACGTCCGGTCGCGGACCAAACACTGAGCCGCTCAGTCTATCTCAGGGTTTGTGAAATGATCTTCATCTCGGATGAATCGGGCGGATCCAGCGTATTCTTCGAAATGCTTGTCAATACCACCGTTTGGAGATCTCATGAATAAGTCCGGAACCTTGATTACCTCTGCGCTGTTGACCTTCGGCCTCGCCGCCGCTGCAATGGCCGCCGATATGCCGAAGGCCGCTGCGCCGATGGCTGCCGATGCCCCTGGCGCCGCCGCCCCTGCGACGGATGCACAGAAGCCCGCCAAGAAGCACGGCAAGAAGAAGAAGAAAGCGGCCGCCCCTGCGACAACCAAGTAAGTTGATTGGTATGACGCCCCGACCGCTCAACGGCGGCCGGGGCGTTTTTCTGTGAACGGCATCGGCAGCCTGACCACGGTGACGGTCCAATCCGTCGACATCGCCCATCTCATCCAAGTTGCGCTGACCCCCATTTTCCTCATCTCGGCGATCGGCGTGACGCTCAACGTGTTGACCAGCCGTCTGGCGCGCATCGTGGATCGTGCGCGCGGGATGGAGGAGATATTGCGCCGACCCGAGCAGGAGCGTGATGAGCGGGATCTGCATGGCGCGCTCCGCGTGATGGAGCGACGTGCCGGCTATATCAACGCTGCGATTACACTCATCACGCTCTCCGCGCTGTTCATCGCGCTGGTGGTCGTGATGCTGTTCGTCAATGCCTTCCTGCGCTGGGACTTATCGGTATTCATCGCCTGCATGTTCATCTTGTCGATGCTGTCGCTGGCGGCGGCGCTGACCGCGTTCCTCATCGAAGTGCGCATTGCCACCAAGACGTTGCGGATCGGTATCGAGGCGGTTGAGGCAGCCTCGCGTCAGGGCGAATGATCGGCGGCAGATCGAGCGGCCGCCCAATCCGCCGGACTCGCGGCGGCCAAAACTTCCGGCATACTGGGGCCCTTGGCGGCCGACGCGGACCCCGAGAAAAAGGCCAGCGCGCACAGCGCTGAAAACTTAACATTGAGCGACATGCGGCGAGTATTGCACAACGGGCCAGCAGCCTTGCGGAGGGCGGAATGCGTCGGATATTGGTAGGTTGCCTTGTAGTGTTCGCGTGGTCTTGCGTCGGCATGCACCCGGCCCCGGCAGTCGGCCAGGGGTATCCGGGCGGTGGGGGTCAGATGCCGGGCGGCAGGCCGGGCATGGGATCCGGCATGAACCAGCCGGGCGGCGAAATGCCCAGCACGCCGTCGGCGGAGAAACCGGACGCCGCCGCTAAAAAGGCGTTCAACGCGGGAGTCAAATCACTGAATCGCGCCCGTGAATTCGAAGAAGTTGCGGCCAAGGCGACGAATCCGGATAAAAAGGCCGGGGCCTTGGACAAGGTCAGCGATGCGTACGGCAAAGCGCTGGATCAATTTACCGAGGCATTGCGCAACCAGGGCGACATGTTCGAGGCCTGGAATCATGTCGGCTACATCCATTTGCGCCTGGGCGCTTACGGCGAATCGATCGACGACTACAATCATACGCTCGCGCTCAAGCCGGATCTGCTCGAAGCGGTCGAGCATCGCGCCGAGGCCTATATGGCGGTCGATCGGCTGGAAGAGGCGGAGGCCGCGTACATGAATCTTTTCAACCACGCCCGGCCGCTCGCGGATCAATTGATGGTGTCGATGCAAAAGTGGCTCGAGAGTCACCGCGTGGCCGCCAACGGGATGCGCGCCACGGACATCAACTCGTTCGACAAATGGCTGCAGGAGCGTGACGGCATCGCCAAATCGACGGCGTCCCTTCCCCATTAGTCGGGGTCGGCACAGCCGCGGGGGCGCCATCAGCCGCGAGGTCGGCATCAGCCGGGGTTATTCACGCTCTTGAGCGCCTCGGCGAGCGCATCGACTTGCCCCCGCATCTGGTCCATCATTTCCTCCAGGCGAGCGACGCGTTCGCTCAGGCCCGTGGCACCCGATGTACCGGCGGCGGCAATTTCGGGTTCCGGCGCCGATTCGATGATACCGGAGAACAAATGGGCGTAGCGGGATTCGCGTGCGCCGGCGGCTCGCGGCAATCGAGCGATGAACGGACCGTCCTCGCGCTCCATCAGATCCTTGAGCGTGGCCTCGACTTGATCGGCGTCGGCGAATTCGCACAATCGATTGCTGCGCGCACGCAACTCGCCCGGCGTTTGCGGTCCGCGCAGTAAGAGCACGCAAATGATGCCGAGTTCTTGCGCCGAGAACTTCAACGACCCGAATTCCGTGTTGCAAAAACGATGCTTGTACTTGGTGACGCGGCCGCCGTAACCGGCGGATTTGTCGCTCACCAGATACTTTTTCATCAGCGAGTCCACGGCTTGCTGCACCACAGCTTCGCTCAGTTCCAGTACCGGGTCGCGGTTGGTCTTTTGATTGCAGGCGTTGGTGAGCGCATTCAGCGATAACGGATATTGATCGGGAGTGGTGATTTCCTTTTCGATCAGGCAGCCGATGACGCGCGCTTCGTTCGGGGAGAATTCAATATTCATGTGCAGCTTCCAAGTCGGCGCCGGTTGTTTTAGGGTATCGCCCTCGACCGTTCACGCCTCGATTGACCACTAGACCGAAGGATATCCTTTAATGAAGACCAAAGCCGCCATTGCCGTCGCCGCCCGCAAACCACTCGAGATCGTCACCGTGGATTTGGATGGACCCAAAGCGGGCGAAGTCCTGGTGGAAATCAAAGCCAGCGGGGTTTGCCATACTGACGAGTTTACCCGTTCGGGCGCGGATCCGGAGGGCTTGTTTCCGGCGATCTTGGGCCATGAAGGCGCGGGGATCGTCGTCGACGTCGGGCCCGGCGTCACCAGCTTGCGCAAGGGCGATCACGTCATTCCGCTGTACACGCCTGAGTGCCGGCAATGCAAGTCGTGCACCTCGCACAAGACCAATCTGTGCACGGCGATCCGCGCCACACAGGGCAAGGGACTGATGCCCGACGGCACCAGCCGCTTTTCCATCGGCAAAGACCTGATCCACCACTACATGGGATGCTCCACGTTCTCGAATTTTACGGTGTTGCCGGAAATCGCGTTGGCGAAAATCCGTGAGGATGCTCCCTTCGATAAGGTGTGCTACATCGGCTGCGGCGTGACCACCGGAATTGGTGCCGTGACCCACACGGCCAAGGTAGAGGCAGGAGCCAATGTGGTGGTGTTCGGCTTGGGCGGCATCGGCCTCAACGTCGTCCAGGGCGCACGCATGGTGGGCGCCAACAAGATCATCGGCGTGGATTTGAATCCGGGCCGTAAAGCCTTGGCTGAAAAATTCGGCTTGACGCATTTCGTGAACCCGAAAGAGGTGGAAGGCGATCTGGTCGCGCACCTGGTGGCACTCACCGACGGCGGCGCCGATTATAGTTTCGAATGCGTGGGCAACGTCGATTTGATGCGTCAGGCGCTGGAATGTTGCCATCGCGGCTGGGGCGTATCGGTCGTCGTCGGCGTGGCCGGCGCGGGCAAGGAAATCAGCACTAGGCCGTTTCAATTGGTGACCGGACGCGTCTGGAAGGGGACCGCATTCGGCGGCGTGCGCGGACGCACCGAGGTGCCGCAGATCGTCGACTGGTATATGGACGGCAAGATCAACATCGATGATCTCATCACGCATAAAATGCCGCTCAATGACATCAACAAGGCTTTCGACTTGATGCATTCCGGTGAATCGATCCGCAGCGTCGTGGTGTACTCATGAGCGCGTTGACCCTAATTTCGGAGCACGGCTGTTTCGGCGGCGTGCAGCGGTTCTACAAGCATGACTCCCGTGAAATCCGCGGGCCCATGAAGTTCTCGGCCTACCTGCCGCCGCAGGCGCGCGCAGGCAAGGTGCCGGTGCTCTACTACTTGTCCGGCCTCACGTGCACGGAGGAAACCTTCCCCATCAAATCACATGCGCAGCAGACCGCGGCGGAATTGGGATTGATACTGATCGCGCCGGATACGAGCCCGCGCGAGCCGCGCTTGCCGGGCGACGCCGATAGTTGGGATTTCGGCTATTCGGCCGGTTTCTATGTGGACGCGACCTCGGCCCCATGGTCGCAATACTATCGGATGTACAGTTATGTCACGCGCGAGCTGCCGGAGCTCGTCACCGCCAATCTTCCCGCTCGAGCCGACGCGACCGGAATTTTCGGCCATTCCATGGGCGGACACGGCGCGCTGGTGTGCGCGCTGCGCAATCCGGACCGGTACAAATCCGTTTCCGCCTTCGCACCCATTTCGGCGCCGATGCAGTCCCCGTGGGGAAAAAAAGCGTTCACCAATTTTCTGGGACAGGATACCCAGAGCTGGCGCGACTACGACGCCAGCGAGCTGGTCGCGCGGCGGCCGTTTCCGGGACCGATTCTCGTCGACCAAGGCGCGGCGGATCAATTTCTGGCCGAGCAGCTGCGGCCGGAGATATTCTCCGCGGCCGCCGCCAAGGCGGGTCAGGCATTCAGCCTGCGCATGCAGCCGGGCTACGATCACGGCTACTACTTCATTCAGACGTTCATGGCGGATCATTTACGCCATCACGCAAGATTATTGAAATAGAGCGTCCACACCGCGCGCACGATCAGAACTTCGCTTTGACTCCCGCGTATGCACCGCGGCCGGGTTGAAGAAAGCCCACCGGTTCTTCGTAGTGACGCCCGAACAGATTGTCGACGCGCCCAAAAATGGACAGTCTGTCGGTGAGGTCGTAGTTCGCGGCGACATCGGCGATGGTGTAGCCGCCCGCGGTCAATCTTGGGATCGAGAAATCTCGGTTGCCATCGATCCAGGAACCGACGTACAGCAGGCTTGGAGAGACCGACAGCTTGGCGGTCGGCCGCCACCCGGCCGTCACGCTGGCCTTGTGCTTGGGACGGCGCAGCAGCACCTCGTGGAGGATGTCGTCATACGCCTGGGTGAACGTGTAATCGGCGCGCACCTCGAGCGCCTGCATCGGTTGATAGGCAACGAAGCTTTCGACGCCGTCGGTCACTGCCCGGCCGACATTCGCATACGAAGTGAAGGCGGCGTTGTCGGTGATCAAATTCTTGATGTTGTTGCGGTAATACGTCACGCCGAATTGCAGGGAATCGGCCAGCCGCTGTTCGAAGCCAAAGTCATATCCAACGCTGGATTCGGGCCGAAGATTCGGGTTGGCGAAGAAATTGAAGTTGGGAAAATTCTGGAACATCTCCGCCAGCGTCGGTGCCTTGAATCCGCTGCCGACGCTGGCCTTTAACTTCGTGCCGGTGGCGCCAATCAGATATGCGGGAGCGAGTCGATAGGTTACCTTGCTGCCGAATCGATCGTTATCGTCGTAGCGGACGCTCAAGGTGTTGAAGAAATCCCCGGCGAAAGCAGATTGCAATTCGGCGTAGCCTGCATCGATCGCGGTACCGGCGGAAATCGGATTGGTGATTTCGTCTTTCTGATGTTCGGCGCCGAGGACGAGAATTTCATCGCTTCCCAGCTTTACGTTGCCCTGCCAATCGAGCTTGAGGCGAGTGCCCGAGTAGTCGCTCGGCGGTCCATCCGGGCTCGTGGCCGAGGAGTCGAGGTTGCTGTAGGCCACTCCCAACGTTTGCTCGAAATGGCCGTCGAACAGCGCCAGATGCGCGGTGCCGCGCGTGTAATACTGGCGCGTGTGGTCTGCGCTTTGCGTGGAATCCGGCGTACCCGGAAAGGTGGCGAAGTTCTCGCCGGTGTTGCGCAGATGCGTATCGGTGTAGCGCCCGACCAAGCCGAGGTCGAAGACCTCGTTGACGTCCAATCCCAGCTTCGTCGAGGCGGTGAGATTGTCGTAGTAGTCATCGATGCGCTTCTCGCCGGGCGCCAGCAGGTCCAACGGCGTCACCGGAGTCGCGCCGGAATGAAAGTGTTCGATATTCGCCGTGTAATGAAAGCCATCGACCGACCCGCCGAGAGCCGCCGATTGATTGAAAGTGCCGTAGGAACCGCCCTCGACGCGCGCAACGACACTGGCCGGCCCCGACCCGCTCTTGGTAATGATGTTGATCACCCCGCCGATCGCGTCCGAGCCGTAAAGCCCGCTTTGCGGGCCGCGCAGCACCTCGACCTTGGCGATGTCCTGAGCAAGGAATAGGCCGAAATCGAACGATGCGGTGGGACTGCTCGGATCGTTCACATCGATTCCATCGACGAATACCTTGGTGTGATCGGAATTGGTACCGCGCATGAAAACCGATGTCTGCCCGCCCGGTCCGCCGGATCGAACGACGTTGAGGCCCGGAACGTCTTTGAGCACATCAGGCAAGGTTTGCAGCTGTCTCGCCTCGATCTCGCCGGCGGTAATGAGGGTGATGCTGCTGGCCACCTGCGATTCCGGGGTCGGAATACGGGTTGCCGTTACCACGACCTCATCGGTAGCGACTTCGGGGGCGGCATAGGCTGCGTTCGCCCGCATCAAACCGGTCATCGTCACGGCAATGCAAAAAGAAAATGTTTTATTCACGGCGTCTCCCAGATCGAACCAGGAGCCGAAACGCGGAAACGCTAAGAAGGTCTAACGCCTTCCATCGAGGTCCCACCGCGACGACTCCACCACTGTCGCCGCAACGGTTTACCCCGCAGTTCCCAGCGCACCCCGGCTGGCAACAAGACGACGGCGCGAGGAGGGTCTCCTGGCTCCCGGGTCGCAGCTTGCGTTCTCCTTCCCAAGGCCTTGAGCCTCAGTGGATCAATGTACGCTCGCTCGCCGGTTACAGTTGCGGGGGCAGCCGCGGAATTACACCGCGTTCCGATTCAATGTTCTGCACACCTTGCGCGTGTGCGGATAATACCGGAAATTAGCGCCGCGCGGGTGCGTCGCCGTCGGTCCAGTAGTCGGTTTGCACCATGTCTTTCAGGTCGAAGCGGCGCGCCCAGTCGACTTCCTCGAGCATTGGGCGCGGGTAGAAGGCCGGCACGTACCCCAAACAGAGAACGGCGACCGGCCGGCTGCCCTCAGGCATATGAATCAAGCGCCGCAGAGCCTCAGGATCGAATAAGGATACCCAGCCCATGCCGACGTTTTCGGCGCGCGCGGCCAGCCATAAATTTTGGATGGCACATGCCACCGACGCGAGGTCCATTTCCGGCATGGTCCGCCGTCCGAAGACGTGACCGTCCCGGCCATGGGCAAGTGCGGCAATCAGCAGCTCGCCGCAATCGAGAATGCCCTCCACTTTGAGACGCATGAATTCGTCCTCGCGCTCGGCCAGCGCCTGGGCGGTCTTGATGCGTTCCTCTTCCACGATCGCGTGAATGCTTGCTCGAAGAGCCGGATCACGGATTCGGATGAAGCGCCAAGGCTGCATCAGACCGACGCTGGGCGCCATGTGTGCAGCGGCCAGCAAGCGCCCGACCAGGGCCTCGTCGAGCGGGCCGGGAAGAAAGTGCCGCATGTCGCGCCGCATGGCCATGACGCGGTACACGGCGGCGATTTCTTGCTGCGTAAAATCACTCATGTTGGTCGCATCTCGTGATCGGGCGTCACCCCAAGATCCAGACGGTGAACGGATCCAAAGGGAATGTGCATTTCGAGCGCGGACGAGGCATTGCCCCGGCCTCCGAGAGCCAGTGCGACGCGAATCACGCCCGCATGGGTCACCGCCACCACGTTGCCGTTCTCGCGGCGGCGCACGTGATGCAACCAGCGTTCCCAACGCGCCGCGACCATCTCGGCCGATTCTCCGCCGCCGGGCCGATAACCCCAGAGGTCGTTCGACCAGGCATCGATCTCGAGCCGCGCTATTGCATCCCATCGAAGGCCTTGCCAGTGCCCGAAGCTCATCTCGATCAAGTCCTCTGCGGCCATGGGCTGGCGCGGCGACGCGATGTGCCGGGCGAGTCCCATGCATCGCGGGGACGGGCTGCAGTAAATGCGCGCGCTCGCGAGCGTTTGGCGCGGTATCTGTTCGAATATCGACTCGGCCGTTCTGGCGATGTCCTTCTCGTCCACGGCCACATCCAGACGGCCGTAGCAGAGGCCGTCGACGTCGATCGGCGGCGGATGGCGGATGAGATAGAGGTGCATCGGCGCGACCTTCATCCGGGTCGTTGAATCGCGATCAGTACACCGAGAGCCGCCAACAAGAACGCGAGTTCCGCGAGTTGTTGTGCCGCGCCCAAGCAGTCGCCCGTATAGCCGCCTATGCGGGTACTAAAATATGCGCCCGCCACGAGAATGCTGGCTGCGCTGAGCGCCAGCGCGGCGAGAAAGGCCAGCGCCAATCGAGGCCCCGCCGCCGGATCGACGAGCAAGAACACGGGAAGCAGGGCGAGCGCACCCAGTGCGCCGCTCACCAACCACTGCCCGCCGCCCAAGTTGCCTGCAAGGGCTTTCGACTTGCCGTCTGCCTCCGTGCGCACGTACGGCAATCGCCAGATGAGGCCGATCGCCCACCAGCGGCTCACCACATGCGCTCCCATGACGATGGCGGGAAGCGTCGCTCGTGGATGCGACACCAAGATCGACCATTTCAAGCCCAGCATCATGGCGATGCCGATGGCGCCATAGGCGCCGACTCGAGAATCCTTCATGATCGACAGCACCGCGGCGCGCGTTCTGCCGCCGCCGAACCCGTCGCAGACGTCGGCGAAACCGTCCTCGTGAAACGCGCCCGTCAGCAGCAGAGAGGCGCTCATCATCAGGCCGACCGCCACCGCCGGCGGAAAACACATCGAACCCAGCCACCATACGCCGACTCCGATCAACCCGATCAACGCGCCGACCAGGGGAAAATACCGCGTCGATTGGGCCAGCCAGCTCGCCTGAAACCCATCGAGATGCGGTACCGGTAGGCGGGTCAAAAACTGGATCGCGACCAGAAAAAGCAAAAATTGCCGTTTCATCGGAGCGGATGTCGTTTCATCAGGGCGAATCTCTCAGGCGCCCTTATCGCTCACACCGGCGCCTTCGAACGTCGCCATCTCCGTGAATAACGCGACGGCGGCCCGCACGACGCAGAGCGCAAGGGCAGCGCCGCTGCCTTCGCCCAAGCGCATGCCGAGATCGAGCAGGGGTTGAACCCGCAGATGCTCGAGCAGGGCACGATGCGCATGCTCCGCGGAACAATGGCCGAATACGCAATACTCCAGCACCGTCGGGTCCCATGTGGCCGCGAGCGCCGCCGCGACGGTTGCCGTGAACCCATCCACCACGATGACTGCCCGGCGCGCGGCGCCCGCCAATACCGCACCCGCGAGCATCGCGATCTCATATCCGCCGAATTCCGCGAGCAGATCCAGCGCATCCGGCGGCGCAGCGCGGCGTTCGAGCGCCTGCGCCAAGAGCTGCCTTTTGCGCTGCAGCCCGGCATCATCGAGCCCCGTCCCACGGCCGACGCAGTCGATCAATTCCCGACCGGTGAGGCCATGCATCAGCAGCGCCGAAGCCGCGGTGTTGCCGATTCCCATCTCTCCGAGTATGAGAGCGTTGCTGCCGCCGGGCATGACCCGTTCAACGACCTCGCGGCCCCGTTGCAAGGCTGCGGCGCATTCTTCCGGCGTCATTGCCGGCTCGTCGATGAAATTGCGCGTTCCGCGGCGGATTTTCGCCTCGATGAGGCGCGGATGAGCGCTGCAGTCGCCGTCCACGCCGGCATCCACGATCCAAAGTTCGATTCCTTGCAGTTTCGCGAGCACGCTGATCGCCGCTCCGCCATGCAGGAAATTGGCTACCATCTGCGCGGTCACTTCGCGCGGATACGCGCTGACGCCGCGGTCGGCGACGCCGTGGTCTGCGGCGAACACGATACCCACCGGTTGAACGATCCGCAGGTCCAGCGTTCCTTGAATCGCGCAGAGTTGCGCGGCCAGCGGCTCGAGCCGCCCCAGTGCGCCGCGCGGCTTCGTCAGTACATCCAGGCGCCGGTACGCCGCGGCTCGAATCTCCTCGTCAATGGGGGGAAGCGCACCGAAGCGCGTGAGGTGCGAGCGATCGGCGGCTAACATGACGGCGCTCCGCGCTTGCGCAAAAGATAAGTGTCCATGATCCATCCTTTTTGATTGCGGACTTGCGCGCGCACCTGCTCGATCCGGCCGCTCATTTCGTCGAGTCTGCCGGAAAGCAGGATCTCGTCCGGAGTGCCCAGATAGGCGCCCCAATAGATGTCGATGTCGTCATCGGCGAAGGTCTTGAATGCGCAGTTGCCGTCGAGCAATACCAGCACGCTGGCGCCGCCGGCCGGCTGCTCGTCGATCAGTCGCCGCCCGGTCGTGACATGGATCGGTTCGCCGATCTCATTCAGGGAGATTCTGTGGCGGGCCGCGAGCGCCTGAATGCTGGTGATGCCGGGAATGATCTCCCACTCGAAAGCCACCGTGCCGAGAGCAGCCACCTGATCGATGATCCGCAGCGTACTGTCATAAAGCGAGGGGTCCCCCCACACGAGAAACGCGCCGCATTCGTCGACGGACAAGCGCTCGCGAATCACCCGCTCATACAGCGCCGCGCGTTGTTCATGCCACGCCGCGACCGCGGACCGGTACTCGGCGGCATTGCGATCGCGGCGAGGATCCTGAATCTCGATGATCCGGTATGGCTTTGCCTGCATGTAGCGCTCACAAATTTGCGTTCGGGCACGCAGCAAATCCGCCGTGTCCTCGCCTTTGTCGGTGACGAAGACCACGTCCACTTCTCTGAGGGCGTTGATCGCCTGCACGGTGATGTAGTCGGGATTGCCGGCCCCGATACCGATGAGCTTTATTCTTCGCATGCGGAGCTCTCGCCGGCTGCGCTTGCCGCCGCATGCGCGGTCGCGTCCAGCAGTTGCCGGCGGACATCCACGATATCGCCGATGACGACAATGGCCGGAGCGGCAAAGTTCGCCGCGCGCGCATCCGAGGCGATGCATTCGAGTCTCGACACCAGCACCTGCTGCGTCGCCAAGGTTGCCGAGGCGATCACCGCCGCCGGCGTGCTTCCCGGCAGCCCGCCGCGCATCAACGCCGCCGCAATAGTCGCTAGATTGCGCAATCCCATGTATAGAACGATCGGCTGGCGAGTGCGTGCCAGCGCAGACCAATCCATGGTGCCTTCTTCATCGGGTCCATGGCCGGTGGCGAGGGTGATCGCCTGATTGACGCCGCGCATCGTTGCCGGAATGCACGCGCTCGCCAAGCCGCTGAGACCGGCTGTCACTCCCGGGACGACGCGAAAAGCCACGCCGGCCGCCGCCAGCGCGAGGATCTCTTCGCCCCCGCGGCCAAACACGAAGGGATCACCGCCCTTGAGCCTCAACACCCGAAGACCGCTCTGCGCCAAGGCGATGAGTTGTGCGCTGATGTCCTCTTGAGCAATCGAGGGTTTGCCGCCGCGTTTGCCCGCGAACTGCATCTGTGCACCGCTTCGTGCAAGGGCCAGAACCCGCGCATCGACCAGCGCGTCATGCACGACGACGTCGGCCTGCAGCAGGCCGGCCAGTGCATCGAGGGTCAGCAGCCCGGGATCTCCGGGTCCTGCGCCCACCAACCACACCTCGCCGGGTATGAATACCGGATAATCGCCGTGCAAGGCGGCCAATGCCCGTCTGCCCGGCATTTCCGGAGTTCCGGCGCGAGCGGATTGGCTGCCGTCAGACTGCATTGGCGTTGCGGAAGCGGCGCTGATATTCAGGCGAGTACAGGGCGCTTTCTTCGAAATCAACGGCGTCGAGCGCTAGGCCAACCAGGACGAGAGCCGTGCGTTCCATGGGTTCCAGCGCCAATTGGCCGCAAATGTTCCCCAGAGTTCCGCGCAGAACCCGTTCGTCGGGCCAACTCGCCCGCATCACGACCGCGACCGGGCAGTCGGTTCCGTAATGCGGAGTCAGCTCGCCCACGATCGCGTCCATCGCGTGGATGGCCAGATGAATCGCGAGCGTCGCGCCGCTGGACGCGAACGTCGCCAGGCGCTCGCCGTCGGGCATGCGCGAGGCCCGCCCCGACATGCGCGTCAAAACGACGCTCTGCGCGACGCCGGGCACGGTCAGCTCGCGGCCGAGAGCAGCGGCAGCGGCGGCAAAAGCCGGCACGCCCGGCGTGAGCGTGTACGGAATTCCGTGCCGCCGCAGGCGGCGAAGCTGCTCGGCGAGCGCGCTGTAAATCGACAAGTCCCCCGAATGAAGCCGAGCGATATCGAGGCCCGCGGCATGGGCCTCGAGATATTGGTTCTCGATCTGATCGAGGGTCATCGCCGCGCTATCGATGAGGCGCGCCCCCGCCGGACAGTGCGCGAGCAAGTCGAGGGGCACCAACGAACCTGCGTACAGGCACACGGGGCAGCGGGCGAGGATGTCACGGCCCCGGACGGTGATCAGATCGGCAGCCCCGGGGCCCGCGCCGATGAAGTGTATCGTCATGGCGGGATGTCCCCTTCGGCGAGCGCGCACGTTACCGGGCCGACGGCGATCCTCGGCGCAAGCAATCGTGCGCCCGGGCCTGCGGCAGCCAATGCCGCGGCTTCGGCAACCGAATGCACGTTGAGCGTGTCCATCGAGCGCGCCGATCGAGTCAACGTGCGCGCGTCCGCGGCCTCCAATGCGTCCTGCGCAATCAACACCAGCAGGACTCCTCGCGCCGCCGCGGCAGCCACGATGCCGGCTTCCGCGCCTTTCACGGCGGGTACGGCAATCAGGCTGATCTCGCGGCCCGGGAGCCGACTGTGCAGCAACGCTGCGTCGATGGTGGACTCGACTTGCGCCGCGGAAATGGCCTTGCGGCAGCCAACTCCGGCGACGATCATGGCTTCACCCAAGTCCATTGCGTGACCGGCATGGCGGAGCGCCAGCCCGTCATGCGCGCATCTTCACCGCCGATGGGAGCGGCGCGCGAGATTGCAATTCGCGTGAGGGTCCCGCCCCACATCGATTGGTATTTCAGCAGCACGATCTCCGTTTCCAAGGCCACGGCGTTGACCACCAGTCGACCCGCCGGACGCAACGCGGCCCGCGCGGCATCCATCGTCCCGGGCGTCGTCGCGCCGCCGCCGATGAACACCGCGTCCGGCGGCGCCAATCCCTCGAGCACGGCGGGAGCCGCGCCTTCGATCACCGTCAGGTGCGGCACGCCGAACGCGGCGGCGTTGCGCGCCACACGCGCGGCGCGATCGCCGCGCCGCTCGAGCGCGATTGCGCTCAACGAGGCGTCCGCCAGCAGCCATTCGATCGCCACGGACCCGGAGCCGGCGCCCACATCCCAGAGCAGCTCGCCCGGTCGCGGCGCCAACGCCGACAAAGTCAGGGCGCGAATCTCGCGCTTGGTGATCTGTCCATCGTGCTCGAATAACTCATCGGCGATGCCCGCGGCTCTCGGAAGAATGCGTGCGCCGTCCTCGGCGGCGACCTCGATGGCAATCGTGTTGAGCGGGCCGATCGATTCGAGATCAAAGGAGATCGCCGGCGACGAGCGGATGCGCTCGCGCGGCCCGCCCAGAGATTCCAGCACCGTGATTCGCGAAGGTCCAAAGCCGATTCGGCACAACAGGCGGGCCAGGGCCGCGGGCGCCTCGCCGTCTGCGGTGAGAATCAGCAGGCGCGCGCCGGGATGCAGATGGGGGCGGACGAACTCGAGCGATCGGCCGCACAGCGACAGCATTACCGTCTGCGGGAGCGGCCACAGCAGGCGCGAGGCCGCCAAACTGAAGGCGGACGGGGCGGGGACCGCCAACGTTTCCTCGCACGCGACGTGGCGTGACAGCAGGCTTCCGACGCCGTGACAGAAAGGATCCCCCGACGCCAGTACGCACACCGCGCGGCCGCGATGCGCAAGCACCTCCGCGACCCCGGGGTCGAAAGGTACCGGCCAAGGTCGAGGAATGCCTCGAATCAAGGGCGCCGCCAGCGCGAGATGACGCGCGCCGCCGAACACGACGGCCGCCGATCGGATCAATTGCCGCGCGGCCGCACTCAACCCCTCGATGCCGTCCTCGCCGATCCCGACGATAGACAACCATCGATGCAATGGGGCAGGCTGGGGCCCGGCGAGTTCAGCGAGCGACATGAGAAAACCCATCCTCATTCTGGGAGGCACGACCGAGGCGCGAGAGTGCGGGCAACACCTCGCGGTCCGCACCGATATCGCGGCGACTCTGTCGCTGGCGGGCCGCACCGCGTCGCCCTTGGCTCAGGCAATACCCGTACGGCGCGGCGGCTTCGGCGGGATCGCCGGACTTGCGCAGTACCTCTGCGACAACTCGATCGCGGCATTGATCGATGCAACTCATCCGTATGCGCCGACGATCTCGGTGCATGCGTTGCGCGCCGCCTCGCAGACGAAAACTCCGATCATTGCGCTGTGCCGGCCGCCATGGCGGGCCGTCGCCGGCGATCGATGGACCGAGGTTCTCGATGCGGTCGAGGCCGCGCGCGCGCTCGGCGCCGCCCTGTCCCGGAATGTGTTTCTCGCGGTGGGCCGGCAAGAGATCGCGCACTTCGCGTCGGCGCCCCAGCACCGCTATTTGATTCGCAGCGTCGATCCGGTGGAACCGCCGTTGGCCGTCCCGCATGCACGCTACATCCTCGCCAGAGGTCCTTTCGACGAAGCAGGGGAGCGAGCGCTGCTCCTCGCCCATGCAATCGATGTGGTGGTCGCGAAGAACAGCGGCGGTTCCGCAACTTACGGCAAGATCGCTGCGGCGCGCGCGCTCGGCATCCCGGTGATATTGTTGCGCCGGCCGCCGGAATTGCCGGTATACCGGGTGGCGACTGTGGGCGAGGCGATCGCGTGGCTCGATCATGTGCTGAAGACCCCGACCGAACGTGGGGTGTAGATCAGAGCGGTTCTATTCGGCCGTTCCACCATGCGCGTTTCAGGCGACCCAACGATGATGCAGGTTGCCATGTCCGCGTCGGATCCTTTGGCCGCCGACAAATTCGTCACTCGCAGGCGTTCATCGATGCGGCCCACGGCTCGCCCAAATACCACCGGCGTGGCGTCGGGAAGATGAGTGCGCAATATCTCGAACGCGCGGTCGAGTTGCCACGGCCTCGAGCGCGAAATGGGGTTGTACAGCGCGATGGCGAAACCCGCGCTCGCCGCAGCTCCCAAGCGATGTTCAACCACGGGCCATGGTTTCAAGTTGTCCGATAATGACAGAGCGCAGAAGTCATGGCCCAGCGGCGCTCCCACACGGGCGGCAACGGCGAGCATGCTGGTGATGCCCGGAACGACCGCGAGATCCAGATCGCGCCATGCGTCGGGTCCGCGTTCCAGCGCCTCGCAAACCGCTGCGGCCATCGCAAACACCCCGGGATCACCGCCCGATACCACCGCGACGCTCGTTCCCCGCGCCGCTTCCGCCAAAGCGCGTGTCGCGCGATCGATTTCTTCCCGGTTGTCGGAGGCCTGACGGCGCTGACCCGCTCGAACCGGAACCCGTTCGAGATACGGGCCATATCCAAACAGGACATCGGCGGCGTGCAGCGCGTCGGATGCCTCGGGCGTGAGTTGACCGGTGCTTCCGGGACCCAGTCCGATCACCGTCAGTTTCCCGCTCATCGGTTCCACGCGCGCCCGGCAACCAGCACGATGGCAAAGTACGGCGCACCATCATCCAGTTTTTCGACCAGCGGCATCAGCTGTTCGTCGTCCATCGTGCCGCGCTCGACGTAGATCGCATGGTTCAGGCGGTCGGCCGAGACCAGCGCACGCCGCACTTTGGATAGATTGCGCCCGATTTTCATGACCACGGTCGGATCGTTCTCTCGAAACCGGCGGATGAGTTCCGCCTCATCCAATGTGCCCGGCAGCACCGTCAGCACGTCGTCTCCCTGAACGATCGGCAGCCCGGCCGCTGACCAGCATCCGGACATGCCCGTCACGCCGGGAATCACGTCGGTGGGATAGTGCTTCATCAGGCGCACGTGAAGGTGCATGTATGATCCGAAAAACAACGGGTCGCCCTCCGACAGCACGGCGACCGTTCGTCCCGCGTCGAGATGCGCGGCCACCGCGGTCGCCGCTCCATCAAAAAAACCTTGAATCGCCGAGCGATACTCAGGGTCGCTCGCCGGCCGTTCAGTCGTGACCGGATACAGGAGCGGCAACTCCGTCACGCCCGGACGCAAAAACTGGCGGACCGTCGCCCGCGCGTTGCTTGCGTTCCCGGCTTTCGCGAAATGCGCGACCACGTCCGCGCTTTGCATCGCGCGCACGGCTTTGAGCGTCAAGAGATCCGGATCCCCCGGACCGACGCCGACGCCGATCAGTCTTGCTGAGCCGCTCATAGCCCGGCCCGCGCCAGGCCGTTCACGGCGGCGGCGGTCATTGCACTTCCGCCTGCTCGTCCGCGCACGGCGATGAAGGGGATGCCGTGCGGATTGGCGATGAGCGCCTCCTTGGATTCCGCGGCGCCGACGAACCCGACGGGAATCCCCAGAATCGCCGCCGGCCGCGGGGCTCCTTCGTCGAGCATTTCCAGCAGCCGGAACAAGGAGGTGGGCGCATTGCCGATTGCGACGACGGCGCCCTCGAGTCGATCGAGCCACAGTTCGAGTGCTGCGGCCGAGCGCGTGGTTCCCCGTTTCTCGGCCAGCGCCGGTACGGCCGGATCCCGCAGCGTGCAGATCACGGCATTGCCGGCGGGAAGGCGCGCGCGCGTAACGCCGTGACTCACCATTTCGGAATCGCACAGCACCGCCGCTCCGGAGCGCAGCGCTTCCCGTGTTGCCGTCACGACTCCGCCCGCAAACACGATGTTCCTGGCGATCTCAACCATGCCGCAGGCATGCAGCATCCGAACGGCGACATCTGCCTCCGCGTCGGAAAATCGCGAGAGGTCGGATTCGGCACGAATGATCTCGAACGATCGCCGATAGATCGCGGCGCCGTCGCGCAGATAATCAGTCATGTACCGCCTCCGCTTCCATGACCGCGAGCACGCCGATCGGGCCGAGCCGCGACACCGTGTCCGCGCTGCGTTCCTGACCTGCGTACGAGCGCTGCCGTCGTGCGTGCAGGCGCGGCAAG
The DNA here is from genome assembly GCA_036498345.1 of Steroidobacteraceae bacterium. GTDB lineage: Bacteria > Pseudomonadota > Gammaproteobacteria > Steroidobacterales > Steroidobacteraceae > Bog-1198. Next base: position 51,534 of record DASYFQ010000267.1, read on the forward strand.
CCGGCGATGAACGCGGCGGCCGATGTCGCGCCGTGCGGTGGGTCGCCGGCGCGGCCCTGCACGACGAGGTGATCGGGTCCAATGAGGGTCAACGCGGCGACGCCGGGATGCGCACACCCCTTGGCGCAGCCCGACACATGGATGGTCAACGAGCCGTCCAGAAATGGCCTTGCCGCCTGCGCAATCATCGGAGCCAGTTGGCGGGTGGAGAGCAACGCGGACCCACACGCGGGTGCACCGGCGCAGGCGACGACATAGCGGCGCGCATCATCGGGCTGCACGACGAATCCTGCCGCTGCCGCCGCCGCCACGAATTCGTTTATCGCGGCCGCGCCCAGCCCGATGGTCAGCAACGCGCGGCCGGGCGCCGGCCGGACGGAAGCGGCGCCGCAGCGCGCGGCGGCATGCGCAATTCGTTTGAGCACGCCGGCCTCGGCGTACCCGAAGGGAAGCGCTATCCCGAACGCCGCTTGTCCGGTGTTCAGCGGGTGGCTGCCGATCGGTTCCGCAGGCGGTCTCGAGGCAGGCGGCGGTTCGTCGCTGAGTGCACCGGCCAGCGATGCGCGAAGCGCACGCGTGTCGGCGCTGTTGGCGAAATCCCGCGCTCTGGCAGCCGTGCCGCGGTTCGCGATGCTGCCCAAGACATGGACGATGACTTCGAGCGCCCGATGCGGGTCGACCCAGCCAAGGCCGGTCGCGGACGCGGCGGTCCCGGCAAAGCTGACGTGTAAACGGGAAGCCGAGTCCGCACGCAATCGCAAGTCGCCCGGCACGCCGTCCAAGTGCAGCACACCGCCGCCGTCGATGAGCACGGAGACCTTGGGACCGAGTGATGCGAGCGCGGGGTGGCTCGCCACTTCCTTGCGTAAAGCGGTGACCAGTGCGCGCAGATCAAGGCGCTCTTGCTCGTCCAAACCCATCAAGGGTGACGTCAGGAGGGACGGGTGGTCTTCCGTCCCCAGTCCAAGCGTGCCGGCGGTGCGCGCAAAAGCCGGTGCGGAACCGGGCGAAAGTCCGCGAATTTGCAGACTGCCGCGTTGCGTTACCTCCACGATGCCATTGCCGTGCGTCTGGCTTGCATCGCAAAGCGCATCGAAGGCGTCCAGGGGGATCGGGGTCAAGGGCATCAGCCGCGCCAGCAGTCCGTCGCCGGTCAGCATCGGTTGCGAGAGGCCTGGACACGCACCGCGAGTGAGCGGCATCACGGCAATTCTCCTTGAAAATTAGCGGGAGGCACGCGGGCGATCAGCCCTCGTTTCAACGATTCCGGTCGGCCGCGCCAGGGCATGATGCCGTCCGCCGCCAGCGCGAGCAGGCGGGCGCCGATGATCAGCGAGGGGCCGTCTCGGGCCGGCTCCAGTCCGCCGAATACATAGGTCCAGGTATTCTCGCCGCGGATTGCCGCGCTCAGTCCGCGGCTGCAGTTGCCAAGACAGCGGATGCGTTGCACGGAAATATCGGAGGCATTGGCGGCGGCAATGGCGGTAGCCTCGGCCAAGGCCAGGCCGGTTCGCAGCGCGTCGGCGTCCGGGGCATCGGCGCGCGAGGCATCGGCGCGCGGGGCATCGGCACGCAATGTATCGGATGGGAGCGTGGCGGCGCGGCAGGTAATGCACACCAAGACCCTGGCCCGGCCGGCTGCCCCGATGTCGCTCATCCCGCCTCTCCTGACAAGCTTAAGCTCGGGGTGCGGAACGGGCGTGAATCAGCTGCTGCTGATTCGCACACAGTCGAGATGATCTCGACCGTCGCCGAGGCACCCCGCCCGGCACGCGACCAAAGGGATGGCAGGTCTCCTGGCTCGCGGGTCAATGCAACTTGCCGCCTTCCCGACCTGTCGCTTGCGGACAGAAATCAGTGGCATCGGGCAAGCGCTCGCCGCTTACAGTTGCGGGGGCAGCCGTGGGTTGGTATCCAGCACCCGATGGTGCTCGATGCGTACCACATTCCCTCATCGCTCTCTCGTTCGAGAGAGGCCATCAAGGGTGTAGTACAACGTCGCGCTCTCGCGTTGTCAATGGCAACGTCGCCGCCGGCCGCTGATCGGGCGTCGCGCTCGCGCGCACTATTGTCGTTGCCGGCCGTATGCATTACCCTGAATGCGTTGTCAGGTGCTCGGACCAACCGCATGGGTTGGCGAGTGAAACGGGAATCCGGTGCAAGCGCTCGTTCGGCGTTTAATTCCGGGACTGCCCCCGCAACGGTAAGCGAATACAGACGAATCTCATGGTCACTGCGCCGATGGCGTGGGAAGACCTTTCGTCAGCCAAAGGCATTCGCGAGTCCGGAGACCGGCCTGACGTCGAGTAGCGGATAACTTCGCGGTGGGCGAATTGAGCTATGTGCTTATGCACCGGCGGCAGTGTTCCTATGCCATCGGGCGCGTCCCAAGCGGATGGCACACTCAATCACTTACCTCGATGCCGGTGCCCTCGTTGGCATCGAGACCTCCGCATTCCTGAGTCGATTCGTGCGGAAGTGAGTGATTATGGCGGAACCCGACCTGCCTCCTGAGGAGTCCGAAGGCACCGAGAGCGGCGATGCGTACTCGCAGCGCATACAGCGGCGCAAGGCCATTCAGGATCGGCGCATGGCCGAGACCGTCACGGAGCGAGGACTGGTCATCGTGCACACAGGAGCGGGCAAGGGAAAAACTACGGCTGCCCTCGGCATGGTGTTGCGCAGCTTGGGTCATGGCTATCGCGTGGCGATCGTGCAGTTCATCAAAGGCGCGTGGGAACCGGCCGAGAAGCGAGCCTTCGAGCCGTGGGGCAGTCAACTTCAATTTCACGCCACGGGTGAAGGCTTCACCTGGGAAACGCAGGACAAGGTCCGAGACAAGCTCATGGCGCAGGCGGGCTGGGAGGTAGCCCTGAGCTACCTGGCCGACGCCGAGTACCACCTGGTCGTGTTGGATGAGGTGAATATTGCCCTGAAAAAAGGCTACTTGTCCGTCGACCAAGTCTTGGCGGGCGTCAACCGACGGCCGCCGAAAACCCACGTGGTGCTCACCGGACGAAATGCGCCGCAGGAACTGATCGAGCGTGCGGACTTGGTGACTGAAATGAATCTCATCAAACATCCGTTGAAACTGCAACGCATCCGCGCGCAAGCCGGCATCGAGTTTTGAGGAGACTCGGTGATGCGCCCGACCAGCCCGGAGAGATCGAAGCCATCGCCCATTCGAATATTGGTCGCGACGCGCGGGGCCGATGACCTGTCCTGGCAGGATTGGCAGGCCGCGCGGCAGGCGAGCCCCCACGCAGCACGAATTGTATTGCAGCGGGTTTTTCGCAACGAGGAGGCGCATGACCCGTGTGCGGTCGGTTTGGGCTACGGCGAGACGTTGCGCTGGTTTGGGCCGGTTGACGACGGAGATATGCGCCGCCTGACGATCGAGTACGCCGGCGCCGTGCTCGACGCCGACGGCTTTCCCGCTGCGGCCTCCCCGCTGCCCGCGCTGGCACGTCGTTCGTCGGCGGGCGGCTGCGACGAGCCTGCCTCGAGCACCGCCGAGTTCACGGAAGGTCTGGTGCTGCTGTCGCATGCGGAAACGGACTTGCTGGCGCTGGAACGATCTCGCGCCGAACTACCGGCGGATTTTCCGGCCGTCGTGGGTCATTCCCTCCTTGGCCTGTCCACTACCGATGCGTTGCTTGCTCTGTTCGGTGCGCGTCGTTCACCGCGATTGCTGGCGATCGTGCGCGTTCACGGCACTCCCTCCTCGGTGCCGGGGCTTGCCGAACTCATCGCACTCGCGCACCGGGAGGGGTGGGGACTGGTCGTGATCAGCGGCGTCGGAGGCGGCGTGGAGTTGCTGCCCCGCACCCCCGGAGTGACGCCCGAGCTCGCATCGAATCTGACCTCGTATTTCATGGCCGGCGGCGCGGCCAACGTTACTCAAGCCTTGCACTATGCGGCAGTGGCTTACCTCGGAATGACCGGGGAGTTCGCGCCGCCCCGGCCGATGCCCGCTCACGGTCTGTATCACCCGGAGCTCCTGGTCACGGATGCGGCGGAATGGACCAGCCATCGCACCCGTGGTGTACCCACCGCGATCGTGCTTTTTTATCGCGCTCACGTGCTGAGTGGAAATCTGCAATTCGTCGATGCTGCGCTACGTGCCCTGGAGGGTCGCGGGTTTTCTGCGATCGGCGTTTTCACGAGCTCATTGCGTGATTGCGATGCGGCGGGAATGCCGCTCGCGCTGCGTCTATTGCCCGATTTTCCCGACATGGTGGTCAACACGGTGAGTTTCCCGCTGTTCAACCCCAGTTCGCCGGAAGGCGCTCCGCCGCCCGGATACGGCGCGCCCTTCGAGGCGATCGGCGCGCCGCTGATTCAGGCGATTTGCGTGGGGACTCCGCGCCTGATCTGGAATGAGTCCGCGCGGGGTTTGAGTCCATCGGAGGCCGCGATGCACGTCGCTCTGCCCGAATGCGACGGGCGGATAATTTCGGTGCCCGTCTCGTTCAAGGAGAACCATCGCTACGTCCCCGACCCGGAGCGATTGCAGCGCGTGGCGGATTTCGCGCGCCGGCTCGCGGTATTGCGCAGCAAAGCGAATTCCGAAAAGCGGATCGCCATCGTGCTCGGCAATGCCGGCGGAAAAGCCCAGCGAATCGGCAGTGCCGTGGGCCTGGATACTCCGGCGTCGCTTCTGCGCTGGCTCAACGACATGAGAGCGGCAGGCTATGAGGTGGGTACCCTGCCGCGTTCTCCCGATGTGCTGATGGCGCAGCTGCTCGCGCAGGGCTGTTACGACGAAAAGCACCCGCTCGATCCGCGCACCGCCCGGCGCATGTCCCGCGCGCGCTACGTGCAATGGTTCATCGCGCAATCCGACGGATTTCAATCGTCGCTACGCGACATGTGGGGCAAGCCGGCCGCGGCAGGGGCGACGATGGCTCCGCCGTTCTGGCGCGGCAATGCGCAATCGTCGCGCCGCTCGCCGATGCTCGCGCTCCACGAGCCGTATTCCGATGACGACGATTATTTGTTCGCCGGACTCGAGTTCGGCAACGTGCTGATCGCGATCCAGCCGCCGCGCGGATTCGGAGTCGATCCGGAAGCGGCGTATCACGCCCCGGATCTCGCGCCGTGCCACCATTATGCGGCGTTCTATCGGTGGCTCAACCGTGATTGGGGTGCCGACGCCATCATTCATTTCGGCACGCACGGAACCTTGGAGTGGCTGCCGGGCAAGAGTCTGGCCATGTCGGCCGAGTGCGCGCCGGACGTGCTGCTGGCCGATATGCCGCTCATCTATCCGTTCGTGGTGAATAATCCCGGCGAGGGCGCGCAAGCCAAGCGCCGCACGCATGCCGTCATCGTGGATCACCTCGTGCCGCCGCTGACCCATGCGGAAAGTTATGGACCACTCGCGACATTGGCGCGTCTGGTGGAGGAATACTATCGCGCCGAAGTGCTCGATACGAACAAACTTCCGGTGCTGCGCCGTCAAGTGTGGGATCTCGTGCGCACGGCGCGGCTCGAGGACGATCTCAAACAGATCCGGCTGCAGCGGCACGGTGATCATGAGCATCCGTGGGACGAGCGCATCAGCGATCAGGGGATTCCGCGTGCGCTGGAACGGCTGTCGGGACGAGGCTTTGCGCATCTGTTGGAAGATCTCGATGCCTATCTGTGCGACCTCGGCCGAGCGCAAATTCGGGGCGGGCTGCATGTGTTCGGCGCGCCGCCCCAGGGGGCCGCGCTGCTGGATCTGCTGTTTGCGATCCTGCGCAGTCCGAACGGCAGCATCCCGTCCTTGATCGATGCCGTGACGCGTGCCGGCGGCATCGATCCCGCGCTGCTGCGCCATGCGCGCGGTGTCTGGCCGGAACCCATAGCGCCGGGGCTTGCGCAGTGGGTGAGTGCAGGCGCTACCGCGGGACAGATTCGAACCGCCATCGATGAGCTGGCGCGAGCGCTGCTTCGCGATCTCGCCGGCGGCGCATTTTCACCGGCGTGCATCGATGGCGTGATTCGACAGCGATTTGCGCGGTCGGACACGGCGAGCGCTGCCGAGCTCGACGGCGCCGCCCTCGATGCCCCGATGCTCAATACTCCGATGCTCAATGCCCCCATGGTCGATGCCGGCGCGCTGAGCGATCTGTCGCGGACTTTGCGCTTCGCATGCGGGACATTGGCGCCGGATCTGGCGCGAACCACCGACGAAACGCGCCATCTATTGGCGGCCCTCAATGGCGCCTACGTGCCCGCCGGACCTTCCGGATCGCCGAGCCGCGGCATGGCGCATGTGTTGCCCACGGGCCGCAATTTCTACACCGTCGATCCGCGCGGACTGCCGACGCCAGCCGCTTGGTCGACCGGCGAAGCGCTCGCGCGCGAGGCGCTCGCCCGTCATGTCGCGGACAAGGGCCGTTGGCCCGAGAGCATCGCACTCAGCATCTGGGGAACGCCGACCATGCGTACGGGCGGGGACGACATAGCACAGGCGCTGGCACTGCTGGGGGTGCGCCCGGTATGGGAGCCGGAGACCCGGCGCACCTGCGGTCTCGA
>DASYFQ010000268.1:0-12799 GCA_036498345.1 Steroidobacteraceae bacterium
CGCGTCGATCGCGCCTTGGACTCAAGCGATGGGAGGTCGAAATAACTCGTTCGTATGCGCGACAGGGAGCCGCGCATCGATGACAGGCAGTAGAAGCAGGGCGGAAAGGGCAGCGCTGGTCCGCAGCAAGCCGGGCGCGGCAGGACTTTGTGCGGAATGGCACTGGCAGCCGAAAGAATGGCAGCAATAGTGCTTGTTGGCAGGGTTATCGTGCGAGGAGGGCGCGCTCGTCGATGCTCCCGCGCCGCCCTTCGAGTCATTCGACTGATGGCCGGCACAGTGCCCCGTGTTCATGCCGTTCATCTGCCGTTCCGGGGCCGCGGCGGCGTGCGCCGCCTGCCACTGCAAGCCGACGGCGAGCTGAACCATCAGCAGCGCTGCAATCACCCAGTTGGCGGTTCGGTTACGCATGACCCTGAGCGTACACCCGTCGCCCTGATGAGAGAAGCTACAATGGCGCCTCGTTACCGCCATCCCAACGAGGTAGGACATGCGAGTTGTGCAAATAGTGGGCGCCCTTCTGATTGCGGGCGGACTCTTCGTGCTCATCAAGGCGCCGACTTATTCGAGCGACAAGAGCGTCTTCAAGATCGGGGATGTCGAGGCCAAAGTGTCCCAGGAACATGCGATTCCGCCGTGGGCGGGCGGCGTCGCCCTCGCGGCCGGAGTGGTGCTGATCGTAGTCGGCGCCCGCAAGCGCTAGGCCTTTGACGCAGCGGCGGCCTTACGCTCATTTGGCCAGTCGTTTACGCAGCAACAGCAACTCGCGCCGCCGCGCCGCGGTGGTCTTGGGGTAGCTCAGTTTGAGGCTTTCGACCGTGTCCAGCAGGATTTTAGATACGATCAGGCGAGCGTTGAGTTTGTCGTCGGCGGGAACCACATACCAAGGCGCGCGCTGCGTGCTGGTGGCGCTCAGGCATTTCTCATAGGCGCGCATGTATTGCTTCCAGAATTTCCGCTCCTCGATATCGGCGAGGTCGAATTTCCAATTCTTCTCCGGTTGATCGATGCGGTCGATGAACCGCTTGCGCTGCTCTTCCTTGGAAAGATGCAGAAAGAACTTGATGATTCGCGTGCCGTTGCGGTCCAAGTGACTCTCGAGATTCACGATGGAGCGATACCGGTCATGCCAGACTTTCTTTTCATCGCCCAATGAGTCCGGCAGGCCCTCGCCGCGCAGGATCTCCGGATGCACCCTGGCAATCAGGACCTCTTCGTAGTAGGAGCGATTGAAAATGCCGATGCATCCGCGCTCGGGTAAGTCTCGTGTCGTTCGCCAGAGAAAATCGTGTTTCAATTCCGTCGCACTCGGATGCTTGAAACTGAATACCTGGCAGCCTTGCGGATTGACTCCCGACATGACGTGCCGAATCGCGCCGTCCTTTCCGGCCGCATCCATGGCCTGAAAGATCAACAGGACCGCACGCCGCCCCGACGCATAAAGCAGCTCCTGTTGTGCACTGAGCGCCTTCACGTGCTTGCGCAGAAGATCCTGATACCCATCATTCGTCGCATACACCGGATCGATGCGCGTCGGCCATGCTCTCAAATCGACCTTTACGCCTTCCCGCACACGAAAATCGTTTGACTTGATCGGCATGGGTAACTCCAGCGTAATTCCGGGTAGGCGTTTTCTGACACGAACTCCGTGCGCAGATGCATGGAAGTTCGCGGCGCCTCCACGCATCATGCATTCAATAACAGCGACCCCGTCCGGGCGCAACTGCCGGGGGAATTCGCCCTCTCTCAAGGAACCGATATGAGCAGCAGTATTCCTCAACTTCGACGCCGGTGCTCATCGGCGTTACTTTTGTCGCTCGTCGGCCTCGCGACATTACATGCAGCGCCTTTCGAGTTGCCGCCGCTCAACACGCCCGCGAGCACGGAGCATCATGTCGGGAAAATGGTCTGGGCCGATTTGGTGACCCCGGATCTCGGCGCCGCCGAGCGTTTCTATGGAGGATTGCTCGGCTGGACATTTCAAACCATTCATACCGGCGAATCGGACTATGCGGTGGCGCTGGTCGATGGTCATCCGATCGGCGGGCTGTATCAGAAGGCAATACCGGCGGGCCAGCATCGTCAGTCCGCATGGCTGACCTTCATTGCGGTTCGCGACGCCGATGCCGCCAAGCGAGTGGCGCTGGCACACGGGGCGAAAGTGGTATCCGATGCCAGGGACTACCCGTTCCGGGGACGGCAGGCGGTACTTTCCGATCCGGAAGGCGCCGTCTTCGTGATTCTCGCCTCGAGCAGCGGCGATGCGCCGGACTATCTTGCGGCGTCCGGGGAATGGATCTGGAGCTCATTGCTGTCCCGGAATCCGGGAGCCGAGGCTGCCTTCTACCAACAAGTGTTTTCATACGATGTCTTCGACCTGGCGAGCGACGATGGCTTGGAGCATCTGATTCTGTCGAGCGATGACTACGCTCGCGCGAGCGCGAATGCCATGCCCGGCGATCGCGCGCGCCGACATCCGCATTGGCTCAATTTCATCAGAGTCGACCACACTATCGACATGGTGGCGAAGGTGAAGGCATTGGGCGGGCGCGTGCTGGTCGAACCGCACGTTGATCGTCATGGCGGGGAAGTTGCGGTTGTCGCCGATCCGGCGGGGGCGCCATTCGGGTTGATGGAGTGGACCGACAGCGACAGCACGGCGGAGCCGAAATGAACCTGATGCGTAAGCGTTGGATGGCGGTCGGATTCGCGAATGTCGCCATGACTCTGTTGAATGCCTGCGCAGTGACCGGCGTGGGCGTCGAGGGAACCGTGGGAACGGGTTATGACGCGGGCTATTATGAGCCGTGGGGCTACGATTACGGCGGCTGGGGCTACGGGTACCGCGTGGGACCGGGACGGGGCGGCGATCGGCGGGACGAGGGTTGGCGCGGCGGCGACCAGCACGGGGACGATCGTCGCGGTGGCGACCAGCGCGGCGGCGACCAGCGTGGTGGTGATCAGCGCGGTGCAGACCAGCGCGGTGCCGACCAGCGCGGCGGTGATCAGCATGGCGGCGGTCCGCGTGGGGTGCGCCCGGCGCCCTACCGACCGGCGCCCGCGTCGCGGCCGACCCCATCGATTCCGAGAGGTCCTCGAGGGCACTAAGGAGTTACCCCGCGTTGCAGCAAAGGGTGGAGCGCGAAAGCGGCCTGCTCGCGTGAATCGCGGCAAAAATCACTCCGCCGCTCAAGGTGGGAACGCCACTGCCGCTAGCTATCCATGCAGCACGTATTCATGTGCCTGACGCGGGGTGCTGCGCCCCCGCCCCCGGCGGTCCATTGATGACTGCCGCCACGCGCCTTCGCAATTTGCCATTGCGCACGCAGTTGATGCTGGTCTTCGCATTTCTGTCGATCACGACCACCGCAATCTCCACCATCGCGCTCACCTCCATGTCGAGCCGGCGCACGCAAACGGCCTTACGCGACAGGTCCGTGCGAATCGCGCGGCGCCTGCAACAGCAGTTGGAACCTGCGGTTGCCTTTGACGATCGCCTCGCGGCGCGCGAACTGTTCGCGGCATATTCAAGCGATCGCGAACTCGACGGCATCGCCGTCTACGCCGAAAATGGCGAACTCATCGAAGGGCGCGGAATTCACCCTGGGCAATTTCATTCCGTCAGCGAGGACGTGCCGGCCGATGACGGGCACATAATCGCCGTCGCCGAGATCAAGGCCCGCTACGGACGCATCGGGCATGTATATCTCAGTTTCTCCACGAAATTGAACCACGAAATGCAGCGCCACGATATCTGGATCGCGACGGGCCTCGGAGCGAGCATCATGCTGTGTGCGCTCATGCTCGCAGTGCCGATGTCACGCCGCGTCTCGCGCCGTTTGGTCCGGATCTCGGATGCGGCCAATCGGATGGCGGCGGGCGATTTGTCGCACGCGCGTCTCGATGATCGGGCCAAAGATGAAATAGGCGCGCTGGCGCACTCATTCAATGCAATGGTGTCGGAATTGAATCGCCTATCCGTCGAGCACGAACAACTGGTGTCGACCGAGCGGGAACGCCTCGAGTCCCTCGTGTCCGAACGCACCCAAGCGTTGGAACAGAGTCGGGAAATGTTCAGACTCATGGCGGAAAGCACCAAAGCCGTGCCGTTCACCTTGGATCTCGCGCGCGGCTGTTTTACCTACATAGGTTCGCAAGGCGTCGCGGATTCCGGCATCCCGGAATCACAATGGATGGTGCCGGGGGCTTTGGATATCGTCGTTCCTCGCGGCACTAATCGCGAAGTTCGGCAGCACTTCGACGAATGCGAGAACGGCCCGTTCGAATTTCTGGCGACGTTTTCGCAGCTCAACGGCCGCCGCATCGAAGCGCGTTGGACGGGGACCTGCGAGGCGGTGACGGGCGTGAAGGTGTTACGCGGCCTGATGCTCGATATCACCGAAGTGCGGCGCCTCAGCCGCGAACTCATCGCGGCCCAAAAGCTCGAGTCCGTGGGCCGACTCGCGGCGGGAATCGCTCATGAGATCAACACCCCGGTCCAGTTCGTCTCCGACAACGTGCAGTTCCTGCGAACATCGCTGCCGGATGTTGCAGCCGTGATCCATGCTTACCGAAACCTGCTGCGGGCGGTGCAATCGGGCGGCGATGTCCCCGCAGCGGCAAATCTCGCCGCTGAGGCCGAGAAGGCTGCCGATCTCGACTACGTCATGGAGAGCGCGCCGCCGGCCATCGAGAGTTCCGTCGAAGGTTTGGGGCGCATTGCCGCGATAGTTCGCTCGATGAAGGAATTCGCCCACCCCGATCAGGGGGAAAAGAAGCTGGTCGATTTGAATCAAGCGATCCGGAGCACGCTCATCGTCGCCCGCAACGAATACAAGTACGTCGCCGAGATCGACACACAGTTCGGCGAGTTCCCGCCCGTGCAGTGCTATTTGGGCGAAATGAACCAGGTAGTCCTCAACCTGCTGGTGAATGCAGCGCACGCGATATCGGATGTCGTCAAAGACACCGGAAGCCTGGGCAAGATCACCGTGCGCACGCGGCTCGACGGTGACGCGGTCGAGATCTCGATCGCAGATACCGGCACCGGCATCCCCGAAGCGGCTCGCGACAAGATCTTCGACCCTTTCTTCACGACCAAGGAAGTCGGAAAGGGAACCGGTCAAGGGCTCGCCATTGCACGCAGCGTCGTCGTCAACAAGCATGCAGGTACGCTGCGTTTCGAGACCGAATGCGGTAAGGGCACCACGTTCTTCATTCGACTGCCGTTCGATGCCGCCGATGTGAGCCAGGCGGCGGCGTGAGCGGTCGCCGCCGCGAGGCCAAGTTGAATCCGGGCCGGTAGTCTTGCTTGCCTGTAGTAGTATTGGGAAATCAGACCGCTCGCTGGAGTTCCCCGCATTGCTCGACTCGATACCTCGGCCCGACGCGCCGCAGACGCGCCGCATCCTGTTTGCGAGCCTAATCGGCACAACCATAGAATTCTTCGATTTCTATATTTACGCCACGGCTGCGGTGCTGGTGTTTCCCAGATTATTCTTTCCCAAAGGCGATCCGGCCACGGCGTTGCTGCAGTCGTTTGCGACCTTCGCGCTGGCGTTTTTCGCGCGGCCCATCGGGTCGGCTTTGTTCGGACATTTCGGCGATCGCATCGGACGCAAGGCGACGCTCGTCACGGCCTTGCTGACCATGGGAATTTCGACGGTGTGCATCGGCTTGTTGCCGACCTACGCGTCCATCGGCGTGCTTGCGGCGGGACTCCTGGCGCTTTGCAGGTTCGGGCAAGGCGTGGGTTTGGGCGGCGAATGGGGCGGAGCCGTGCTGCTGGCGACGGAAAATGCGCCGCCGGGCAAGCAGGCTTGGTATGGGAGCTTCCCGCAACTCGGCGCGCCGCTCGGCTTTCTGTGTTCCACCGGCGTGTTCTTGCTGATGAGCAATAACTTGACCGAGACGCAGTTGTTCAGTTGGGGCTGGCGCGTGCCGTTTTTGGCCAGCGCCGCGTTGGTGTTGGTGGGGCTGTATGTACGATTGCAGCTCGTCGAGACTCCGGCATTCAAGCGCAGCCTCGCGCAGGGCGAGCGTGTGCGCGTGCCCTTCATGGTCGTCTTTGCAAAGTATCCTCGCGAGCTGATATTGGGAACTCTGGGCGCGACCACCACGTTCGTCGTGTTTTATCTGATGACGGTATTCGCCCTGGGCTGGGCCACCGGCGCGCTCGGATTCGGCCGCCAGCAGTTCTTGATTCTGCAAATGGTCGGCGTGCTGTTCTTCGGTTTGACCATACCGTTCTCCGCCATCGTCGCCGATCGCATCAGCGAGCGCTCGATGCTGATGATTGCGACGATCTTGATCATGGCCTTCGGGTTCGCTTTTCGGCCGCTGTTCTCCAGCCACAGCACGCTCGGTGCGTTCGTGTTCCTGGCGCTCGGCTTCGCCTTGAGCGGCTTGACCTATGGCCCGCTGGGCAGCGCTCTCGCGGGCTTGTTTCCGACCGCGGTGCGCTACACGGGCACCTCGCTCTCTTTCAATCTCGCCGGTATCCTGGGCGCCTCGCTCGCGCCGCCGATCGCGACCCTGCTGGCGTCGCATTACGGTGTGGCCTATGTCGGGTATTATCTGTCGGCGGCCGGCCTCGTGACCATGATTGCTTTGTTTCTGATCAAGGCCGGTCGGTAACGACGGAGTTCAACCAGCGAGTCAAGGTACCCGCGTCCATCGCTCCCGATTGACGGGCGATTTCTTTGCCTGCACGGAAAACGATCAGCGTCGGAATACTGCGAATGTTGAACCGGGCGGCCGGCGCCGGTTCGTCCTGGGTGTTCAATTTAGCGAAGCGCAATTTCGGTTCGAGTTGACGCGCCGTCGCCTCGTAGGAAGGCGCCATGGCAATGCACGGGCCGCACCAGGGGGCCCAAAAGTCCACGACTAGCGGCAGGTCGTTTCGGGTCAGATGCCGGTCGAAATTGGCCTCGCGAAGCTCCGTCGGTTTGCCCTCGAACAAGGGGAAGTGACACTTGGGGCACCGAGGCGCGTCGCTCAATCGGTCGCCCGGTAAGCGCACCACCGAGTCGCAATGTCCGCAAACCGCCTGGATGCCTTCGTTCATACGGCCGTCCGATTATTTAGGCTGCGCAACCAAGATGACAAAGCTATTGGGGACGATACTGGGACGCGGATGCGGCTGCTCCTCCGTCGCCGGCGGCGGATCCCCCAGTTTCGCGGCGGCCAGGTAAATCCTATGCGTCGCCGGGTCGAGTATCATCGTGCGCGCGCTCACCTGAGTCGTCACCGTCGCCAAGACCCGGTACTCATCCGGCGAGTCCTGATGAACCACCGTCAACGTGCCGTCCAGCCCGTTCGAGCTGAATACCAGACCGAGATCGGAGTCGAAGACCGCGGCATCCGGTCCGCCGCCGATCACGACGCGGGCCACTTGTTTGCCCGATGAGGCATCGGTTACCGCCATGACTTGGTTCTGGCAGACCGAGAACAAACGGTGATGAGCCGCATCGAGTGCGAGGCCCGTGGGTTTCGCGCAGCCCGGCAGAGGCCAAGTCGCCTTGATGGCCAGCGACTTCCCATCGACGGCGACGAGCTTGCCCGGGTCCGTCTCGATATTGACGTACACCGTGCCCGCGGTATCCGTGGCCATGAATTCCGGCGGACCAGGAAGCGCCACGGTGGCCACGATCTGCAGCGTCGCCGCATCGAGCACCGAGAGATTGGCTGATTCGCCGTTGGCGGTAATGATGTGGTTTTGACGCGGCTCGTACAGAATGGCGTCCGGCTTCTTACCGGAGACCGGTACTTCCTGAATGACCCGCAGCGTGTCGAGTTCAAATACCGAGACCGTGTCGCTGCGGCCATTGCTGGTGAAGCCCCGCGTCAGTGCCGGCGCAAACGCGATGCCATGAACTCCCGCCGTCTTGGGAATGGTCCCGGTCAGTTTGCCGCTGACTGTTTCGACGACATCCACGTGATCGCCGCGGCTGATGAATAGGCGTGCGCCGCTCGCCTCCAACGCCAGATAATCCCATCCGCCGGTTCCGCCCAACGCGAAATTTTTGGACACCGTGTAGACGGGTGCGGGGAGCGGCGACGTTTCGGCCATCGACGGCGCAGCGGCGGCAGCCTGCGACAGCGCATACACCACAAACACTAGATCGCGCACCGTCGTAATTTCCCTTCCGTTCGGGGAGGCTTAGTTTACCCGCCGCAGCCACAGATAACCATTTCGCATTTCCAGCGACACAAACGGCACTTCACACCGCGTGGTGCGTCGTCGATGATGCGCGGTCCCTGTCCCTTGCCGGATTGGCGCAGTCTAGGAGAATCAGATGTTTTCAAGGGGTTTCGCGACAGCTCTGGGTGCCGCTGCCATTTCAATCAACGCGATGAGCTTCGCCGAGCCGGCGGCCTCCACCTCCGCAAACGACACCGGCGGACTCGAGGAAGTCGTGGTCACCGCGCAGCGCCGGGAAGAGTCCGCGCAAACCGTGGGCATCGCGATATCCGTGCTGTCGGGTCAGAGTCTGGCCGATAAGGCCATTACGACCGTGGTCGATCTTCAGAACGCGATACCCAGCCTGCAGGTCGAGCCGGCGTTCGGCAGCGGCCAACCCCAGTATCGTATCCGCGGTGTCGGGTTTCTGGACTACACCTCCAACAATGCCTCACCCGTCGGCGTCAGTATCGACGACGTTGCCTTCGCGTTGCCGATCCAGACTCAGGGACAATTGTTCGACATCGATCGCATCGAGGTACTGCGCGGGCCGCAGGGTACGCTGTATGGCCGCAATACCACGGGCGGCCAAATCAATTTCGTCAGCAATCGGCCGACTGCCGATACTCATGCCGGGTTCACGGCGGAGTATGGTTCGCACAACGACGTGAACGCCGAGGGCTATGTGTCGGGCTCGATCACGGATGGACTGCGAGGACGCCTGTCCGTGGCCACCGAGCAGGGCGGAGCTTGGCAGCGCAATCGAGACACGGGCCAAACCTTGGGCAAGAAGAACAAGGTTGCCGTGCGCGGCCAATTGGAATGGGATCCCTCAGAGGCCGTCAACTTCCGGCTGGGCGTTCATTTGTCGCAGGATAAGTCCGATGAAACGGGGTTGCATTTACTGAAGGCGTATACGCCGTACAATGCGGGCGCGGGCGGTCCCACCATCCCCGCGGACACATCGCGCTACGCCACCGGCTGGAGCCTAGATCCGGTGTTCGCGAAAATCATCGGCATCGATGCCGCCTCGAAACCGGGGGTGGACAATTCGAACAATGGAGTCGATCTGACCGCCAATATCGACTTCGGCGACGCGAAGCTCACCAGCATCAGCGCCTACAACAAAATGATCAGGCGCGAGTACAGCGATTGGGATGCGACACGGTATTACGATTCGGACGAATATTTTCGCAGCAATTTGAATGTGTTCTCAGAGGAGTTACGCATCGCATCGACCGGGTCCGGGCCGCTCGGATGGGTGGGCGGCGTGTTTTACTCGGACCAGAATCTCCATGAGAATTTCTATTCCGATTTTTCAGACGCGAACATAGGTTTTCCCGCAGGTACCGCTCCTCAGATAGTGCTGACCAAGTATGACCAGAAGGCTAATTCATTCGGAGAATTTGCTCAGCTCAATTACCGGTTCAACGACGTGCTCAGGGGAACACTCGGCGTGCGCGAAGACCATGAGACGCGCGAGTTGCTGAACCTCAACACCGGGGTTTTGGCGGGGCCGCCCATCCCGTCCTTCACGGGAGGTGCTTTGAATCGATCGATCACCTCGAACCTACCCTCCGGCAAAATAGAGCTGGATTACACGCCGGTGGACAAGACGTTGATCTATTGGTGCATCAGCCGCGGAGTCAAATCCGGCGGCTTCACGGCGCATAACACGACGACCGCGCCCGCTGCCGATGCGTTCGAACCGGAGAAGCTCACGGCCTATGAAATTGGCGTGAAGTCCGACGTGACACGCACGGTGCGCATCGACGCTGCCCTGTTCTTCTACCGATATAAGGATCAGCAGATCCTGGGTAAGGTGTTCGATAATACTTCGCAGTCGTATATAGGCCGGTTCGGAAACGCCGATTCACGGATCAGCGGCGGCGAAGCGGAACTCGTGTGGCAGCCGCTTGCCGGCCTGTCCGTCTCGCAATATGCGGGTTTCACCGAGGGCTACTACACCGGCAAGATTCTCGACTCGAGCACCCCGCCTGTCGATTTTCACGGCCAACCTCTCAGCTTCCCGAAGTGGACGTACGGCGGCGATCTCAGCTATGCCTGGGCCATCGGCGGCTACAAGGTCACCGCCGAATCCAACTACAGCTTCCATGACACCTACAGCCAGTTTTATCTGCTCGGGAGTTCGGATTTCACGATTCCGAAGTACTGGCTGGCGAACGCCAATGTATCGCTGTCGCCCGCATCGGGTACGCCATGGACCCTGACCCTGTGGAGCCGTAACCTATTCAACAAGGCCTATGACGTGACGAGAAACTTCTTCCTGCCGGGCACCGAAGTTGCGCAGGCCGGCGAGCCCACCACGGTTGGCATCCGCGTCAGCTACAAATATTAGGAAATAGCAGTGCTGAAGGTCTTGAGCATTCTTTTGAGCCTGGCGGTCTTGGCTGGCGTGGCGGCGTGGCTGGCGCTGCGCGGTCCCGACATTCCGTATACGACCTTGGAGGCCAAGTACACCGACGGCGCCTCACGCTTCGTGGATCTGCCCGGCGGATTCCATGTGCATTATCAAGAGGCGGGCGATCCGAGCCGACCTCTCGTGGTCCTGCTTCATGGCTTCGGCGACTCGTTCACGGCTTGGGAAGGATGGGTGCGGTACCTCAAGAGCAAGTTCCATGTGATTAGCCTCGATTTCCCGGGTCACGGACTGACGCGCGCGCCCGCGGGATACGAACTCACCGGCGAAGGCTTGGTGGACTTTGTCGACGCCTTCGCAACGAAACTCGCATTGCCGAAATTTGCGGTGGCCGGCAATTCCATGGGAGGAGGCGTGGCTTGGCAGCTCGCCGTGCGCCATCCGGAGCGAATCGACGCCCTGATCCTGGTGGACGCCGTCGGTTTTCCGAACGAAAAACCGCCCACCGAGGTTCCGCTGGCCTTCAAGATTCTGCGATATCCCATCGGCCGCGCCATTTTGCGCAATATCGACAACCGACCGCTGATCGGTGAAGGCCTGAGGACCGATGTCTACGATAAGGCACTGATCACGCCGGCCGTCGTCGATCGTTGGGCGGAGTTTCAGCGTGCACCCGGACACCGCGCCATATTGCTCGGCATCAATTTCGCGGCGCAGCCCCAAGCGACGGCGGACATGCTCGGCACCATCAAAGTGCCGACCTTGGTACTGCACGGCGAGAGCGATGTGCTGATCGAGCCCGCCAGCGCGGGTAAATTTGCAGCGGCCATACCCGGCGCCAAGCTGATCACCTATCCCCAAGTGGGGCACTTGCCGCAGATCGAAATTCCGGAGCGTTCGGCGGCCGACGTGGCGGCGTTCTTGGGGGCGCAACCGGCTCGGCCCTGACGCGCGAAGCGTTCCCGCGGAAACGTTCCCGCGGAAACGTGCCGAGCGGAATCAGGCGCACTGGCGCCGCGACCCCAGCTCTCCGGTATCATCGATCCATGCAGTGCGACTCTTTGAGCAATCCGGTCACGGCGCAACGCGAAGCGACGCTGCGCGGCATCGATGATTTCGTTCAAGGCTACTTGGCGTACGAGACGCGGGCCGAGCGCATACTCGGCGCCGCGGATGCCGATCCCGAGTCCTGCATGGCCAATGTATATGCAGGACTGCTCTGGATGCTGCTCGAAGCACCTGACGCAGCGCGGCATGCCGCAAAATATCTGGCCGCGGCCGAGCGTGCGGCGCCGCTCGCCACGCGGCGCGAGCAGCTCAACGCGGAGGTGCTGCGGGCGTGGGCCGATGACGATCTGGCGAGAACCCTGCGGCTTTGCGACGAGATATCGGATGAATATCCGCGCGATCTCGTCATCGTCAAAACGCATCAGTATTTGGAGTTCAATCGCGGCAATTCGCCGGAAATGCTGCGCGTGGCATTGAAGGCGGCGGGGGCGAATGCCGATGTTCCGTACATGCATGGCATGACGGCATTTGCCTATGAGCAATGTCATTTATTGAATGAGGCGGAGTCGGAAGCGCGATCGGCGCTCGACATGCGCCGCAAGGAGCCGTGGGCGCAACACGCGCTGGCGCACGTGCTTTTGACACGAGGGCAGATCGACGAAGGAGCGCGGTTCCTCGAGGAGATGGCGGATACATGGACCGGTCTGAACTCGTTCATGTTCACGCACATTGGCTGGCACCTGGCTCTGTTCTATCTCAGCCAGGGGCGCGACCAAAAGGTGCTGGAACTCTACGATCGTCACTGCTGGGGAATTGCCCGGAATTACTCACAGGATCAAATCGGCGCGGTCTCGCTGCTCGCGAGATTGGAAATAGCCGGTGTCGATGTCGGGCCGCGCTGGCAGGAACTCGGCCAACACCTGGCTGCGCGCGCGCATGACACGGTGCTGCCATTTCTGACGCTTCAATATCTCTATGGTCTGGCGCGGGCGGGGCGTCCGGAAGCGGAGACGTTGCTGGACTCGGTGCGGCGCTACGCCGGGACCGCGCCCGCGTTCACGCGCGAGGCATGGCGGGACGTTGCGCTGCCCGGCAGCGAGGGGCTGTACGCCTACGCCCGCGGCGACTACGCCCAGGCCTGGCGCCATTTGGCGTCGAGCGTGCCGCGAATGGCGGAGGTGGGCGGCAGTCATGCGCAACGAGATCTCTTCGAGCAGATCTTGTTGGAC
>DASYFQ010000269.1:0-18898 GCA_036498345.1 Steroidobacteraceae bacterium
CCGATACGCCGAATGGATTGGTGGTTCCGGTCATAGCCAATGCCGACCGGCTCGGTCTCTACGAGATCGCGCGCGTCCTGGGGACGATGTCGGAGAAAGCGCGGGCCGGCAAACTGAAAAACACCGAGATGCAGGGCGGAAGCTTCACGATCACGAGTCTCGGCGGCATCGGCGGCACGGCCTTCACGCCCATCATCAATGCGCCGGAAGTCGCTATCTTGGGCGTGTCGAAATCCAGCCAAAAACCGGTCTATGACAAGGGCGCGTTCCTGCCGCGCCTGATGTTGCCGCTGTCCTTGTCCTACGACCATCGCGTGATCGACGGCGCCGAAGCCGCGCGCTTCGTGGTGTATCTCGCCAAGGTGCTGGGCGACGTCAAGGCGTTGCTGTGAGCGTCGTCGAGGTTCGCGTTCCGGATATGGGCGATTCCAAGGGGGTCCATGTCGTCGATGTCCTGGTCAAAAAGGGCAGTGAAATTCGCGTCGACGATCCGCTGATCACCCTCGAGACCGAGAAGGCCTCGATGGATGTGCCCTCGCCGGTG
Organism: Steroidobacteraceae bacterium; assembly: GCA_036498345.1. Taxonomy (GTDB): domain Bacteria; phylum Pseudomonadota; class Gammaproteobacteria; order Steroidobacterales; family Steroidobacteraceae; genus Bog-1198. The sequence continues at coordinate 545 of DASYFQ010000269.1, forward strand.
GGCGGCGTCGTCAATTCCGTCGACCTCAAGAAGGGCGACGAAGTATCGGCGGGCGCTTTGATCGCCACCGTGCAGGTGGCCGAAGCGGCCGCAACGTCCGCGGGCGCGGCAGCCTCGCCGGCCCCCGCGGCCTCATCGGCGCCTGCGCCATCGCCGGCACCCGCGGCCTCGCCTGCGACCTCGCCGGCACCTGCGCCCTCGTCGGCACCCGCAACCTCGCCGGGGCCTGCGACCTCACTAGTACCCGCGGCCTCATCGGCGCCTGCGACCTCGCCGGCACCGCCAGGGGCCGTGGATCTGGTGGTTCTCGGTGCCGGCGTGGGCGGCTACACCGCCGCCTTCCGGGCTGCCGATCTGGGTCTCAAAGTAACGCTGATCGAACGCTGGCCGATGTTGGGCGGAGTGTGCTTGAACGTCGGTTGTATCCCGTCGAAGGCGCTGCTGCATGCGGCCAAGGTGATCGAAGATGCGGAGGACATGGCCGCGTCGGGCATCGTATTCGGGCCGCCGCAAATCGACCTTGACCGCCTGCGCGCCTGGAAAAATCGCGTCGTCACCAGATTGACCAATGGGCTCTCGCTGCTCGCCAAGCAGCGCAAAGTGACTGTGATTCAAGGCGAGGCCAAGTTCTCCGGACCTTTCTCCCTGGAAGTGCAGGGGGCGAATGGTTCGCGCACCGTCGAATTCAAGCAGTGCATCATCGCGGCGGGCTCCGAGTCGGCGCGTCTGCCCGGATTGCCGGATGATCCGCGGGTGATCGATTCGACCGGCGCGCTGGAACTGCCCCTCGATTGCAAGCGGCTGCTGGTGATCGGCGGGGGCATCATCGGTTTGGAGATGGCCTGCGTCTACGATGCGCTCGGTGTGCGGGTCTCGGTGGTGGAATTGAGCGATGGTTTGATGCCCGGCACGGATCGGGATCTGGTGCGGCCCCTGCAGAAGCGGCTCGAAAAACGCTATGAGCGTATTTTGCTCAATACCAAGGTCGCCAAACTCGAAGCCTCGGCCGAGGGTCTGCGCGCGACTTTCGAGGGACCCGATGCGCCGGAGGCGCAGATGTTCGACCGCGTGCTGGTGGCGGTGGGACGCAGCGCCAACGGCAATGCGGCCAACGCGGCTGCCGCCGGCGTTGCGGTCAGCGCGCGCGGCATCATCGCCGTGAACAAGCAGATGCGCACCAACGTTCCGCATATTTTTGCGATCGGTGATGTGGTGGGGGCGCCGATGCTGGCGCACAAGGCTTCTCATGAGGGCAAGGTCGCGGCGGAAGTCGCAGCCGGACAGAAGTCGGCTTTCGACGCGCGCTGCATTCCCTCCGTGGCGTACACCGACCCGGAAATCGCGTTTGCGGGAATCACCGAAACCGAAGCCAAAGCACAGAACATCCCCTACGGTAAGGGCTTGTTTCCCTGGGCCGCCAGCGGCCGTTCCTTGGCGCTCAATCGCGACGAGGGATTTACCAAACTATTGTTCGATAAGGAAACTCATAGAATCATCGGGGCGGGGATCGTCGGTCCCAACGCCGGCGATTTGATTGCCGAAGTGGCACTCGCCATTGAAATGGGCGCAGATGCGGCGGATATCGGCTTGACCATCCACGCCCATCCAACGCTCTCGGAAACCGTTGGGTTCGCAGCCGAGGCCTTCGAGGGCACGTTGACGGACCTCTACATCCCGAAGCGCTAGCGAGGACGAATGCAATCGAGCCGCGATAAGTCCTTCTCCTTGCTTCTCGCGCTCGTTTTGGGAGGCGCCTCCCTACCGGCGCTCGCGGACGACGCCTGCGTAGATTTCAAATGGGATGTGAGCAAGGAGCGGGCGCTGTTCGCCGAGACGCCGGCGCAAGTGACGGCGGGTAAGGACCCGAGGACCGCGCCTGTGGTGGTGCCGAATCGCCTCTACCGGCTCAAGCTCATGGCCCAGGATACGGTGGCATTCTCCGTCACGAACCCAGCCAAGAAGACGACGTCGACACCCGCCTACGCCGGCCTGGCGCTGCTGAAAGTCCCGGTGACGGGCAGCTACCGCATTGCGGTCGACCTGCCGCTTTGGATCGACGTGGCCGCGAACGGCGCTCTGGTGCAGCCGGCGGATTTCCAAGCTCAACACGCCTGCAATGCGCCGCATAAGATCGTGGAGTTCGACCTGGCCGGCGCGCGGCCCTTCGTACTGCAGTTCAGCAATGCCGGAAAGGACGACGTCTTGCTCACCGTTACTCCCTCACCCCCTCGGAAGCTTTGACGGGGACCTGAGTGGCCAATTCTCTCACCGTGCGATTTCGCATCGATTTCGGCAACCGATGTTCCGTGGGAGTCGGCAAGATCGAGCTTCTGGAAGGCATTGCGCGCACCGGCTCGATATCGCAAGCCGCGCGCGAGATGCGAATGAGCTATCGGCGCGCATGGCTGCTGCTCGAGGATATGAACCTGAGCTTCGACCACCCGGTGGCTCGTGCCAGCGTCGGGGGCCGCGGCGGCGGCGGGGTGGTCCTGACACCGTTCGGTTCCGGATTGGTGGCCGGATATCGTCGCCTGGAATCCGGCCTGCGGCCTCTTGCCGACGCGTGCATGGAGGACGTCGGCCGGCACATCAAAGCAGGTGCGCCCAAGCGAACCATCCGGTCGGGCTCCATCAAACGCAAGACAGCGGCTCGCGCGGCGCGTTGAGGCCGGCGGTTTGTCTCGCGGCCGTTTTAAGGCGCGGCGATGCAGTTCTTCAGGAACTCGGTTTTTTCGGCACCCACGAGCTTCTTGGACTTGGCGTCCTTGAGACAGGCCGTGCGTTTGGCATGCTTGGCCGCCGCGTCGCCGGAGGGCGCGGCGGCAGGAACCGATGCGGACTTAGCGGCGGCCGGAACCGCGGTCGCGGGGGCGGTCGCCGGCGCAGGGGTCCCCGTCCCGCGGACATCTCCACGCGTCTGCGGTGGCGTGGCGCCAAACCCGCCCGCCAGGGACAGCAGGCTGAGGCACACAGCGGCGGCCACGGTTGAAAAACGCATGGTTACAACTCCATCGAAGACTCAAAGCAACCGGCCGGTGCTCATGGATTCCAGGATAGCGCCGGTGAATAACCGTGCCGATGAAGCGCGGATGAAGCTTGCTTAACGTTTGCAGGCCCCCGCGGGCCGCGCGGAGTCTAGGGCCCGCCGGAGGTCTCGAGACGACGGCGAGCGAGAGCCAAGTAATATGCTTCGTCGGGCGGCTTGCCGGCACGTTGGGCCTGCCACAGCGCCTCTCCGAGCGCCTCCATGAGCGCGTGCTCCGCGCGGTGCAAGTCTCCGTACCGAGCCAGCAGTAGGCGTTGCAGCTCGCGCACTCCCGGCGGCCGGTCGATGGACACTTGCTCGCGGACAGCGAGATGCAGCCCCATATGTAAAAACGGATTCTCGGCATCCCGGGAGACGCCGGGTTCAAACGCCAGCGCCGCGTTCGCATCGCCGACGATGGCGTGATACTCGGAATGTGCGCCGATGACGTCGGTAATCATGGCCTCGAGCGGCGTGAGAGGGGAATGCGCCAGGTGCTTGCGCCACGCGTCCGCATAGGTTTGGCGCAATTGCTCGCGGGTGTGCGAATCAAATAGGGGCATGGGATTTGTGACGATACTCGCAAAGGTCTTCAATGAGGCAGGTGGGACAGGCCGGATTGCGCGCCTTGCAAACGTAGCGTCCATGCAAAATCAACCAGTGATGTGCGTCCTGAAGATACTCGGGCGGTACGAATTTCAGCAGCTTTTCCTCCACCGCACGCTCGGTCTTGCCGGGTGCTAGTCCGGTGCGATTGGCGACCCGAAATATGTGGGTATCCACCGCGATCGTGGGCTCGCCGAACGCCGTGTTCAAAATAACGTTGGCGGTCTTTCTACCGACCCCCGGCAGCTGCTCCAGTTCCTCGCGCGATGAGGGCACCGCTCCGGCATGCCGGTCGAGCAGGAGTCGGCAGGCGGCGATGAGGTTCTTGGCCTTGCTGTTGTACAGACCGATCGACTTGATGTATGGCGACAATCCTTCGACCCCCAGCGCCAGGATAGCCGCGGGCGTATTCGCGGCGCGGAACAAGGTCGCGGTGGCCTTGTTCACGCTCTTGTCGGTAGCTTGAGCGGACAAGATCACCGCCACCAGAAGCTCGAATGGTGATTGGTAGTTCAATTCGGTGCGCGGTGCAGGATTGGCTGCGCGCAGCCGCGCAAATATCGCGCGCCGCTTTGCGGCGTTCATGGTTCGGTCGGGTGACGCGGTGCGGCAGCCTTCTTCGCGTCGAGTTCCCGCTGCCGTTCGAGCGCCCGGTTCAGCAGCCGTGCGCCGTGCGCGTCGAATCGCATGCGATTGAGCGCCGGTTGATCGGCCGCGGGCGCGGTTCCCGGCCTCATTTCAATGCAATCGACCGGGCAGGGCGGCAAGCACAGGTCGCAGCCCGTGCAGCGCTCGGTGAGAACGGTATGCATGTATTTGGGGGCACCGACGATGGCGTCCACCGGGCAGGGCGCGAGGCAGCGTGCGCAGCCGATACAGCGGGATTCATCGATCCACGCGACACGCGGCGGAGCTTCCACTCCATGCACCGGATTCAGCGCTCGCACGGGCCGGCCCAAGAGGTTTGCCAGGGCCGCAATGGTTGCGCTGCCGCCCGGGGGACACTGGTTGATCTCTGCCTCGCCGCTCGCGATTGCCGCGGCGTAGGGCTTGCAGCCGGCATAACCGCAGCGCGTGCATTGAGTCTGCGGCAGCAAGGCGTCGATTCGCGCCACGACGTCGAGCGCGGGCTCGGTGTTCATATCATTTGATGCGCATGCCGGGGGCGGCGCCGGAATCGGGGGACAGCACAAAGATCTCCTTGCCGCCGGGACCCGCCGCCAACATCATTCCTTCGGAAACGCCAAACCGCATTTTGCGGGGCTCCAAGTTGGCGACTACCACGATGAGCCGGCCGACCAGCGACTCAGGCTCATACGCCGCGCGAATGCCGGCGAATACACTGCGAGTCCCGAGCTCGCCCACGTCGAGTGCGAGCTTCAGGAGCTTATCGGCGCCCGCGACCAGCTCGGCGTTCAGGACTTTCGCCACGCGCATGTCGACGCGCAAGAAATCGTCGATGGAAATCAAGTTGCCCTCGACGGCCGCCGCATTCGCGAGGATTGCAGCCGACGTGCCCGCCGGCGGCGAAACGACGCGCGCCTTCTTGGCGGCCGCCGTGGCCGGAGCCGCCGCGGGCGCGGATTCGTCGGCCGTCTCGAACAGCGCATCGAGCTGTTTCGGGTCGACGCGAGTCATCAGGTGCTGGTACGGGTTGATCCGCGCGGGCAGCACGTCGACGTCGTTCCACGCGAACGGACGATCGAGCCCGAACAGCTCGCGCGCGACGCGCTCCGCGAGATCCGGCAGCACAGGCGCGATGAGGACGCTCAGCAGCTTGAACCCCTGCAGTGCCCGCGAACAGACGTTCTGGAGGTCGGCACGCTTGGCTGTATCCTTGGCCAGAACCCACGGCTGGCGTGCATCGAAATCATGGTTGATTCGATCGGCATGGGCCATGATCTCGCGCATCGCCTTGCCGAGATCGCGTGTCTCGTAGTATTCGGCCACGCGAAGCGCAATGTCGCGCGCTTCGCGCGCGATCTGCGCATCGCCGCCGCCGTACTCGAGTGCGCCGTCAAAATGCCTTGTGATGAAACTCGCGGCCCGGCTCGCGATGTTGACGTACTTGCCGATCAGATCGCTGTTCACCCGCGCGACAAAGTCGTCCGGATTGAAGTCCAGGTCTTCGACGTTCGAATTCAATTTGGCGCTGATGTAGTAGCGCAGCCACTCCGGATTCATGCCGATCTCGAGATAGCGCAGCGGGCTGATGCCGGTCCCGCGCGACTTGGACATCTTCTCGCCGGACACCGTGATGAAGCCGTGCGCGTAGACGTGATCGGGCACTTTGTAGGGAGGTCCCGCGAACTTCAGCATTGCAGGCCAGAACAGCGTGTGGAAGTAGATGATGTCCTTGCCGATGAAATGCAACTGTTCGGTGTCGGAAGCCGCGAGAAATTCCGCGAAGGTCCGATGTTCGCCGCGCGCGCGCGCCTTGCCGGTATCGAAGTAGTTCTGCAGTGACGCGAGGTAGCCGATCGGGGCGTCCAGCCACACGTAGAAATATTTGCCGGGCGCGTCGGGGATCGGAATGCCGAAGTAGGGAGCGTCGCGGGATATGTCCCAGTCGTCGAGAGCTTGCTCGCCATGCCCTGCGAGCCACTCGCGTGCCTTGTTGACCACCTGCGGCTGCAGCCGTTCCGGCGTGTCGAGCCATCCGCTCAAGAATTCGACGCATTTGGGATCCGACAGCTTGAAAAAATAGTGGTCGGACGTCTTCATGAGCGGCTTCGCGCCCGACAGCGTCGAGTAAGGCTCGATCAGATCGGTGGGCGAATTGACGATGCTGCAGACTTCACATGCGTCGGCGTACTGGTCTTTCGCGCGGCAGTTGGGGCATTCGCCCTTGATGTAGCGGTCTGCCAGGAACATGGCCTTTACCGGATCGTAGAACTGCTCGACCGCCTTGACGTAGATGAGCCCCGCGGCTGTCAGCCGGCGGTAGATGTCCTGGGACAGCGCCACGTTCTCCGGCGAGTCCGTCGAATACCAATGGTCGAAGCCGATATGAAAGCCTTGCAGGTATCGGGGCCGATCCGCGGTGATGCGCGCAACCAGCTCCTGGGGGGAGATGCCCTCGGCCTCGGCCTTGAGCATGATAGGCGCGCCGTGCGCGTCGTCTGCGCAGACGAAATGCACGACATTTCCGAGCATCCGCTGGAAGCGGACCCAGATGTCGGCCTGAATGTATTCCATGATATGCCCGATGTGGAACGGGCCGTTGGCGTAGGGAAGCGCGGTCGTGACGAAGAGTTTGCGGGTCATCCCAACAGTTTACAGCGCGCGGCGGCTTTTCGCAGGCGCGATCACGCCCGCGGTCACAGCGGTCACAGCGGTCAACGCGGTCACACAGATCACGGAGGGCGCGCCGGGGTGGCGATGCCCGCGGCGCGTTACGACGCCTCTCGGTACTGCTCGAACCGGGATTTGTTGATGGCCTTTTTGAAGGCTTCTTTGCCGGTAATCTGCCGCTGCTCCATCAGCGCTTGAATGGCCGTGTCCATCAGCCGCATGCCGACCGCGGCGCCGCTTTGCATCGCATTTTCCAGCTGATCCATCTTGCCCTGGCGGATCAAATTGGCGACCGCCGGCGTATTGATCAGGATCTCGAGGGCGGCGACGCGGCCCTGTTTGTCCGCTTTGGGAATGAGCTGCTGGGAGACGACGCCGCGCAGGCTGGTCGAGAGCATGGTGCGGACATGAGGTTGCTTGTCGGCGGGGAACGCATTCACCAAGCGATCGACCGTGGCGGCGGCGCCGTTGGTATGCAGCGTACCCATCACCAGAATGCCCATCTCCGCCGCCGTCACCGCGATACTCATGGTCTCGAGGTCCCGAAGCTCGCCCACCAGGATGACGTCGGGATCCTCGCGCAACGCCGAGTTCAACGCGCTCGCGAACGAGGTTGCGTGCACCCCGATCTCACGCTGGCTGATCAAACAATTCTTGCGCACGTGCACGAACTCGATCGGATCCTCGATGGTGAGGATATGGCCTTTCTCGCGGGTGTTGATGTCATCGATCATCGCCGCGAGCGTGGTCGACTTGCCCGAGCCGGTTTTGCCCGTGACCAATATCAGGCCGCTGTTGATCTTGCACAGATTCATCACGGGTTCCGGCAATTTGAGCTCGGCGGCCGTGCGCGCCTTGGACGGAATCGCGCGGAACACCGCGCCCATGCCGTTGAGCTGCCGCATCACGTTGACGCGGAATCGCGCAACGCCCGGCATGCTGTAGGCGAAATCCGTGCCGTCTTTGGCTTCGAAGCGTTCGACCGACAGCTTCGGCATGATTTCGTACAGCGTCGTCTTGACCATTTCCGCCGAGAGGGGCTCAGGACTCAATGCCTTGAGGTCCCCGTACTGCCGGACGCGCGGCGGATCGCCCGCCAGAAAATGCAGGTCCGAGCCATTGCTTTCCAACACCCGGTTCAAGTAGCTGTCGATGGCCGGCACGTGATTCTCTAGGGGTTCACGGGCTCGGCGGGCGGCGCCCCCGACATATCGGAGACAAAGCGCTGGAACTGGCGCTTGTCGGACGCATACGAATACGCGTGTTCGGGATCGACTTCCTTGGCGTTGATGGCCGCCAGCAATGCTTGATCCATCAACTGCATGCCGTATTCCTTGCCCATTTGCAGCTGGCTCGGAATCTGATGCGATTGATCGGTCATGATGAGCTTGCCGATGGCCTTGGTGAGCACCATGACCTCGCAAATGGCGCGCCGCGCGCGTTGATCGGGACTCTTGATCAGCACCTGGGTGATCACGGCGATCAGACTTTGCGACAGGAAGCTCTTGGTTTGCTCGCGTTCTTCGGTGGGCAGCGCATCGATGATGCGATCGATGGTCTTGGTGGCGCTGGTCGTATGCAGGGTACCGAGCACCAAATGTCCGGTTTCGGCGGCGGTCATGGCCATGGCAATGGTTTCGGCATCGCGCAACTCGCCGACCAGGATGACGTCCGGGTCCTCGCGCATGGCCGCACGCACGCCCTCGGCAAAGGACGGCAAGTGCGTGCCCAGTTCGCGCTGAATGACTTGGCTCGTCTTGCTGCGGTGAACGAACTCGATCGGATCTTCCAAGCTGATGATATTGAGCGAGCGCGTCGAATTCAGGTAATCGATCATCGAGGCCAGGGTGGTGGACTTGCCGGTGCCGGTGGAGCCGGTGACCAGGATCATGCCTTGGTGGTAGTCGCAGAGCTTGCGCACGATGGGCGGCAATCCCAATTGTTCCATGGTCGGCATCTGGGTGGGAATGGCGCGAAACGCGGCGCCGATGCCGGTTTCCTTGCGAAACACGTTGACCCGGAAGCGGCCGCCTTCCGTCGATACGTACGAGAAATCGATGTCATTCCCTTCGCGCAGCTGTTTCTGCTGGTTCTGGGTCAACACCTCGGTGATGTAGCCCTCGAGTTCCGCCTCGCCCAGTTCGCGGAATTTGATGGGCATCAGATCCCCGTGCATACGCAACATCGGCGGCACACCCACGGCCAAATGCAGGTCAGAGCAACCCTGGGCGACGCCTAATTTGAGGAATGCATCGATTCTTGCCATAACGTGTAAGGCTACCCGTAAGCAATTGGTTTTTCGAGCGATTAGGCCCGGAATGGGCCATAAACGTGAGGTCCGTCAACCCTTGAGAGTCCCGGGACAGGGCACTAGAGGAATTTTTCGAGCGACAGGCGCAGTTCGTCCATGCTCTGCGCGCGCTTCGCCTTGTCCAGCGACATGCATTTCATGACTAAGTTGTTCAATTCCAACGGCAATTCTTTGTTGATGTCCATGGGCGGACGCGCCTTGCCCTGCACGTGCTGGTACATCACCGACATATGATCGCCGCGCGAGTAGGGCGGTACGCCGCTCAACATTTCGTACAGAATGACGCCCAAGCTATAGATGTCGGCCCGCTCGTCGACTTTCTTGCCGAGAATCTGCTCCGGCGCCATGTACTTCGGCGACCCGATGACATACCCGGTCTTGGTCAGCTGAGTGTCGCCCTGGGTCTGCGCCGCCGCGACGCCGAAGTCCACAATCTTGAGCAGACCGTCGTTGTCGATCAAGATGTTCGCCGGCTTCAAATCCCGATGCACGATTCCAGCCTGGTGCGCGACCGCCATGCCGGTCGCGATGTCGATGCCGAATTTGACCGCACGTTTGAGCAGGACGGGCTTTTCGTTGACGATCTCGCCGCCCAGCGTATGTGACGGAAAATACTCCATGGAGATGGCGTAGTTGCCGCGGATGTAGAGAAAATCGTAAATGCGGATGACGTTCTTGTGCGTGATCTTGCGGCTGTAGCGCAGCTCGTGCACGAAGCGCTTCATCATCTCCTCGTCCGCGGATACGTTGGGATTCAAGAACTTCAGGATCAGCCGCTCTTCGACCACGGTGTCTTCCATCAGCAATACCGTGCCGAAAGCGCCCTTGCCGATCTTTTCGATGTACTTGTAGCGGCCCTCGATGATGTCGCCGGTCTTCAGCGTCGCGATATCCAATTTGGCGGCCTGGACCTCCTGGTCCTGTACGACCTTGGCGAGATCCTGATTGTCGATGAGCAGCGTCTTGGCCGGCTCCTGCATTCTTTCGGCGCGTTGATTGGCGGCGATTTGCTGGGTGGAGAAGCGATTGTCCAGTTCCGTCATGGCGCGGGCGACGGCCTGGCTGATGGTGGCGTCGGTGTTCGAGATCGCCTGCAGACGCACCCGGATCGTGTCGGCGCGCCGTTCGTCCGCGAGCTTCGCGAGCGCGGCGATCGCCTCCACTTTGATCTCGTTTTCCGGCCGCTGCAGCATGGGCAACAAGTGCTCGATGCACTTCAGATCGCCGATCTTGCCGATGGCGCGAATGACGGTCGGCAAGGACTTCGGTTCCCCGCCCCCCAGCATTTCGACGAAGCGCGGCAAGGCTTTGGTGCTGCCGATCTCGGCGAGCGCATCCACGGCGCGTTCGCTCACCCACCAATCGGGGTCCCGGGTGGCTTCGATCAATTGCGCCACCGCGCGTTCGTCCTTGGTCTGATTGAGAATTTCGATGGCCGCGCGCCGGATATCCTGATTATCGTCTTTGACGAGAGTGAGCACGGCATCGACGACGCGCGGGCCGCCGATTTTGCCGAGCGCGTCGGCGGCGCGCGTGCGCACCCACCAGTCGCTGTCGGCGATCACTTCCAGCAGGAACTTGACCGATTTCGACGTGCCGACCACATTCAATACCTCGACGGCGGCGCGGCGGGCGTATTCGTTCTCATCCTTGAGCACGTCGACCAGGTATTTGATGGTGTCGGGGTGATTGGCGTGCACGACGACGTCGACGGCCTTGTTCTGCACCTCGATTTCCGGATCGCGCAACATGCCGCAGAGCACAGCCATGTCGAACGGCCCGTCCATCCGAGAGAGCGCCGAGAGGGCGGCGGAGCGAATGAATTTGCTGTTGTCCTTGAGCTGTTTCTGCACGGCTTGCTGGACTTTGGGCGTATTGAAGCGTGCCAGCACGTTGATGATATGCAGCCGGGCGACCGGGTCCTTGCCCTCGATCCTCGAGATCAAATCGTCGATCGACGACTCGTCGGCGATTTCCGCGACGATCTTGAACAATCCGGTTCTCTCGTTGGGTTCCTGGCTGTACGCGGCGTTCAGCAGTTCGCGCACCGTGAAACGGGCCTTTTGCGCGGCGATCACGTCAAGAATGGCCTGTTTGGGCATGGCCGGCTTGGACAGGGCCTCGAGCAGCGCGCTCGCCGGATAATTCTTGCTCGATGACAGCGCCCATGCGATCCCGGACATTGCCCGGCCGTTGGCCTCCGCCATGGTCTTGAACAATTGCGGCAGGGATTTGACGTCGATCAGGCGCGACAGCGCCTCGACGTAAGCCAGGGTTTCGCGCTTTTCCGCCGTGGTGAGCGCGTCGACGATGGGCTCGATGGCGCTCGGCCCGAGCGCAACCAGTTTTTCCAATGCTTTTTGCGCCAGGGGGCTCCCTGGGTTGCCGCTCGACTTAACCTCGGCGATGAGCCGATCGGCACGATAGTTGGCAAATAAACTCATTCGGTGCCTTTTTTGCACATCCCTCGGGAGCCATCCATTCTCACCTTAAGCGTTGGGGGTCCACCGCGGCCCTCGAATCCCAGCGTCAGATTATGCCATACCGCACGCCCTTGTCCGCCTGCGGTACAATCAACGGCCTATATGAATCAACCTGCCGCCGCGGATAACGCAATCCGCGAAAAACTAAACACCTATACCGATCCGTATCTCGGCCAGACTCTGGCGGAAGCGAAAGCTGTGGCCTCCGTCACAGTGCAAAGCGGTACGGTTCACGTGGATCTCGTGCTCGGCTTTCCGTGCGCGGATTATGTTGCCGAGCTCAAGGCCGCATTGCAGGTGCACCTCCAGCCGCTGCTGGGGCAGTCCCAGCTGGATCTCACGCTGCGGGCGCAAATCACGGCGCACGCGGTGCAGCGCACCCTCAAGCCCTTAAGCAACGTGAAGAACATAGTGGCGGTGGCCTCGGGCAAGGGTGGGGTGGGCAAGTCCACGACGGCGGCGAATCTGGCGCTGGCCTGGGCCGCCCAAGGCGCCAAGGTGGGCTTGCTGGACGCCGATATCTACGGTCCCAGCCAGCCTCTGATGATGGGATTGGCCGGCGCCAAACCGGTCAGCGCGGACGGCAAACATTTGACCCCTTTGCGCGCCCATGGCGTCGAAGTGATGTCCATCGGTTTCATGATCGACCAAGAGCAGCCCATGGCCTGGCGCGGGCCCATGGTAACGCAGGCTCTGACGCAGCTCTTGGGAGAGACCAATTGGGGTGAACTCGACTATCTGGTGGTCGACATGCCGCCCGGCACCGGCGACATACAGCTGACCCTGGCGCAGCGGGTTCCCGTGAGCGGTGCCGTCATCGTCACCACACCGCAGGATATCGCCCTATTGGACGCGCGCAAGGGTCTCAAGATGTTCGAGAAGGTCGAGGTTCGCGTGCTCGGCGTGGTGGAGAACATGAGCATGCATGTGTGCAGTCAATGCGGTCATATCGAACACGTATTCGGCAGCGGCGGCGGAGCGCGGATGGCGGCGCAATACGGCGTGCAATTGTTGGGCGAGCTGCCTTTGGATATCCGTATCCGCGAGGATGCGGACGGCGGGTCTCCAACCGTGATTTCCGAGCCCGGCAGCGCGCGTGCGCAGGCCTACTTTCGGATGGCGCGTCGCACCGCGGCGCGCCTGGCGACCCTGAACAAGGATTACAGCCGGGCTTTCCCCAAGATCACCGTAGAAGCGACCTGATGAGCATAAAAAGCGACCGTTGGATCCGGCGCATGGCCGCGAGCGCCGGCATGATCGAGCCCTTCTCGCCCGAACAAGTGCGGGTCGCCGGCGGACACAAAATCGTTTCCTACGGCACCTCGAGCTACGGCTACGACGTGCGCTGCGCCGATGAATTCAAGATTTTCACCAACATCAACTCGACCATCGTCGATCCGAAGAATTTCGACGAGAAATCCTTCGTGGATTTCAAAGGGCCGGTGTGCATCATCCCGCCGAATTCGTTCGCGCTGGCGAGTACGGTGGAATTTTTCAGGATTCCGCGCAGCGTACTCACCGTGTGCCTCGGAAAGTGCGTGACAGGCGACACTCGGGTCGTGGACGCTGATACCGGCGCGTACGTGCCGATTACCGATATGCGGTGGGGCAAATCGACACTCGCTCTCGATTCCTGGCGGCTCAAAGCCGCTAAAGTTTCAGCGTTTATTCCGCAGGGCCGGAAAGAGGTTTTCGAACTTCGAACCCGAGCCGGCTTGCGCATTCGTGCGACCGCGAATCATCCGTTCCTGAAGTTAAATGGATGGGTGCCCCTGAGCGAGCTGCGCCCCGGCGATCGGATCGCGGCGGCTCGCGATATCCCGATCTTCGGCAAGACTCCCATTCCCGATTGGGAGGCGGGTTTGCTGGGATTGATGATCTCGGAAGGGCAATGCGATACCCCGGGGCATAGTCCGACCTACACCACGGCCGATCCGGCAATGGTTCTCTTGTTGAAGTCGTGCATTGCAGACTCGGGAATGGGAGTCGTCACATTCAAGGGGAATTACGGCTACCGCCTGGTCAATCGTCAAGATCGAGGAGGCGTGCCAGGACACAATCGGGTGCATTCCTGGCTAAAAAAATACGGTTTGAATGTTGGAGCGGGCGAGAAGTTCGTTCCGCAGTCCGTGTTCACGGCGCCCGAGAACTCGGTTCGGTTGTTTTTGCAATCGTTGTTCAGCGGAGACGGCAGCGTATATCACTCAAAAGCCGGCGTGTTTCTCGAGTACTACTCCAAATCCCGAAGACTGATCGAAGATGTCCATCACTTATTGCTACGATTCGGCGTCTTCTCGCTGATTCGCGAGAAAACGGCCGCCATCGGAACGCCTGCTTGCAAGATCCAAATCACGGACAAGGATCAAATACGGCGTTTTGCCGAGAGGATCGGCTTCACCCCGGGTTCGGTGAAGCAACAGAAGCTTGACCTCGAGGTGCTGCCGCTGATTCGCGCGCAACCACGGCGCCGAAGCAACTTTGACACATTGCCTCGGGAGGCTTGGCGCATGGTCGGGATGGCAGCTCGGGTGGGCGGCGTAACATTAAGTGCCATCGACATTCAGACGTGCCCGAAGCAATCGGTGCCGTACGATGTTGCCGCGCAAGTGGCGCTTGCAACCGGGGACTTGTATGTCAGTCCTCTCATCGAAGGACCGATGTGGGACGTCGTCGAGCACATCGAGCCCGCCGGAGAGGAAGAGGTGTTCGATATTTCCGTGCCGACGCTGCACAATTTCTTGGCCAATGGGCTCATCGTGCACAATTCGACGTACGCAAGATGCGGGATAATCGTCAATGTAACGCCTTTGGAACCGGAGTGGGAAGGCCACGTCACTCTGGAATTCTCCAACACCACCCCTCTGCCGGCGAAGATCTACGCCAACGAAGGCGTCGCGCAAATGCTGTTCTTCGAATCCGACGAGATCTGCGAGACCTCGTACCGCGATCGCGGCGGCAAGTATCAAGGTCAGCGCGGGGTCACGCTGCCGAAAACGTAGCAGCCTAGCGCTTCAGGGCTTTGATCCGCATGGCGAATTCCAATTTGCCGTCGCGAGTTCGTTCCGCCTGAACCGGCACGAACCCTAAGGACGGCGCGAACCACATCCGCAAAATGCGATTGTTCCCGGGCTGCCGGCTCGCGACGACCACGGTGTCGAGCTCCCCCAAGGCCGTCCTGATGTGGGCGCTCCCCTCCTGGGTATAGACGAATTCCTTGGGCTGGTCCTTGTCGATGATCTGGAAGGTTGCGGGCAAATTCCCCTTTTTCAGGTCGAGCATGACTTCGACCTGGATGGACATCACGTCCTGGGTTCCGTCCTTGACTTTCAAGTCCACCGTCTTCGTTTCCGACGTGCCGGTGACGCGTGCCGCGTCCCAATCGAAATTCAGACTGACGGTGGATGCGCCATCCTCGGCCTGGTATTTTTCCGGGCGGACGTGATCCGCATGGATGCTGAGCCAGCTTCTCTGAGTGACCTCGGGGCGGTACAGCCGGAAGATGCCGTGCGCGGTGATGGTCCAGGTGTAGAGGTAATGGCCGGGCTCTGCGTCCGGCTTGAGCTCGAGGTCGCTGGTACCCACGTTGATGCTTTTCCAGTCCGCCTGGTAGTGGGCGGCAAAGGGCGCAAGGCCGGCGTCGGCGGCGGACGGCGTCTGTGACCCGGCCGTAGGGCCTGTCAGGATCGCCGCCAGCGACAGCGCCGTGAATCCTCGAACGCGCATAGGCTGTCTTATGGTTCGGCCCTCTTATGGCTCGGCGCCGGCGAACTGCACAGGCTCGCGCAGCAGCCTGCCGTCCAGCCACGCACAACCCGCGTTGTAACGCAATCGACCCTCGCAAAACCAGCGCACGGCGACGGGGTAGATGCGGTGTTCCTGGGCCTGCACCCGGGCCGCCAAGCTCGCCTCGTCATCGTCCGGCGTCACGGCAATGCGCGCCTGGATGATCCGCGGACCGGCATCGAGTCTTTCGGTCACGAAATGCACCGTCGCGCCGTGTTCGGGCTCATGTGCCTCGAGTGCACGCCGGTGCGTGTGCAGGCCTGGAAATTTGGGCAGCAGGGAGGGATGGATGTTCAATATTTTCCCGGTAAAGTCCCTCACGAACTGCGCGGACAGGATGCGCATGAATCCCGCCAGTACGATCAGCGTCGGCGAGTAGATTTGGATCGCCGCGGCCAGGGCGCGATCGTAGGCGGCGCGATCCGTCGTTGCGCTGGCGGGCAGTGCCAGCGCGGGAACGCCGAGATTCCGTGCGAGTTCGAGCCCGGCGGCATCGGGCTTATCCGAAAACACTCTGCATACCGTGTAGGGCGAGCCGGGATCGTGGCTTTGCTCGATCAGCGAACGCATATTGCTGCCGCGTCCCGATATGAGGATGACGACCGGCCGCCGAGTCAGCGCGCTGGTCACGCGATGACGACACCGCGCGTGCCGGCGCGCACTTCGCCGATGACCAGCGCCTCCTGGCCCAGGTCGCGCAGGATGCCTATGGCGCGATCGGAATCGCCCGGCGCCAGATGAATCGTCATGCCGATACCGCAATTGAAGACGCGATACATTTCCGCATCCGTTACCTGGCCCTGGCGCTGCAACCAGTCGAACAGCGCTTCGCGCCGCCAGGACTTGCGTTCCAGAACGACCTCCAGACCATCCGGCAGCACGCGCGGAATGTTCTCCACCAGGCCCCCGCCCGTGATGTGCGACAGTCCATGCACCGGGAGCTCCGCGATCAGCCCTAGCAGGGGCTTGACATAGATGCGCGTCGGCGCCATGAGCCGATCGACGAGATTCACGCCGTCAAGAGAGGCGTTGAGGTCGGCGCCCGTCACCTGCAGTATCTTTCGAATCATCGAGAAGCCGTTGGAATGGGGTCCCGACGAAGGCAGTCCCAGAACCACGTCGCCGGCGCGCGTGCCCGATCCATCGATGATGGCGTCCTTCTCCACCATGCCGACGCAGAATCCGGCGAGATCGTAATCCTCGCCATGATACATGCCCGGCATCTCGGCCGTTTCGCCGCCCACCAGTGCGCACCCGGCTTGCACGCACCCCTCGACGATGCCGGCGATGAGGCGTTCGCCTACGCCGACGTCGAGTTTGCCGGTCGCAAAGTAGTCGAGGAAGAACAGCGGTTCGGCGCCTTGGACGACCACGTCGTTGACGCACATTGCCACCAAATCGATGCCCACGGTATCGTGGCGCCGGGTATCGATCGCAAGACGCAGCTTGGTTCCGACCCCGTCGGTTCCCGACACGAGCACGGGCTTGCGGTAGCGGTCGAGCGGCACTTCGACCAAGGCGCCGAAACCGCCTATGCCGCCCAGCACCTCGCGGCGCATCGAGCGCCTCACATGGGGCTTGATTCGTTCGACGAGTTCCTCGCCGGCGTCGATATCGACTCCAGCCTCGCGATAGGTTACGGGGGCGCGCTCAGTCATTCGGATCCTCGATGGTGGCCGGGCCCGGCGGGTCGGCGTCGGGGAGGCCGGCTGGCCCGACGCGGCAGGTCGGTCAGCTGTGGTATTTTACATCAGGGGACTCGAGGCTTCCGCGATAACACCATGTCACAGTATTTGAGCGTCCAACTTCTGCGAAATTTGCGTCTGGCAGTGATTTTGTGCTTGAGCCTGGCCGCATTGTGCATCGGCGACGCGGGGGTCGCACTGACCCGCGCGGAGCTCTATCAGGCGACCGCGCCCCTGGCCGACCGCTCCGAGGCGGCGCAGACCGAGGCATTCCAAACCGCGATGAAGATCGTGCTGGTTCGCGTCACCGGACGCCGTTCGGCCGACGATGACCCGGCGCTTGCGCCGTTGGTCGGTAATGCGCGCCGCTACGTCCAGCAGTATCGCGGCGCCCCGGACGGCCAAGTGTGGGTGTCCTTCGACGGTCCGGCCATCGAACGTTGGCTCACGCAAAATGGCCAGCCTCTATGGGGCCGTGAGCGGCCGACGACCTTCGTTTGGCTGGCTGCTCAAACAGGCCCCCAATCCGGTACCGTCATCAGCGCCGACGACACATCCGAATTGAAGACGGCGATCGATGCGGCAGCTGTGTTGCGCGGCGTGCCGCTGCTCTGGCCGAGCGCCGCCGAGTTGCAGAAAGACCGCTTGGACTATGCCGGGGTGATGGGTGCCTCGCCGTCCGTCCTGGCGGACCTCGGGCGGCGCCTGGGCGCCGAGGGGATACTCATCGGCAAGGCCAACGGCACGAGCGCGGCCGCCAGCGTGCGCTGGACGCATTTGTTTCAGGATCGCAGCAGCGAATTCTCCGGCGCCTTGGAGGGCGTGAATCGCACGGCGGACTTATACGCGGGGCTGTTCGCCGCCAGCGGCAGTCTCGTGCCGATCGATATCGAAGTGACCGGGATCGGCGATGTTCGAGAGTATGCGAATGTACAGACTTACCTCGAATCGCTGACGTTCATTTCGCATGTGAGCGTGGCGGGCTTGAGCGGCGATACGGTCACATTTCGTCTGGCGACGCGCGGCGGAGCCGAATCGCTGCATCGCACGCTTTCCTTGAACGGGCGTTTGCAGCCGATCGCCGGCGGCGACAATGGGATTCTGCGCTTCCAACTGCGTCGTTGATCGCGTGGCCTGGTCTCCGCGCCATATCCCCAACATCATCAG
>DASYFQ010000270.1:0-2365 GCA_036498345.1 Steroidobacteraceae bacterium
GTCAGCGCGGCAAACAGATATCTGCCCAGCACGTCGTATACGCCCGACGCCATGTTGGCGTTCACGATCAGCGGATTGCTCACCAAGCCGATGACCGGGGGCCTCTTATCCGTCACGTTGTTGACGCCGAGGCTGATGTGGATGTGTTCCGTTGCGTCGATGCCGGTTTCCAAATCCAGGTAGCTATAGGCGGCGATGTGCGAATCGACGGGAAAAATGTTACTGGGATTGGACAGATTGGGGTTGTTGCTGGTGAACTCGGAATTCAGCCTGCCGATGTAGCGCCAATTGAGGGAGACCTCGACGCCGGCCGGACTCTCCCACGTCGTCCGCAGCCGATGGCGCCAGCGGGGTACCGGCGTGGTGGGACCTACCGTCGAACAAGTCGGACCGTAAAGGTCCGTGCAGTCGACCGGCGACGTGCCGGGCGTTACGTTGATCGGATTGTCGAGGGCGATGCTGCCGGTGAAGCTGAACTCGAGGCTCCCGGCCTTGGGGGCGATGGAGCGCAGATTCAAGTTGTAACGCCCCTCGAAATCGATGCCGCTATTGCCGTAGGAGCCCGTGTTGTAGCGCGTTGACACGATGCGCCCGGCGGTCGGGCCGAGGCCGGTCGACAGGGACCCGTTGGCGTCGCGCTGGATCAGCGCGCAGTTGAACGGATTGCCGGTATTCAGGCAGCTGGGGAGCGCTAACTGGGCCGGCACGTTGCTGATGAACTTGTTGGCCTTGATTCTCCAATAGTCGGCGCTGAAGAGCACGTTGCTGAGCGGCGTGAGCACGAAGCCCGCCGTGACCGTATCGGCCGTCTCCGGTTTCAGAAGAGGATTGCCGCCCACCAGCGCGTTGACCGCGGTTTGCGCCGCGATGTGGCCGTACTGCTGCGCGGTCACACCGCTGAGCGCGCACTGCGCCAGCGAGGCAGAGGGCGTGGGGCCGGCGCACGGATCCGTGAAGGGTGTCTGAAACAGTACCTGCGGAGTGAACAACTCGAACGCAGTCGGCGCGCGCACGGCGCGACTCACGCTGCCGCGCAGCCGGACCGCCTGGATCGGTGCCCATTCCAGCCCGACGCCATAGGCGTTCACATTGCCCTGCGGCAAGTAATGCGCGTAGCGGTCGCTGAGGTTCAGGCTCAAGTCCTTGGCGAATGGGCGATCCTCGATGAGCGGCATCTTGAATTCGGTGAAGACCTCGGCGACCCGGAACGTGCCGTCCGTGGGTCGCGCGGCACCGGTGACGATGAGATCACCGGTCGAATAGGCGGCGTTGGGATGATAGTGAATCCCCTCCACCCGATACTCTGCGCCGGCGGCGATGCCGAACCCGTCGTGCGCGAGCGGGCTCACGATGCCGTAGTGGGACAGATCGCCGATCACCTGCACGTTGGCGATGGTGCGTTCCAGGTAACCCGACTGCTTGCCCTGTCCGGTAACGTAGGCGGCCGCCGCGGGCGTCACGCCGCCCACCTGGAAGATGTTGTACGGTACGCAGGCCGGGTCGCTGCCGTTGACCACCGACTGACAGGTCGGCACGCCGTTCACGTTCACGACGTTGAGCGCGTTGGTCACATGCGAGAGCAAGAGGTCGTTCGACATGGTCTCGTGCTCATCGAGCCGCCCGTAGACGAGGCTCGCATCGTAGGACCAGGGCTCGCTGATGGAGCCCTTGAGGCCCAATACCGTGCGAGACGACAAGTGGTGAAACTCGTCGAAGCGCAGGCCGCCTTCGAGGTTGCGCCGGCCGATGCCGACCTGAGCGGTGTCGAGCGGTCCGAGCCCGGCGCTGGTGCACAGGTCGTTGACCTGGCTCGCCGACAGCAGCGGGTTGTTGCAATTGATGCCGAAGACATTCAGCGACGCGCCGGTCGGAGTCGTTCCGGCCGGCTCGAAGCGCGCCGTGGTTTTGTCATCCATGAACTGCAGTTCGCCATACAGATTCGCCGCATCGTTGAACTTGTAGTTCGCGAACACACCGCCGTTGAAGCGGGTATCGGGCCGCTGTAATTGCTGGTACGGCGCCGGATTGTAGAGGTCCCCCGGAGCCAACGGCCGAAAAGCGTGGCCATTTGCCGTGTCGAGCGTCAACTGGTTTCCATTACTGGGCGCGAACTGTCCGAGCGCCGTCGTTCCGTCCAGGAGGCACTGCAAGGAGTTGCCGGTTTCGATCAATGTGCAGGCGCCGAAGTCGCGGCTGTCGGCGGTAAGCTCATGGGCCTGCCGATAGCCCCCGTACACGGTCACGTGACCGCTGCCACCGAACAAGTCCTTGCCATACACCGCCGACACATCCTGCGATCCGCCGTCGTAGGTCGCGCCGGTTCGGGGCGTCGCCCCGCTCGCCCGCTCGATGGCCTGCAGATCGC
>DASYFQ010000271.1:0-22453 GCA_036498345.1 Steroidobacteraceae bacterium
GATGGCGCTGCTCGACGGCGGCCTTCCGCCTTCGCGCTTTCACATCGACGGCATTGACATCAGCACCCGGGCGATCGCGCGGGCTGAACGGGGTATCTATGGCAAGAACTCGTTTCGCAGCAAGGATCTCGGCTTTCGAGACCGCTACTTCGAGCCCGTGAAGGGCGGCTATCGTGTGGCCGACGGCGTGCGTCGGCAGGTGCACTTTCGTCACGGCAATCTGTTGTCCCCCGGCTCGCTGCACGGTGGACCCGGTTACGACGTGATCTTTTGCCGAAACGTCCTGATTTATTTCGACCTCGTGACGCAACGTCGAGCGATCGACGTCCTCGGCCGGTTGCTGACAGCTTCCGGTCTGCTCTTCGTGGGTCCGTCGGAGACGGCGCTGCTGCTGGATCACGGATTCGTTTCGGCCGGGATCCCGCTCGCATTCGCATTTCGCCAAGCCGGCAGTGCGGCGCCGCCGTTGCGACACACGCGAAGAATGGCACCTGCCGTCACCCCGGCGATATCCGTCTCGTCGAAGTCCGTCCTGGCAAAACCCGTCCTCGCGAAGCCGTCCAAGCACGCGTCGGTTGCCAATCCGCAGCCCAAATCGGCTCCGCCGGACAAGGCCATTGCCGCAACCGAACATTGGATCGAGCAGGCGCGGCGTCTCGCAAACCAGGGCAAGCTCGTCGAGGCTCTGAAATGCTGCGAACAGAATTTGCGCAGCCAGCCTGCGTCGGCCGAGACTTTTCATCTCATCGGACTATTGCACGATGCCGCCGGGCGGGTGCGCGAGGCGGCCGAGCACTACCGCAAGGCGTTGTATCTCGACCCGCAGCATCCGGAGGCTCTGGTGCACTTGGCCGTGGCGCTACAGAAGGACGGCGACGCGCGCGGCGCGCAACGACTGTTCGATCGGGCGAACCGCCGATTAGGCCAGGGCGACAACAAGGGCGGCGGCTAGCATGCAGAACACGGCGCAGACTGCGCTCGACGACTGCTGGAACCGCATCGGGGTCCGTGGCGACCGATCGTGTACGGAGCTTGCGCGTCACGTTCATTGCCGCAATTGTCCGATATTCTCTGCGGCCGCCCGTACCCTGCTCGACGTGCCCGCGCCGGCGGGTTCGCGGCAGAAAGCGACCGAACATTTCGCCCGCCCCGCGCAGGCCGAGCCGGGACAGCTGGCTGGCGCCGACATGCAGTCGGTGATCGTCTTTCGCCTGCACGCGGAGTGGTACGCCATTCGCACGGCGGTATGCCTCGAGATCGCCGATTTGCGTCCGATTCACTCGCTGCCGCATCGGCGCGAGGCCGCGGTGCTCGGGGTCGTGAACGTGCGCGGCGGGCTGCTGGTTTGCGTCTCGCTGGCGGTCATTCTCGGCGCGGCCGCCCAGCCCGAGGCCGTCCCGACTCAATCGCCGCGCCGGGCCGCCGTTGCGCGTCTCTTGGTCGCACGCGGCGCGGCAGGTGCCGTCGTCTTTCCGGTCGACGAAGTGCAGGGCATGGAGCGCTTTCGCACCGGGGAACTCAAGGACGTCCCCTCGACGGTCGCCAAGGCGCAGGCGACGTACACTCGGGCGCTGCTGCCGCTGGGTGACAGGACCGTCGGCCTGATCGATGAACGACGGTTGTTCCACACGGTGGAGCGCGCCCTCGCATGAGCCTCCAGGATCTCAGCCAGCTATCGATGCTCGATCTGTTTCGCATGGAAGTGGACAGCGAATCGCAGGTGTTGACGGCGGGGCTGCTGGCGCTGGAGCGCGACCCGAAAGCGGCGGACCAGCTCGAGCGCTGCATGCGCGCGGCGCATTCGCTCAAAGGGGCGGCGCGCATCGTCGGCCTGAGCGCGGGCGTGAGCGTCACTCACGCGATGGAAGACTGCTTCGTGGCTGCACAGCAAGGGCGCATCGCCTTGCAACAAGGGCATATCGACGAGCTGTTGCGCGGTGTGGATCTGCTGCAGCAGATGGCGCGCACGGCTGAAAAAGACATGGACCGATGGGAGACGCAAAAGCTTGCGGAGGTGGGGGCGTTCCTCGATGCGTTGAGCCTCGTCGAGGTGAGTCGGGCGCCCGCGCGCGAGGCCGGCCCCGCGCAAGCGGACCACGCCAGGCCGCAAGAAGCGCAGCCGCAAGAGGCAGGTCTCCCCGTGACGCTTCGCAGCGAGGATGGCGGCGATGCGGCGCAGGGGGGCGTGCTCAGGGTCACGGCTGAAAATCTAAATCGTCTGTTGGGGCTGGCCGGCGAATCGCTGGTGGAATCGCGCGGCTTCAAGTCTTTTGCGGACTCGCTGTTGCGTCTGAAGCGCGGTCACTATGAGCTGCAGCGTGCTTTGGATCGTGTGCGCGAGCAGTTTTCGCAGCAACGCATGAGCGACAAGGCACAAGCCGCGTTGGCCGAGGCGCAGCAGCACGCATTCGACTGTCAGCAATTCCTCGCACAGCGACTGGTTGAGATGGACACCTTCGACCGCCGCGCCGCGGATCTCTCGCATCGGCTCTACGACGGCGCGCTGGCCTGCCACATGCGGCCGTTTGCCGATGGTGTGCAGGCCTTCCCGCGCATGGTGCGGGACCTCGCCCGCACGCTCGGTAAGCAACTGCGGCTGGACATTGCCGGCCAAGATACCCAGGTCGACCGCAACATTCTCGAGAAGCTCGAAGCGCCGCTCGGGCATTTATTGCGCAACGCCTTGGACCACGGCATCGAGTCGCCGGAAGAACGCCTCGCCGCCGGCAAGCCGGCCGAGGCGGTGCTGAGCATCGAAGCGCGGCACAACGCCGGGCGGCTGCAGGTGACCGTAGCCGACGATGGTCGAGGCATCGACCTCGAGCACCTACGGGCGGCAGTCATCGAGCGAAGGCTCTCGAATGCCGAGACTGCCGCCAAGTTGACCGACGTGGAGCTGCTCGAGTTCCTGTTCCTGCCCGGATTTTCAATGAAGGAGGCGGTCACCGACATTTCCGGCCGCGGCGTCGGGCTCGATGTCGTGCAGAGCGTACTCAAGCAGATTCGCGGCACGGTACGCATAGTCACCCGCCGCGGCGAAGGTACACGCTTCCAGCTGGAACTGCCGCTGACGCTGTCGGTGGCGCGCACGCTGCTCGTGGAAGTGGGTGCCGAAGCGTATGCGGTGCCGCTCGCATACATCAAGCGCGCGCTCAAGCTCGCCCAGGGCGATATCCAGATGCTCGAAGGTCGCGCCCATTTCAATCTGGACGGCCGCTCGATCGGCCTCGTCACGGCGCACCAGATATTGGGCGTCGTACCGCCGCAGGCCGCGCCCGATTTGCTGGCGGTGATCGTACTCGGCGATACCACGCATCTTTATGGTCTCATCGTCGACCGTTTTCTCGGCGAGCGCGAGCTGGTCGTACAAACGCTGGATGCGCGGCTCGGCAAAATCAAGGACGTCGCGGCCGGCGCGCTGATGGAGGACGGCTCGCCGGCCCTGATCCTGGATGTCGAGGATGTCATCCGCTCGATCGAAAAGCTGGCAAGCACCGGCAGCTTGAGCGGCGTGGCGCGCGATGCGTCGGACGCCGGCGGCAGACGCAAGCGCGTGCTGGTGGTAGAGGACTCCTTTACCGTGCGCGAGCTCGAGCGCAAGCTGCTGGTCAACAGCGGTTTTGAAGTTGAGGTGAGCGTCGACGGTATGGACGGCTGGAACGCCGCCCGCGGCGGCCACTTCGATCTGGTGATAACGGATGTCGACATGCCGCGCATGGATGGCATCGAACTGGTAACTCTCATCAAAAAGGACCCGCATCTAAAATCGCTTCCGGTCATGATCGTGTCCTATAAGGACCGTCCGGAGGATCGCCGCCGCGGTCTCGACGCCGGGGCCGACTACTACCTGGCCAAGGGCAGCTTTCACGACGAGACGTTGTTGCACGCCGTCGTCGACTTGATCGGTGCCGGGCAGCAGCCATGAAGATCGGCATCGTCAACGATCTGCCGCTCGCGCTGGAGGCGCTGCGCCGCGTGCTGGCGCTGCGGCCGGACCACACGGTGATCTGGGCCGCACGCGACGGCGCGCAGGCTATTTCCTCCTGTGCGCGCGAGACGCCGGATCTCGTGCTCATGGATCTCATCATGCCCGGAATGGATGGCGTCGAGGCTACCAAGCACATCATGTCCGCCACGCCCTGTGCGATCCTGGTGGTAACCGCAAGCATCGGCGCCAACGCCGCGCGCGTATTCGACGCCATGGGCTACGGGGCGATCGATGCCGTCGACACGCCGGTGCTGGGCCGCGGCGCTTTGCAGGAGAGCGCCGCGGCGTTTCTGCACAAGATCGACAGGATCGCAAAACTCGTCGGCACGCGCCGGTTCATACCGAGCGCCGATACTTTCAGCGATACCTGGATCATCGCTCGACGAGAGCGGCTGGTCACTATTGGCGCCTCCGCCGGCGGCCCGGCGGCACTGACCGCCGTATTGTCCGGTCTGCCGAAGGACTTCCCGGCCGCCGTGGTGATCGTTCAGCACGTGGACGAGAGATTTGCCCAGGGCATGGCTGAATGGTTGAGCCGAGATTCTGCCCTGCCGGTACGGGTGGCGAAGGAAGGCGATCGCCCGATCGTCGGCACAGTGCTGCTCGCCGGCACCAACGATCACTTGCGTTTCATCACCCGGGATCGCCTCGGGTATACACCCGAGCCGCGCGAGCTCGCATACCGGCCGTCCGTCGATGTCTTCTTCGCCAGCGTCGGCGCACACTGGCCGGGTGAGGCCGTCGGTGTGGTACTGACGGGCATGGGCCGGGATGGTGCGCAAGGCTTAAAAACTCTGCGCGACCAAGGTCACTACACCATCGCCCAGGACGAGGCCACGAGCACGGTGTATGGCATGCCCAAGGCCGCCGCGAGCCTGGGCGCCGCGGTGGATATACTGCCGCTCGAGCGCATCGCGCCGCGGCTCGTGGATACCTTCAGGCACAAACTCTGAGGAAAAGACTCGATCACATGAGTACGGATCACCCTAAAACACACGCGCCGGGCGCGGTCCAATCCAATAATCCCACTGCCCGATTGCGTCGGGCCGTCGACGCATCAGGCCAGCTGCGTATCGTCGACGACTCCAACTGCGTCGTTTTGTTGGTCGACGATCAGCTGATGGTCGGCGAGACGGTGCGTCGTGCCCTGGCGGACGAACCCAACATCGTGTTTCATTTCTGTTCCGAGCCCGGCATGGCGGTAAAGGCCGCGGAGCGCATTGGGCCGACGGTGATTCTGCAGGACCTCGTCATGCCTGGCATCGAAGGACTCACGCTGGTGCGCGAGTATCGCGCACTCGAATCGATGCGTCACACGCCCATCATCGTATTGTCGACCCGTGAGGACCCCACGACGAAGCGAGACGCGTTTGCGGTGGGCGCGAATGACTACATCGTGAAGCTCCCGGACAAGATCGAACTGATTGCGCGCATTCGCTATCACTCACAGGCTTATCTCAGCCGGCGTCAACGCGATGCGGCGTACACGGCTCTGCACGAAAGTCAGCGCCAGCTGATGGCGGCAAACATCGAACTGCTACGGCTCTCGAACATGGATGGGCTCACAGGACTGAATAACCGCCGCCGCTTCGACGAATATGCTTCGACCGAATGGTATCGCGCCGTTCGCGAACAGATGCCGCTCGGCCTGCTGCTGATCGATATCGATAAATTCAAACACTACAACGACGCCAA
Organism: Steroidobacteraceae bacterium; assembly: GCA_036498345.1. Lineage (GTDB taxonomy): Bacteria > Pseudomonadota > Gammaproteobacteria > Steroidobacterales > Steroidobacteraceae > Bog-1198. The sequence continues at coordinate 5,684 of DASYFQ010000271.1, forward strand.
TGGCCACTTGGCGGGAGATGAGCTGCTCAGGCGCGTGGGAGAGACGATTCGCAGTTGCTGCGGACGATCGGGGGACCTTCCGGCACGCTATGGCGGCGACGAATTCGCCGTGGTGCTGCCCGGGGTACAGGCCGGGGGACTGGAAAGCATCGGCGAACGGCTGTGCCAGGCGGTGCGGGACCTCAAGATCGAACAGGGCGGCTCCGGTCCCGCTTCGTACGTGACCTTGAGCGTGGGCGGTGCCGTGATCGTCCCGACCAAGGAAGGCGGGCTGGTCGACTTGATCGGCATCGCCGACAGGAATTTGTACGAGGCCAAGGCGAAGGGACGCAATAAGTTCATCTTGCACGAATAGGCCGCCGGCCGATGCCTCGGGATGCTGCGATGGCCGGCCGCTAATCCGGCAAGGTCATTCCCGAGCCTCCCATTTCCTTGGGCATGTCCTTCATTTTTGGCTTGCCGTCGGGGATGTGCAGCACGGTTTCCTGGTAGTTCACGTGTACTACCGGCTCAAAGGCCAGCTGCGGAATCATCGCAGCGTAGATATCGACGAGACCCATGGTCGGATGGTCCGTGAATAGATGCCCGCCGCACTGTTTGCACCACTTGCGAAAGCTGATGGGGGTCTTGTTGTAAGTACCGATGCTCGCGGCACCGTGAGTTACTTTCAGCGCGTCGGGTTTCCACAGCGAAAACGCGTTGACCGGTCCTGCGGACCAGTGGCGGCAGGAGTCGCAATGGCAGTATCCCATCGCGGTCGGCTCACCCGACACCTCGAATTGCACCTCGCCGCAAAAGCAGCCGCCTTTGTAAATTTTTCCATTACTCATGGCTTCCCCTCTCGAGCGTTGCTACGGGACTGGATTGTATCCCGATGAGTGGGGCGCCGGCAGGCCAGCTGCTTGCTGTTCGCGCCATCGTCACGACCACCGCAATTCCTGAATGACCCAATGGCGGGTTCTGCTCGTTAGTCCTATAGTCTCGTCTTGCGATCGACACTCGAGCCATTGCCTACCCATCAAGAGGTACCTCATGGTCAGTCTGCGGATAAACGGCGAAGTGAAGAATGTCGACGCTCCACCCGATATGCCCCTGCTCTGGGTACTGCGCGATATCTTGGGACTCACCGGTACCAAGTTCGGCTGCGGCATAGCCCAGTGCGGCGCCTGCACCGTTCATGTCGACGGAGCGCCCGTACGATCCTGCCTGTTGGCCGTGGGGTCGATCGGACCGCGCGCCATCACGACGATCGAAGGCGTGGGCGCCTCAGCGGTCGGGGCCAAGGTGCAGAAGGCATGGCTGGATCTGGAGGTGGTCCAATGCGGCTACTGCCAATCCGGGCAGATCATGTCCGCCACGGCTCTTCTCAACTCCACCCCGCATCCCGGAGATTCCGACATCGACGCGGCCATGGCGGGAAACATTTGCCGTTGCGGCACCTATGTGCGCATCCGGGCGGCGATCAAACATGCAGCTCAAGCCTGACGCCGCGCTCAGCCGACGCGGATTTCTCCAAGCGGGGCTGGCCGTGGGCGGCACCCTGGTGGTCGGCTTTCATCTGCCCTTGGCACGCGGCGCGCAACCCGGAAAATCGGTGTTCGCGCCCAATGCGTTCATTCGCATCGATCCCCATGGCAAAGTCGCGCTCATCATGCCGCAGGTCGAGATGGGTCAGGGCATTTATACGTCGGTCGCCATGATCCTGGCGGAAGAACTCGACGCCGACTTCGATCAAGTATCCCTGGAAGCCGCCCCGCCCAATGACAAGCTCTACGGCAATCCAACGTTCGGCATTCAAGTCACCGGTAATTCAAATTCGGTGCGCGCGTTCTGGCTGCCCTTGCGCAAGGCGGCAGCCGGCACGCGCGTCATTCTGGTTCAAGCCGCTTCGCAGCAGTGGAAAGTGGAGCCTGCCGGTATTCGCACCGAGAAGGGCGAAGCCATCCATGAGGCGAGCGGCCGCCGGCTCGCCTATGCGGCACTGATCGATCGCGCCCAAGGTCTCACGCCGCCGAAAGATCCGCCGCTCAAGGACGTGAAAGATTTCAAATTGATCGGCAAGCCTCTCAAGCGGCTGGATACGCCCGACAAGGTCAACGGCAAACTCGCGTACGGGATCGATGTCATGCCGCCCGGCGTGAAGTTCGCGACCGTTGCGGCCTGCCCGGTGTTCGGCGGCACGGTGACGCATGTCGATGACGCCAAAGCCAAAAGTCTTCCCGGCGTTCATCAGGTCATCGTGCTCAAGGATCTGGTCGCCGTCGTCGGCGATCACATGTGGGCGGCCAAGCAGGGTTTGGGTGCCCTTGGCATCACGTGGGACGAGGGGCCGCACGCCGCCATTTCCTCCGACGACGTGTGGAAACAGCTCCGTGCCGCCAGCAAGACGGAAGGGGCAGTCGCCAACTCTGCGGGAGACATCGCCAAGGGCTTGGCCCAAGGAGATCTGCTGGAAGCGGCGTATGAGCTGCCCTTTCTCGCCCATGCCACCATGGAGCCGATGAACTGCGCCGTGCATGTCACGCCGACCACTTGCGAGGTTTGGGTCGGCAGTCAGGTGCTCTCCAGGGCCCAGGCCGTCGCGGCAAAGGTCACCGGACTGCCGCTCGACAAGGTCACCGTGCACAACCACCTCATCGGCGGCGGCTTCGGCCGCCGGCTCGAGGTTGACATGGTCGAATCGGCCGTGCAGATCGCCAAGCAAGTGGATGGGCCGGTCAAAGTGGTTTGGACGCGGGAAGAGGATATCCAGCACGATCTCTACCGCCCCGTGTACCGCGACACGTTGTCCGCCACGGTCGCGAACGGCCGCATCGTCGGCTGGAAGCACCGTATCACGGGCTCATCGATCATCGCGCGCTGGCTGCCGCCGGCGTTTCAAAAGGGAATCGACATCGATGCCGTCGACTGCGGCGCCGACATTCCCTACGACATCCCCAATCTTCGCGTGGAGTACGTGCGTGACGAGCCGCCCGGAGTGCCCACGGGTTTCTGGCGCGGCGTGGGACCCAACAACAATGTGTTCGCCATCGAGAGTTTCATGGACGAGTTGGCGAAGAAATCCAACAAGGATCCGGTCGCTTTTCGCCGCGATTTGCTCGACAAAACGCCCCGCCTCAGGGCGGCGCTCGAACTGGCGGCGGTCAAGGCCGGGTGGGGAAATCCTCTGCCTGCGCGCACGGGTCGCGGCATCGCGCTGCAAACCGCATTCGGCAGTTTCATTGCGACCGTCGCGGAAGCCGAAGTCGATACCAATGGCGCGGTACATGTGCGCCGTATGATCTCAGCCGTGGATGCCGGCATCGTCGTCAACCCGGACACCGTCGTCGCGCAATTGCAGGGGGGCCTGATATTCGGGCTTACCGCCGCTCTGTACGGCAACATCACCATCGCCAAAGGACGAGTGCAGCAAAGCAATTTCAACGACTACCGGATGCTGCGGATCAATGAAATCCCGCAGATCGAGGTGCACTTGATCAACAGCGGTGAAGCCCCGGGCGGCATCGGCGAGACCGGCGTCACCGCCGCACCGCCGGCCCTCGGCAACGCTTTGTTCGCCGCGACCGGGATTCGCCTGCGTCGCCTACCCATAGACTTGGATGTTCTTTCCGGGAAGAAGCCAGCATGAACGACTCCCCCAATACCGGCCGCGCCGGGCGCTACACCCTCATCGGCCTTGGCGTGATTCTCGCCGTGGTCTTGATCGGCTTTTTATGGATCGTGGTGCTCGCACCCCATGCCATGGATTTCGCGGGCGGGCAGCACGTGGCGTTGACGCAGTATCATGGCGAAGATCCCACGGGCGTGCCGGCCGAACTCAAAGCAGCGAGCCTGATCGAGCGAGGCGAATATCTCGCGCGCGCCGCGGATTGCGAGGTCTGCCATACCGCCGAGGGCGGCGTGCCCTTTGCGGGCGGACGGGCCTTCGTGCTGCCGTTCGGAACCCTGTACTCGACCAATATCACTCCCGACAAGGAAACGGGAATCGGCAATTACAGCGACGCGAATTTCCTGGACGCCATTCACAAGGGTATCGCGCCCGGCAATGAGAAACTCTATCCGGCGATGCCCTTCACCAGCTACACCTACATGACCGATGCCGACGCGGGTGCCATAAAGGCCTACCTCTTCAGCCTCAAGCCCGTGCATGCGCCGGATCGAGAAAACTCGCTGAGCTTCCCGTTCAATCAGCGCGCGCTGATGGGTGTGTGGGCGCTGCTGTTCAATCCGGACAAGCGATTCGAGCCGCGCACCCAACGCGATGCGCAATGGAATCGCGGCGCCTACCTCGTGGAAGCCATGGGGCACTGCGGGGAATGCCACACGCCGCGAAATCTCATGCAGGCGCTCGACCAAAGACAGAAATTCTCCGGTACGGTTCAAGCCGGTTGGCGTGCCTACAACATCACGTCCGACCCCAAGAGCGGTGTCGGCGCATGGAGTGAAGCCGATCTTGCGCATTATTTGGCCCTCGGCCACGCCGACGGCCGGGGCACGGCGACGGGGCCCATGGGCGAAGCCGTGGACCACAGCCTGCGCTATCTGACTCAGGGCGACATCACCGCGATGGTGACGTATGTGCGCTCGGTATCCGGGATCGCGACGACCGACCTGCCCGAGCCCAAGTCGAACCCCGCCCCGGCGTCATTCGCGGAAGGCGTGGCCGCCAATGTCGATTCGCGCGGCAAGGCCGTGTATGCGGGCGCATGCGCGGGTTGCCATGATTGGACCGGGGTCAGCCCGGTAATACCCTATGCATCGCTCACCGGCGTGCGGTCGGTGAACGATCCGACCGCCACCAACGTGGTGCAGGTCATTCTGTCCGGCGCGCATCGGCAAACCGCCGACGCCGGCACCACCATGCCGGCCTTCGGCAGCGCCTATTCCGATGCGGAAATCGCCAGTCTCGCCAATTACGTTACCGCCCGGTTTGGCGCGCAACCGTCGGCGGTCACGGCAGAGAAGATCGCCACGCTTCGCGCCCAGGACTGACCTTACGGAGCGCGTTCACCCGGGGGCTTGAACACCACGCCGTCCTTCATCACGAAGTGCACGGTCTTGAGCGCGTTGACATCGGCGAGCGGATCGCTCGCCACGGCGATCAAATCCGCATACGCGCCGGGCGCCACCACTCCGATCTCACCGCGCTTGCCGAGCAGCTCCGCCGCCCGCGAGGTGGCGGATTGAATGGCCTGCATCGGCGTCATGCCCAATTCCACTTCACGGGCAAATTCTTCGGCGATCGGCTCGGACCACTTGAATCCGCCCACGTCGGTACCGAATGCGATCTTGACTCCCGCGCGCAGCGCCTTGCCGAACGACACCACATGCAACGCAACGCGCTTGCGGTCGCGTTTGCCCGCGTCGGTGTCCGCGGGATCCCAATCGGTGTAGTACACCTGAAGAGTGGGCACGTACCACGTGCCCTGCTTGATCATTTGCGCGATCTGCGCGTCCGTGATCTCCAGCCCGTGCTCGATCGAATCACAACCGCCGTCGAGTGCGCGCTGCAGACCCGGGCCGTTGTAGGCGTGACACGCCACTTTCCTTCCCCAGCCATGCGTCTCATCCACGATGGCCTTCAGTTCGTCGACGGTGAGCGTCGGCTGCGACACCAGGGCGCCCTGTGCGTCGAGCCAGGAGCGATGGGTCATGTACACTTTGATCCAGTCGGCGCCTTTATCCAATTGCTCGCGTGCGGCCTTGCGTGCCTCGACAGGCCCGTCGATCAGCTGTGATCCCTTGGGTACGGTGATCTCCGGCGCATAGCCCTCGAGGGGATAGCCGCCGGTCGATGAAATCGACAGCGTCGTCACCCACATTCGTGGCCCGGGCATGATTCCCTCGTTGATCGCTCGTTTGATCCCCACATCGCCGAATCCGGCGCCTTCGGTCTCCATATCCCTGATGCTGGTGAATCCCTGCTCGAGGGCGCGGCGAGCCGACACCACGGCTCGCGCCACGCGGTAGGAAGCCGGGTACATCAGCAATTGCACATCGTAGCCGCCGGCGGCGGGATCCTCGCCCTGCAGGAAAATATGCGTGTGCGTGTCGATGAGCCCCGGCAATACGGTCGCCGCGCCCAAATCGATCACTTGCACCGTGGCCGGCAACGCCCGGGAATTCGCCGGCCGCACCTCGACGATGCGGTTGCCGCGAATCTCAATCTCCATGTTGTGCCGCGGCTTGTCGGCGGTGCCGTCGATGAGCCACTGCGCGCGGACGACGAGGGTAGGTGCGTCAGCCGCGGGGTGATTTACTGCCTGAGCGAGCCCTGCGCGCGCGCAGATCACCAGCCCCAGGGCAAGGAAAACAAGTCGCTTCATCGGTGGTCCTCAACCAAACTGAAAGCCGGAAATCTGTTTACCGCCGATCGACTCGCCGAAGCTGCGGCTTCCGCGGTCGCCCAGGGCCGCACCCGCGGCCACCATCAGCGGGATCAGGTGCTCTTCGCGCGGATGCGAGGCCGCGCCGCCGGGCGCTTCGCGCCACTTCACGAGCAGATCATTGCGGGTCGAGGGATCTTGCACGGCATCGCCCAACCAGGCATCGAAGGCCGCGGCGGCGGCCGCGCCTCGCCCTGAGAACATGTCGGCCAAATTGTGATAGCTCATGCCGCTGCCCACGATCAGCACGCCCTGATCGCGCAATGGCGCCAAGGCCTTACCCAAGGCCAGATGCAGCGCGGGATCGAGGCTGGCCTGCAGCGAGAGCTGCAGAATCGGCACGTCCGCGTTCGGATAGATGAGCATGAAGGGCACGAAGACGCCGTGGTCCAGCCCGCGTTTGGATTCCACGTCGGTCTGGAAACCGGCATCGTCCAGCAACTTGCGCAGCCGTTCGGCGAGGTCCGGCGCGCCGGCCGCCGGATATTTCAACCGGTAGGTATGTTCGGGAAAACCGTAGTAATCAAACAGCAATCCCGGTTTGGCGGCGACATTGAACGTGGGAAGCGGATTTTCCCAGTGCCCCGAAATTACCAACACCGCTTTGGGTCTGACGCCCAACGAGCCGTCGATGCCTCGCAGGTAGGCGGCCAAACCATCCCACATGTGCGGGTACGCCGCCGGCGGGTCGATGAAAAAGCACGGACCGCCGCCGTGCGGGATGAACAATGTCGGCAGTCGTTTGATGGCGTTCACAGGGGTTGTCCGGCGCAACTGAGCGTAGCCGGGTGCCCTGCGAACGTCAATCGAGCGTCAACGCGATTCTCAAGCGTCCTGTGCGGCGCTACGCGTTGACGCTGACATTCGATCCCGCGGCTTTTGAAGTCTGCGAACCGTTGGTCTGCAGGTACGATGCCGCACCGGCACTCGTCGCGTTCGCGGCGTTGGTGCTCGCGGTCGCCGCGCTGTCGGTGTCGGCCGTGCCGGCGCCGGCCGTGCTCGCCGCGGTGCTCGCCGTGGCGGGTGCCGTCGCGCTCAATTGCACTCCAATGACCTGCTCCAGCGATTGCAGCAGTGAGCCGAATAGATTCTGCGCAGTCGCCGGCGGAACTTGCGCGGCGGTGGTGCTGCCGGAATTGCCGCTGGAGTCCACCTGTGAACCTTTCTTGTGGCCGTGCGGATGGATATTCACCAACGGGAACGCCGATGGCGCAGATGTCAAAGCTGGGATGGTCGACATGTGATTTTCCTTGAGTGAAGCGTAGCGGTGTCATTCCCGCCCGTGAATCGGTGGATGAGGGTCCGAGCGGCAATGATTTGCCGCGGGCCGCCGCAAGAGTGGCCATGCGTTGCCGCCCGGCCGGCGCATGGCTCGCCTTGCATCTCGCCCGTATCGTGCGAATACCGCATCGATTGCCCCTGTTGCACCTTGAATCCTCTTCCGGGAGCAGCGCACCGCTGCTCTCCCGTAGTCAAAAGCAGGTTTTGTGCCAACCGCCACCGCTTGCTCAAAATTTCGTGAAATATGACTTCGCTGACGCGCTGTTCAAATGAGATGATGGCGCAGACATCACGCCCAACTCCCCTCTCCCAGGATCTCGTATGGCAATTGCGCCCGAACTGGAACGTCCGGCTGCCTCCGCGGGCGGCGCACGATCCCTGCGATTGCGCCAAACAGTCACGGTCATGTTGCTGTTCGGCGGTTATGGCTCACTCTACTTCTGCCGCGCCGATCTGTCGGTCGCAACGCCGCTGTTGATCGAAGCCCTCGGGCAGCGCGGCATCGGCCACAGCGACGCCATCATTCGCATGGGCCAGATTGCGTCCTTCGGCGTGCTGGCCTATGCGCTCGGCAAATTGTTCTTGGGAGGACTCGGCGATTTCTGGGGCGGCCGGGTCAGTTTCCTCATCGGCTTGGTCGGCGCGACCGTGTTCACGCTGATGTTCGCCTCCGGGCTGAGCCTGCCGCTATTCAGCATCGCGTGGGTCGGCAACCGCCTGACGCAATCGCTGTCGTGGGCGGGTTTGATCAAAGTGTCGTCTAAATGGTTCGACTATTCGTCTTATGGAATGATCATCGGCATCTTGAGCATCAGCTACCTCGTCGGCGACGCAGCGGCGCGGCAATGGATGGGAATGCTGATCGAGCACGGCTTCGGTTGGCGCGCCCTGTTTTACTTCGCCGCGGCGGTCGTCGGGCTATTCCTGGCCGTCAATTTCCTGTTTCTGCGGGAGTCGCGCGTCCAGGCGGGATTCGTCGAGGCAAAGCCCAATCCGCTCAATCTATTTGCGGGTTCGGAATCTCGGCCCCCATCGTTGAGCCATCTGTTGCTGCCCCTGGTCCGCAGCCGCGCGTTTCTTCTGGTTTGCCTCCTGTCCCTCGGCTGCACGATAATTCGCGAGACCTTCAACCTGTGGACGCCGGTTTATTTGCGCGACTATCTGGGTTACAGCATGAGCAACGCGGCGCGCATGAGCGCGGTTTTCCCGGGCGTCGGCGCGGTGTCGGTGCTCGCGAGCGGCTGGCTCAGCGACCGTCTCGGGGTGAACGGGCGCTCGTTGATCATGTTCGTGGGTTTGGGCGCCACCGCCGTGGCCTTACTCGTGCTCATGACCATGCCATCCAGCTCGACCGGGTCGCTGCTGCCGCTGCTCGCCATCGGCACCATCGCCTTCTGCCTGCTCGGTCCGTACTCCTACCTCGGCGGCGCCATCGCGCTCGATTTCGGCGGCAAGCAGGCGGGTGCGGTCTCATCCGGCATCATCGACGGCATCGGCTATCTGGGTGCAGTGGTCGCGGGCGACAGCATTGCCCGAGTCTCGGTGTCCTTCGGCTGGCAGGGTGTGTTCGTGGCTCTGGCCGTGGTCAGCGCCTTGGCGGCGTGCGGCGCCGGCTGCCTATACTTCTTGGGCGCCAAGGCGGCAGCGCGCGGGACACATCTGCCATGAACGACAGCGCCGCAGTGAAGCGCCTCTGGTCGAATGCCGACATGCTCGGCATCGAATGGGCCGATGGGACTTCGAGCGAATTTGCGAGTCTGTGGCTGCGCGATAATCTGCGCGAGGACCGCGATCCTCACAGCGGACAGCGGCTCATCGACATCGCGGACTTGCCCGAGAATCCCCGGATTCGGTCGGCTGTGGCCGATAACGGCGCAGTGAACGTCGAATGGGAAGCGGAGCCGCGCGGCGCGTCGTTTGAGTTCGAGTGGCTGCTGGCGCACGCAGCGAATCGCTTCCCTGGTCCGCCGGGGTTCACGCCCAGGCGCTGGCTCGAGGGCGCCGGTCTCGATGCCGCGCGCGACTTCCAGTGGGCGGCATTCTCCGAAGTGCGCGTCGATCGATCACTGCATGCCCGGTGGCTCGAGCGGCTATTGCAAGACGGCATCGCGTTCCTGAGCAATGTGCCGCCCAACGAAGGCGGCATCCTCGAGGCTGCCGCGCTCATGGGGCGAGTCTCGGAAACCAACTACGGGCGGGTTTTCGACGTTCGCTCGGTACCGCAACCGGAAAACCTGGCGTATTCCGACCTAGGTCTGGGGCTGCACACCGATAATCCCTATCGCGAACCCGTGCCCGGGTTTCAGGTGCTGCATGCACTGATCGCATCGCCCGGCGGCGGCGAGAGCCTCTTCGGCGACGGCTTCGCCATCGCGGAGCGCTTGCGAATGACTTCTCCGGACGCCTTCGCGATCTTGACTCGGACCGCGGTACCGTTTCTATACCGCTCCCAGGATGCGGAGCTCTACGCCGAGCGACCGTTGATTCAATTGTCCTGTTCCGGTGACGTGAGCGCCGTGCATTACAACAACCGCTCGATCGCGCCGCTGAGGCTCGCCGTCCGCGATACGGCCCCGTTCTATTCCGCCTACCGGCGATTTGCCGCACTGCTGCACGACTCGCGCTTTCATTTGCAATTGAAACTGCGCGACGGCGATCTCGTGGCATTCGACAATCAACGCATCTTGCACGGCCGCACGGCTTTTTCGTCGGCGATGTATCCGCGCCACTTGCGCGGCTGCTACCTGACTCGCGACAGCGTATACAGCGAGGCCGCGCTGCTGCACCGCGGGCTCCGTCCGGGAGCAACCCATGGCCGTCATTGAAGAAATTCTAGCCATCTTTCAAAAGCAGGGCTCGGGCGCCTATTTCGGCGAGAGCGTGTCGATGACCGAGCATGCCCTGCAGGCCGCCCACTTTGCACGGACCGCTGCGGCGCCGCCGGCGCTCATCGTGGCCGCGCTGTTGCATGACATCGGGCACCTCGTCGAGGATGTTCCGAGCGATATCGCCGACTGGACCGTGGACGCGCATCATGAGCGGGTTGGCGGTCGCTGGCTCGCCCAACGCTTTGGTCCCGAGGTATCGGAGCCCGTGCGCTTGCACGTACCCGCCAAGCGGTATCTCTTGGCCACCGATGCCGAGTATTTCGCCAAGCTGAGTCCTGCGTCGGTCGTCACGCTGAAACTACAGGGCGGCCCCATGGCGGCGCATGAAGTCTCGAGGTTCGAGACCGAGCGATTTTACCGGGAAGCCGTGCGCGTCCGGCGATGGGATGATCAGGGCAAGGTGGCGGGGCTGAAGACGCCGCAACTCGTCGACTATCGCGTGCTCATCGAGGGGTTGGCGACCGACACCGCGAGATAGCGGGTGCGCCGGGCGCACTGACTGCCGATCGGCCAAGTTCGTACAGTCAGCCGCCCTTTCTTCCCTGGAGCGAGTGGTGGTTCTCTCCACCGACATTCCCGCGCTCTTGGCGGGCGACGCTCAATATAAAACCCGAACATTGCGACGATATGGCGGCGATATTGCGGAATCACTTTGCCCAGCGCATGCGCCGCGCTATTCTTTCTTGAGGGAAGAAACCACGGGGTGCGGTTGACATGTCGGTGCTGCCCGGATTCACGCAAATCCTCGTCGCTCCGCGCGGTTTCGCGAAGCTGACTCCGGCCCGGTTTCGCGAGGCTGACTCTGTATTTTAGAGTACTTGACCCGGCATAGTCGCTCACTTATCCTCAATTGATGCAGAGACCAACGGCGGTGTTCCCGATGCGATCCGAAGCTCCGGCGGCTATCGAGAGCCGTGCGCTCGGCAACCTTGCCTACATCCGGACATCCATCGAATCGTCGAGTTCGATGGATGTGCCCGGCATGGCCGGTATCGTCATGGGCGTCATCGGCCTGCTTGCCGCCATCGTGGTGTCGTTGCCCAGATGGGCAGCTCATTGGCTCGGGATTTGGCTGCTCGCCGCTGCGGTCGCGTTCCTGCTGGGCGGTGCCCTGCTGGCGCGCCAGATCGTCCAGCGCGGGCACACCCGCTACCTGGGACCCGCCAGAAAATTTCTGCTCTGTCTTTGCCCCGCACTTCTCGCCGGAGCCGTACTGACGCTGGTCTTCGTCACCGCCGGCCTGACGAACGTCATTCCGGGCATGTGGCTCTTGCTATACGGCTGCGCGGTACTCTCGGCGAGTACGGTGACCATCGTCGGGATCGCGCGGCTGATCTGCATCATGGGCGCCTTGTTTGTCGCCCTCGGGATGATGACGTTCGCGCTGCCCACGGTGGCCCATACGACGATGCTTGGCTTGGGATTCGGCGTCTTGCATATCATCTTCGGCTTCTTGATTGGACGCTTGAGTCATGGCCGCTAGGTCGGGCGCCATCAAGCGCAGCGAGCCGGCTGCGCCGCCCGCGGGCAAGGCACCGTCAAAACCGGCGGCCGTGCCTCGGTCGCCGCATGGGAACGACGATGCGGGATTCGATCGCCTGATTTACGAACGCGTGCGTCTCGGCGTCATGAGTGCGCTGGCCATGAACGAGAAGCTCACCTTCAACGAACTCAAATCCCTGTTCGACGTGAGCGACGGAAATCTGAGCGCCCATGCGCGCAAACTCGAAGAAGCGGGCTATATCGTGTGCACGAAGACGTTCGAGGCCCGCAGGCCGAAATCGGAATACCGCATCACGCAGATAGGGAAAAGGGCCTTGCTGCGCTATCTCGAGCATATCGAGGCGGTCATCAAGGCGACACGGCGCTCATAGCCCGATGCACGTCGCGATCATCATGGACGGAAACGGCCGCTGGGCCACCGAGCGCGGACTGCCGCGAACTGCGGGGCACATCGAGGGCGCGAAAGCAGTTCGTGCCACCGTCGAAGCGGCGGCGCGGGCAAACGTCAAGATACTCACGCTGTACGCCTTTTCATCCGCGAATTGGGCGCGGCCTCCCGCGGAGATCGCGGCTCTGATGCGCCTATTCGGCCAATACCTGTTTACCGAGACGCGCCGCTGCGTGGAGGAATCGATTCGAATCAACGTGATCGGGAGGCGCGATCGGCTCAGCGAGAACCTGCTTCGGTCCATCGAGCAAAGCGAACGATCGAGCGCCGCGGGTTCCGGCATGCTGTTGCGAATTGCACTCGACTACTCGTCGCAACACAGCATCGTGCAAGCCGCGCTGCGCGCCAAGCGCGATGCGGATCTTACGCCTGAGGCTTTTCATCGGCTGCTGCAGGAAGTCGATCATTGTGCGCATCCGGCATCCGAGGTCGACCTGCTGATTCGCACAGGAAGCGAGCAGCGGCTGAGCGATTTTCTGCTCTGGGAATGCGCGTTCGCGGAGCTCCACTTCAGCGATTGCCTCTGGCCGGACTTCGACGAGCGGCGATTTCGATGCGCACTCGACGACTACGGCGGCCGACAGAGGCGCTTCGGCGGCCTCAGCGTAACGACACACTAGCTCGGCCGATGCCCGGCGCATACAATTCGTCCGGTGGAATCCGCCGACTTAACCGCATCCATCCGTAGTCACCGGCCGGGCCACGCCCTGGCTCGGGACTTTTACACCGACCCCGCCATCTTCGAGCACGACGTGGCACGCATGCTGCTGCGGCATTGGTTCTGTGCGGGCCATGTCAGCAGCATCCCGCGCGCCGGCGATTACCTGGTGGCCGACCTCGGGCCGGAGTCGGTCATCATCGTTCGCAATTCCGCCGGCGAAGTGCGCGCCTTGCTGAACGTCTGCCGGCACCGCGGTTCGCGCCTCTGTGCCGGGCGCACCGGCAAGGCGCAATCCGCCCGGCTGACCTGTCCCTATCACGCGTGGACCTATGATCTGGACGGCAATTTGCTGGTTGCCCGCCAGATGTCGGAAGCGTTCCGGCGAGAGGACTTTTCCCTCAAATCGCTTCCGGTCCGGGTAATGGAAGGGTTGATCTTCACGACCTTTGCCAAGGATCCGCTCGATCTGGGCGCCGCCGCAGATGCGTTGGCCCGTTCGGCCGGTGTGCACGGCTGGGCGACCGCGAAGGTCGCGCATCGAGAGATGTATTCGATCAGGGCAAATTGGAAACTCGCCATTGAAAACTACATGGAATGCTATCACTGCGCGCCCGCCCACCCGGAGTTCTCCAAGCGCCACGTCTTGGCGCGCCCGGCGGAACTCAACGTAGAGTTGGAGCGGGCGGGGCGCAAGCGAGGCGAAGCACTCGGCATCCTGGTGCCCGACATCGATCAATATGCATGCGCGGCCCCCACCGGCCGGGAATCCGTCGCCGTCATGCGCAGCGCCCTCCACGATGGGATCGTCAGCGCCACGGACGACGGCCGATCGGTCGCTCGCTTGATGGGCGCGTTTTCGGCGCCCGACGGCAACTCAACCTACTTCGATATCGGTCCCATCAGTCATTTTCTCGCGTATCCGGATCACGGAGTCATCTACCAATTCATCCCGAGAACCGTGGACCGGACCGACATGGAAGTGATTTGGCTGGTTCATCAAGATGCCGTCGAAGGCGTGGACTACGACGTCGGGCGCCTCACCTGGCTGTGGAAAACCACCAGCGCGGAGGACAAGAAAATCGTCGAGATGAACCAGGCCGGCGTGAATTCCCGGTTCTTCGAGCCCGGACCCTATTCGCTGCAGGAAACCTACGCCGCGCGTTTCGTCGACTGGTACCTCGACGAATTGTCCGCAGAGGAATCGCGCGCCTGCACATGACGAGCTTTGTCACCAGGGCCCCGAGCTTTATCGCGCTGAATCGCCCTGCCGCCGTCGCCACACCGCCACCGCCAGCAACAGACCGGCCGCGATGACGACGGGATAATTGCCGAGCCGCGCATAGGGAGTAAGGCCGGTCATGGGCTGCACGTCGGCGCGCAGCACGGCCTCTTGAAACTGCGGCAGGCGCGCGAGGATCTCACCGTGCGGTCCAATGGCGGCCGTGATGCCGTCGTTCGCGGCACGCACCAGGTAGCGCCCGGCCTCGAGCGCGCGCATGCGTGCGATCTGCAGATGCTGATGCGGTGCCGTGGAATCGCCGTACCAGGCATTGTTGGTGACGTTGACCAGCAGCGTCGCGTCGCGCAATACCTTGAGCTGACTGCTGCCGAAGGCGTCCTCGTAGCAAATCGTGAGGCCGAGTTTTTGGCCTGCGGCACTCAAGGAGGGCTGGTATTCGCGCCCCGGCGAGATGTCGTCGTAGGGCAGACTCATCAGCCGCAACCAGGAGCGTACGAACGCAGGCACCGGAAAATATTCGCCGAAGGGCACCAAGTGCCGCTTGTAGTACCAACCGGCGCCCGACTCGCTCAACACCAGCAGCCCATTGTAATACCGCTTGGTTGCAGGCTCATAGTTCACGAGCCCGATCGCAAAATCAGCATCGTGCGTGCGGCCTTGCTCCTGCAGCTGCCGCAAATAGTCTTGTATTTCAGTGGCGAGCACCGGCAGCGCGGCTTCCGGCCAGACAATGAGGCGAGCCCCCCACGCCTGCGTCGTGAGCCTGGAATACCGCTTCATGGTCTCATCGAGGTTTTTCGCTTGCCACTTCTGATCCTGCGATACGGCGCCCTGCACGGCGGCGATAGCGACGGGCGAACCGGCGACGCGCGTCCAATCGTGGCGCCCGAGCAGCGCCGGAATTGCGAATAAGCTCATGATGACGGCCAGCGCGACGAGCCGCCGCGCGGTCGAGACGGCCGGCATCAGCAGCACATTGGATGCCACGGCGATCGTGGCTGCGGCCCAAGTTATCCCATAGACTCCGAACAACGGCGCCCATCCCTTGAGGGGAGAATCGATCATGGCATAGCCGAGCGATAGCCACGGGAAGCCGCTCAATGCCCAGCCGCGCAGCCATTCGAGCAGCACCCAGAGCACCGGCAGCACCAGCCACGCACGTGTCGCTCCGGGCTTGAGCCAGAAGCGATTCGCGAGGTAGCACAGCGCCGCGGGATAGAGCGACATCAATGCGATCAGCGCGGCCTGCAATATTACCGTCAGCCAAATCGGCACCAAGCCGAACACGTGAAGACAGGTGTACAGCCAATAGGTGCCGAACGCGAACAGCCCGGCGCCGAATGCAGCGCCCGTCCAGCCGGCGCGGCGCGGCGGCAGGCCTCGGATCAGCGCGAACAGCGCCGCCGGCGCGAGTATGGCGACCGGCCACCAGCCGAACGGTGCGAATGCGACATTGAGCGACGCGCCGGTGGCGAACGCGGCCGCCAATCGCCACTGGGCCTGCATCTGCAACGCGGCGGGAGCGCCGCGCGCGTTGATGCTCAAGAACTCGACTCGTCGGCCGCGGCGGGGGGCGGTTCAATCTCGGTTGGTGTGATCACACGCAGCAGATCGATGCGGCGCCGATCGGCGCGCAACACGCGGAACTCCATCTCACCGACCTGAATGGTTTCTCCGCGGCGCGGCAACCGCCCGAACTCCTGCATCAACAAGCCGCCGATGGTGTCGTATTCCTCGTCGGAAAACGCAGTCCCAAAATAGTGATTGAAGTCGGCGATCGGCGTGAGGGCGCGCACCGTGAATTCACGCGCACTCTCTTTGCGAATCGTCTGATCATCCTCCACGTCGTGCTCGTCATCGATCTCGCCGACGATTTGTTCGATCACATCCTCGATCGTGACCAATCCGCACACGCCGCCATATTCGTCGACGACCATGGCGATGTGATTGTGGCTGCGGCGAAATTCCTTCAGCAAGACGTTGAGCCGTTTACTCT
Source organism: Steroidobacteraceae bacterium (assembly GCA_036498345.1). Classification (GTDB taxonomy): domain Bacteria; phylum Pseudomonadota; class Gammaproteobacteria; order Steroidobacterales; family Steroidobacteraceae; genus Bog-1198. The sequence goes on from DASYFQ010000271.1 coordinate 22,087, forward strand.
CGGGAACGAACACCACCGGACGCATGTATTCGCGAATCTCGAAGCTCTCATTGCCCGCGGCCTGCAGGCGCAGTAAATCCTTTGCCAGCAGGATGCCGAGAATTTGATCGCGATCTTCGCCGATCACGGGAAAGCGCGAATGCCCGGATTCGACCACCAGCTCGACCAGCTTATCGGGCGGCTCGTCGCGCTCGACGAACACCATTTGCGAGCGCGGCACCATGATGTCGCGCACCTGCATGTCCGCCACCGCCAGCACACCCTCGAGCATGACCAGCGCGTCGCCGTCGAACAGCCCTCGCTCGCTGGCTTCGCGCAGATCCTCGATGAGTTCGGCGAGATCGCGCGGCTCACCGGACATCGACTG
>DASYFQ010000272.1:0-9115 GCA_036498345.1 Steroidobacteraceae bacterium
GGCGCTGGTCATACTGGGCGTCGGCGACATGATCAGCGTGTTCGTCCGCTCCTTGCTCGTGCAACTGAATACGCCGGATGAGATTCGCGGGCGCGTCAGCGCCGTGAATTCCGTGTTCATCGGCGCGTCGAACGAACTGGGTGAGTTCGAATCGGGCGTTACGGCCGCCTGGTTCGGTCTGGTGCCAGCCATCGTCCTCGGCGGCGCCGCGACCGTGCTGATCACCGTGTTATGGGCACGTGTATTGTTCCCCTCCCTATGGCGCATGCAGACGTTCGAGCAACTGCCGTAAGGTCGGGCAACTGACGTAAGATTGGGCCCATGGAACGACACGACCATGCCGGGCATGACCACGACCACACGGGGGATGACCATGGCCGCGAGAAGGGGCATGGGCACACGCACGGAGAGGGTCACGCTCATGGAATAGCGACCCAGGGCATCAATACCCGCATGGCGATCGCGGTGGCGCTCAACTTGGTTTTCGTGGTCATCGAGTGTGGATTTGGATTTGTATCCAACTCGGTGGCATTGATCGCAGACGCCGGTCATAACTTGAGCGACGTGCTGGGGTTGGTGTGCGCCTGGACCGCGATGTATTTGGGGCGTCGGCCGGCCGGTGCCAGATTCACTTACGGCCTGGGACGTTCTTCCGTGCTGGCGGCGCTCGCGAATGCCGTGCTGCTGCTGGTGGCGTGCGGCGCCATCGCTTGGGAGGCTGTGGGCCGCCTAGGATCGCCGCCCGCGGTGGCGGGCGCGACCGTCATGGGTGTCGCGGCGAGCGGCATCGTGATCAACGGCTTGAGTGCCTGGCTGCTGCACGCGGGGAGTCACGGCGATCTGAACCGGCGCAGTGCCTTCATCCATATGCTGGGTGATGCCGGCGTATCCGCCGGCGTGTTGCTCTCGGGTGCAATCATTATGTTCACTGGCTGGACCCGTATGGACCCGATCGTCAGTCTGTTGATCGTCGCGGCGATTTTGGCGAGCACCTGGGGACTGTTGCGGGATTCGCTGCACTTGTCGCTCGACGGCGTACCGGCGAGCGTCAATTCCTCGGACGTGATGTCCTATCTCGCCGATCAACGGGGAGTGACCGACGTGCACGATTTGCACATTTGGGCACTCAGCACCACCAGTGTCGCTTTGACCGCGCATCTGGTGGTGCCGGATCGCGGGGCGGAAGATGCGCTGCTCGACTCCCTCACGCCGAATCTCAAACGGCGCTTCCATATTCATCACGCCACGCTGCAAATAGAGCGCGGCCGCTGCGAACACGGATGCGAAGCCGACGCATGACAGCCACTTGATTTGCGCAGCGCGCTCGAACACAGGCGTCAATAATTCATAGAACAGCCACCGCAATGGGCGCGGCCAAGATCCACGTATTCAACGCTACGGGTATTCGGCGTCCGGTCGAGCCGTTACAGTCGAGACCAGGGAGAATGAAGAATGTCGAATGAGAGTGCGATCCGCCGCGAAGTCGGAGCCATCGCTTTGATGTTTACCGGCTTGGGTTCGATCATCGGGTCGGGCTGGTTATTCGGCGCCTGGCGCGCCGCCCAGCTGGCCGGACCCGGGGCGATCTATTCCTGGATCATCGGCGCGGTGATCGTCTTGTTCGTCGCTTTCACCTATGCCGAACTCGGCGCCATGTTTCCGGAGTCCGGCGGTGCCGTGCGCTACGGGCACTACTCGCATGGCTCGCTGGTCGGGTTCGTCGCCGGGTGGGCCGCATGGATCGCCATTGTCTCGGTGATTCCGGTGGAGGCCGAGGCATCGGTGCAGTACATGAGTTCCTGGCCCTGGACTTGGGCGCAGCAGCTCTATGTGCATGCCGCCAATGGTCAAGGTGAGCTCACCACGGCCGGTCTGTCCATTTCTGCCGTGCTGGTGGTCATTTATTTTCTGCTCAATTTCTGGAGCGTGAAAGTTTTCGCCGATACCAACAGCGCCATTACCTTCTTCAAACTGATCGTGCCGGCGGCCACCGCCGTAGCGCTGATGTGCGCCGGCTTTCATTGGCAGAACTTCCAGGTGGGCATTCACGGCGGCCAGCATGTCGGAAGCGTCGCTGCCATTCTGACCGCGGTCGCGACCAGCGGCATCGTGTTCAGCTACAACGGCTTTCAGAGCCCGGTGAATCTCGCCGGCGAGGCGCGCAACCCGGGGCGCAGCGTACCCTTTGCGATCTTCGGGTCGATCGCCCTCAGCACGGTGGTGTATTTGTTGCTGCAGGTCGCCTTCATCGGTGCCGTCGCGCCGGAGCACCTCAACGAGGGTTGGGCGGGCCTGGAATACAGCTCGCCATTCGCGCAGCTGGCGCTGGCACTCAATCTCAACTGGCTCGCCCTGCTGCTCTACGCGGATGCCTTCGTCAGCCCGAGCGGCACCGGTACCACTTACACGGCGACTACCGCGCGCATGATCTACGCCATGGAGCGCAGCGACACCGTGCCGGAAGTATTCGGCCGGGTTCATCCGCGTTTCGGCATCCCGCGGCCTGCGATGTGGTTCAATTTGTTGGTGTCCTTCATCTTTCTATTCTTCTTTCGCGGTTGGGGAAAGCTGGCGGCGGTGATCTCGGTTGCCACCATCATCACCTACCTCGTGGTACCGATCAGCGTCATCGTGCTCAGACGCACGGCGCCCAACCTGCACCGGCCGCTGCGCGTGCCGGGTTTGCCGCTGCTCGCGCCCATGGCTTTCGTACTCGCCACGCTGATGCTCTTCTGGGCACGCTGGCCGCATACCGGCGAGATCATGCTTCTCTTGATTCTGCCGATGCCCGTGTATCTGTATTACCAGGCCAAGTCGGGTTGGCGGAATTTTGGCCGACAATTGCGCGGTTCCTGGTGGTTGCTCGCCTACTTGATCGTGATAACCATACTGTCGTGGGCCGGCAGCAAGGAGTTCGAAGGCCACGACTACATTCGCTACGGTTGGGATCAACTCTGCGTCGCGCTGGCCGCCCTGGTTTTTTATTTTTGGGGGGTGCGCAGCGGTTGGCGTACGCCGGCGGTCGAGGCGGCGGAAAGCGGTTCGACAATACCCGAGACGGCTAACTAACCGCATCGGCGTCGGGCGAACGTCCTCGGAGTGGGCGGTTTCTATTTGCCGGTGGGCGTCGCGCGAGGTCAGGCCGCGCGACGGAACGTCAGATTCAGCCGCTGTGAGCCCAAGAGTTCGTGGTGGCCGTCTTTGAGCGCAAGGACCCCGTGGTGATGCAAGCGCGCGGGACCGCCCCAAACGACGACGTCCCCGTGTTGCAGCGGTATTCGCCGCTGCTTGTCCTTCCGCGAGTCGCCGCCGAAGAGGAAAGTCGCGGGCAAACCGAGCGAGACCGACACGATGGGCGCGCTGAAATCGCGTTCGTCCGCATCCCGATGAAGCGTGAGGCGCGCGCCGGGTTGGTAGCGATTGAGGAGACAGGCATCGGGGGTGAACTCCATAAACCCGCTCGCCTGCGCAGCCGTTCGCGCCAACTCGAGGAATACCGGCGGCATCGGCGGCCACAACCGGCCGCTCAGCGGATCGCGCGCGTCGTAGCGATAGCCGTGGCGATCGCTCACCCAACCGAGGCTGCCGCAATTGGTCATGCCCACCGACATGCGAAACCCGCCCGGAGTAACCAGATGACGAAAGGGCGCGGCAGCTTCGATGGGCTCGATCGCCTCCATCAGCGCCGTCACGTGGCCAAGTGCGAATCCCCGCAGCAGCCAAGCACCCGGTGCGAGTCGTTCGAGCTGCGCCTGCACTCCGTGGCCCTCACGGGTTCTGTTTTTGGGCTGCGGAAACTTCGGTCAGAATCGTGCGAAGTGCTTCCTCACTGATCGGTTTGACGAAGTGATAGGTAAATCCCGCTTCCTTCGCGCGCTCTCTGTCAGCTTCTTGTCCCCAACCCGTTACCGCAACCAAAGCCGATTTGGCGGCGGTTGGGTCCGCCATGAGAGCGCGTGCCACCTCATACCCGCTCATTCGCGGCATGCCGATGTCCAGCAATACGATCTCGGGCCTGAAGACTTTGGCTGCCGATATGGCAGACTCGCCATCGTAGGCCACGTAAACGTTTTGCCCCATCGACGCCAGCAACAAGTTCAAGCTATCTGCCGCGTCCCTGTTGTCGTCCACGACGAGAACACGCAACGTGCGAATGGAGCCCGACGCTGGGGACTCCCGGGCGCTGATGACTTGAATTTGTTCAATCGAGAGCGGCAGCCGCACGATAAATTCCGCCCCGTACGTCTTGCCTTCGCTGCGCGCCAGAACATTGCCGCCGTGCAATTCGACCACGCGGCGCACCAGCGCCAAGCCTACGCCGAGGCCGCCCAGGGCATGCTGCACGGTCGAATCGACTTGTACGAAAAGGTCGAACACCTTCTCGAGCATGTCGCGCTCGATTCCGGCGCCATTGTCCCTAACGCGGATTTCGATCTCCGCGCCGCGCAGTGCGGCACTCAGCCTGATATTGCCGCCCTCCGGGGTGTACTTGGCGGCATTGTTCAGCAAGTTGACGAAAGTCTGGGTCAATCGTAGCGCATCGCCCAATACCCGTGCCGGCTGGTCGGGAACGGAGACTTCCAAGCTATGCCTGCGCGAATCGATCAGCGGGCGGCTGGTTTCGATCGCTCGCGTCAATACATCACGCAGATCCACGAGTTCACGTTCGATTGCGAATTGCCCCCGGGCGATCCGGTTCACATCCAGCAATTCATCGAGCAGGCGAGTCAGCAGCACGCTCTGACGATCGATCGTCTGTCGCATCGACTCGAGAATCGGGTCCTTGAGGCCTTTTCGGCCCATGAGGGCAACGGCATTTCGAATCGGCGCGAGCGGATTTCGCAACTCGTGTGCAAGCATCGCGATGAATTCGTGCATGCGTTGCGTCGTGTCCGCGAGTGCCTCAGCATTGCGTCGCTGCGTCAAATCCTGCGTGACCTTTGCATATCCGTACGGTCGACCGCTCTGATCACGTAACGACGTAATGACGGTATTTGCCCAAAACAGCGTGCCGTCCTTACGAAGGCGCCAACCCTCGTCCGTCACGCGGCCCTGCTCGCGCGCGATGCGCAAATTCTCCCACGGCTTGTTCGCGAGGACGTCTTCGGATCGATAGAAATGGGAGACGTGCCTTCCCAGAATCTCCTGACTCTTGTAACCCTTGATTCGCTCCGCCCCGGCGTTCCAACTCGTCACGAAGCCTTCCGAATCGAGCGTCATGATGGCGTATTCGGTCACGCCATCGACCAGCAATCGAAAGCGCTCCTCGCTCTTTCGAAGATCATCTTCGTGGCGGCGCCGCTCGGTGAGATCTCGCGTGATCTTTGAAAAGCCGATGAGGTGTCCGGATGCGTTTCTCACGGCCGTGATGATGACATTGGCCCAAAAACGCGAGCCGTCTTTCCTCAGACGCCAGCCTTCATCCTCAAACCGGCCTTGCATCATGGCCCCACGCAGCTCCGCCTCGGGCAATCCTCGTTTGGTGGAGTCGGGCGGATAGAACACGGAAAAGTGACGTCCGATGATCTCGTCGGCGGAATAGCCTTTGATAGATGCGGCTCCCGCATTCCACGTCTCTACGATTCCCTGGGGATTGAGCATGAAGATCGCGTAGTCCTTTACGCCCGCGATCAACAGACGAGACCGCTCTTCGCTTTGTTTGAGCAATGCCTCTTGCTGCCGCCGCTCCGTCCGATCGCGCGTAATCGTCGAAAACCCCAATAATTGACCATCGCCGCCATGCATGCGGGTGATCACGACATTGGCCCAGAAGGGCGACCCGTCCTTGCGTAGCCGCCAGCCTTCGCTCTCGAGGTGCCCGGCGGCCGCGGCTTGAGCCAGCTCTTTCCGGGGCAGATCGCGCGCGACGGCTTCGTCCGGATAGAAGCATGAGAAATGCGAGCCGAGGATCTCGTCAGCGGCGTATCCCTGAATTCTTTCGGCACCCTCATTCCAGGATAGGACGTATCCGTCGGGGTCCAACATCAGGACGGCATAATCCTGGATGTGCTCGACGAGGATCCGATACGCTTCCGCGTCCGGCCGTTGCCTCGATAGCTTCGGTTCGCTCAAAATGCCTCCGTCCCCAATAAGCTCGCCACCGCACGTTTCCCATTCACCGCGCGACTAGGCAACGCGACAGGAGGCTTGGGAGAAAGAGTATAGCTCCGGTGCGCTCATCCCCGCGACACTTCAAACTGGCCGCGAGTGTGTAATTTTTGCATGCGTGCACTCACCGGCGGGACGGCGCGCGCGGCCGGGCCCGGCGCGTGGGCTCGGCGGTATAGGGATCTTCCGGCCAATAGTGCTTTGGGTATCGGCCCTTCAAGTCTTTCTTTACTTCATGATATCCACGATTCCAGAAGCTCACGAGATCCCGGGTGATTTGAACCGGTCGTCTGGCCGGCGATAGTAATTTCAGCAGCAAGGGCAGCCTGCCCGCGGCGACGCTCGGCGTCTGGCTCAATCCGAACATTTCCTGCAGGCGCACCGACAAAGTGGGAATCTCGCCGTCCAAATAATCGATGGGTATGGCCGAGCCGCTGGGTACGGTGAAATGCGTGGGAGCTTCCCGTTCCAAGATCACGCCCTGCGCGTAGCTCAAACGGGATCGCAGGGCATTGCTCAAGTCCATCCGTGCAAAATGTTCGCGGCGCGTAAAGCCGGATATCCAGGGCGGCGCCCAGTCCTCGAGAGTCGCTGCCAGCGCCGCATCGCTCAAATCCGGCCAGGGCTCCGGCGACGCGACGGCGTATTGTTGCATCAGCATGACGCGCGCCTGCCATTGCCGCAGCTCCGGGGTCCACGGCAGGACGGCCAGCCCTAACTGTCGAAGGCCCGCGAGCGCGGCAGTCTGCACGGCTTGCGGATCGGGATTGCGAATCTCGGTCGATTCCAACAGCAGGGCGCCCAGTCGACGCTCGCGCCGCGCACGAACCGCCTGCTCGCGATCGTCCCAGGCTATCTCGGCGTGATCGAGGATTTGCGCCGCGAAATGCTTTTCGAGATCCGTGTGCTGCAACGGAGCGGCGAGAAAAATGCGCGCCTCGCGTTCCGCGCCGTCCAGTTCCGCGGCGACGATGAACTGGGCTTTGGCGAGCGCCTGCGGTTCCCCAAAGCGTGCGCCTCGGCCATTCGCCAGAAGATAGCGGCCGCCATCACCGCGCGCCCGGCCGATGCGATCGGGGTAAGCCCACGCCAACAGTATTCCGGTCCAGTCATGCGGGTCCGCTGAATCATGGGGCACGCGCATGAAGTCGCGCTGCCAATGCCCGGAACTGCGCACGGCTTGAGACATGGCGCGGCTATCCACGGTAATTCCCGGCGGTAGATCCCGCACATCGCCGCGCAGCACGGCCACCCGCAGGCGCAGATCAACGTCGCGCGCGCCGACTCCCGCCCGCAAGATATCGCGCTCGCTCAAGATGGCCGCGAGGTCGCACGCCAAATGCGCCGCGCCGTGCTCGCGTGCCTTGACGAGCATGTGAGCCAGCCTCGGGTGAAGTCCGAGCTTCGCCAGCATCCTGCCGTGCGTCGTCACGCGCGCGGCGGTATCGATGGCTTCGAGCTGGCGCAACAAATCGCGCGCCTGCGCCAGCGGTGCGGCAGGCGGCGGATCGAGCCAGGACAAGCTCCCGTCATCGACGGCCCCCCAGCAACTCAGTTCGAGGGCCAGCGGTGCGAGATCGGCGTGCAGGATTTCCGGCGCGGTTTGCGGCGCGAGCGAGCCTTGGGTTCCCTCCGACCACAGCCGGTAGCAGTGACCGGCGCTCAAGCGGCCCGCGCGCCCGCGGCGTTGATCGGCCGCCGCCTGCGATACTCTGGTGGTGATGAGGTGACTCATGCCCGTCGCGGGATCGAACTCCGCGTAGCGGCGCAACCCCGAGTCGACGACCACGCGAACACCTTCGATGGTCAAGCTGGTTTCGGCAATGCTGGTGGCGAGCACGATTTTGCGTTGTCCCGCAGGCGCAGGGGCGAGAGCCGCGTCCTGCGCCGCACCCTCGAGTTCGCCGTACAAGGGCAATACGCGGACCTTGCGATCGAGACCCGAATCCTCGAGGGCGCGCTGCACCCGGCGAATTTCCGCCGCACCCGGCAGAAAACACAGGATGTCGCCGTCGTGCTCGCGGAGCGCGGTGCGCACGACCTGCGCCGTTTGTTGCTCCAGGTAGATTTCCGGGCGGCGCGCGACGTATTGAGTCGCGACCTCAAAGCTTCGGCCGCGTGCGGCGACGATCGGTGCGTCGCCCAGCAGCTTGGCGACGGGTTGGAGATCCAGGGTCGCCGACATCACCACCACCCGCAGATCTTCGCGCAGGTTCTGCTGACTCTCGATGCACAGCGCCAATCCTAAGTCGGCGTTGAGACTGCGTTCATGGAACTCATCGAAGATCACGCAGCCGATGCCGGGAAGGCTCGAGTCCTCTTGCAGCATGCGCGTGAGAATGCCCTCCGTGACCACTTCTATGCGCGTCTCCCGGCTCACCCGCGTCTCCAGCCGCGTGCGAAACCCGACGCTGCGGCCGACGGGTTCACCGAGCAGATGCGCCATACGGCCCGCTACGGCGCGCGCCGCGATGCGCCGCGGTTCGAGCATCAAGATCTTTTGCCCCTCTAGCCAGGGACTTGCACGCAGGAAGAGCGGCACGATGGTGCTCTTACCCGCGCCTGGCGGAGCCTCCAACAGCACACTGCGGCGATTGGCCAAGGCCACGGCCAGCGCCGGCAGGGCCTCATTGATCGGCAAATCGGGTAGCGGTGGCGGACTCACGAGCACGCTAAGATAACCCAAGGACGGACGCAGGGGCGCGCGTCGCTTGGGTCGCCGCGCCCCCCGTGTCTCCGCATGATAAGATGCAGCCCGTCGGGCCTGTAGCTCAGTTGGTTAGAGCAGGGGACTCATCAATAATGGTGCCTTCGCATCGCAAGGTGCGAAGTGGACGGGATGAATTCAGGGAAACCTTAGAGCGTGAGCTGATGGCAACCCTGAGCCAAGCCGGCGGTACACCGCCGGAAGGTGCAGAGACTACCTGAGCGCTTCAGTTGCGCTTAATAACAGGCTAGAGCGTCCCGCACCCCTCGGGGGTGAAGAGATAGTCCACTCCCTCCGGAA
>DASYFQ010000273.1:0-38872 GCA_036498345.1 Steroidobacteraceae bacterium
TACACTTTGTTAGGGCTTGCGCAGGCTGACCCTACCTTGAAAGCTGGCCTGTTTGGAGTATCCGTGTCCGGTCCGTCGGGAATCTCGCTCCTGAACGCCGCGTATCCCATCGGAACACTGGCGCCGTCGTCGCCCGCGAACAATCCAAGCGCACAATCCCTTACGTTGAGCGTCACCGATTTCGCGTTTCCGACCGCGCTGGGAAGTGCCAGCGCCTTGGTGATGGCGGGCGCCACGAGAGTGGGCACCGCCGCGGCGACCGGCGGCGCGTCGAGCTTTTCCGCCCCGGCGGGACCGCTGCAGGTGTGGACCTTCGGCGCGGCCACGACGGGCGCCGGCACCTATGAAGTCGATTTGGCGGCGGGCGCCACCAGTCTTCTGCAATCGGCGTTCGCGGTCAGCAGTGCCGGCTCGCTCGCGTACGCCTTTGTTTCCCCGAAACCGCTGGCGGCGGGCGTCTATCAGGCCACGGCCAATGATTTCCAATTTCCCGCGGCACTCGTCGCGGTGCAGTTTGCGGTCGCCCAGAATGGCGCCGTTCTAAAGCAGGGAATTTCCGTCGGCTCACTGCAGTTTACGGCCGCGGCAGGCCCGGTCGTGGTGTTGATCGATGCAACTCCCTCGGCGAACGGCAATGGGCTCGTCGACGTCAATGTGCAAACGACTGGGAGCTCTTCGCAGCTCGTCTTCGATCAACTCCAGCCGGTGATGAACGTGCCCAGCGGGTTTACTTCACAGGCGATCACGCTTGGAACGTCGGGCAATTTCGACGTCACGCTCAACGATCTGAAATTCCCGGCGCAGTTTCAGAACTTGGCCGTGGTCGGCACGAGCGCCGGCAACGTGCTCGGCAAAGTCTATGGCGCGGGAACGTTCCAGCTCGCCGCAACGCCGGGCAATTATCAATTCACGATCGTGGCGATCCCCGCGGTAAACCAACAATATGGCCTCTATGGCATACACATCGCGAATTCCGCTCCCACGGTCACCTTGACGGCGTCCCCCACCTCCGTGGCAGTCGGCGGTCTGACGACGCTGTCCTGGACGACGACGAGCGCCACCGCGTGTATCGCCAGCGGAGGGGCGTTCAGCGGCAGCCAAGCCACGTCCGGCAGTACCTCAGTGGCCGTATCTGCGACCACGACTTACACGCTGACGTGTACCGGGCCGGGCGGCTCCGGTGCACAGACCGCCACGGTCACGGCGACGGCGGCGCCGGCCAAGTCCGGGGGCGGCGGTGGGGTGGGGCTGGGCTTCGCCGGCTTCCTGGGAATGCTCTCATTGCTGAGGATTCGAATGTCACCGCGCGCTTGCGCAGCGGCACGTCATTGCGCAACGTAAATCTCGGCCGGGCTCAAATCCCGCAGGTAACGCTCGTACATTTGGGTGTAGGCATCTTCGATATGCCGGGTGAATAGCGCGGTATCGAACAGCGGCGCCGTGAGACGATTCCTGGACAACCTGTCCCTGAGTTCCGCCAAGCGGCTTGGATCCGTGGCCAGAGCAATCGCCAGGGCTTCGTATTGCTCTTGGGTGGCGGTGATGAGTTCCGGCAATCCGACGGCGCTGAGCAGACTGGCCGCTACGCGCGCCGGGAAGGATTCGCCCTGGCAGGTCAGGACCGGCAACCCGGCCCAGAGAGCGTCGCTCGCAGTCGTATGCGCGTTGCAAGGCAGCGTATCGATGAACAAATCGGCTGCGCGATGGCGAGCCAGATGCTCGGGCGGCGGCATTCGCGGAGCGAAGATCAGCCGCTCGCCGTTCATCCCGCGACTCTGCGCTTCGCTGCGCAGATTTCGGGCCGCCACCGGGTGGTCCTCCAGCAGCCACAAGACGCTGCCTTCGATGCGCTCGAGAATGCGCGCCCAGCTGCCGAACGTGTCGGGAGTGATCTTGTAATTGCGGTTGAAGCAACAGAACACGAAACCGGCCGGCGGCAGGCCCAGCTCGGCACGGGAGAACTGCCGATCCGCGATCCGCCGCCGCCGATCATTGACTTGATAACTCCCCGGAAGATAAACCACTTTCTCCGCGTAATGCTGTCTGCTGTCCGCCGGAATCAGCATCGGGTCGGCAATGATGTAATCGATGCATCCCGCAGCAAGGGTGCCCGGATAGCCCAGATAGTTCACTTGGATGGGTGCCGCTCTATGGGAAAAAATCCCATGTCGTTCGTCCCGCGTAAATCCCTTCAAATCCACGGCGACGTCTATGGCCAGCTCCCTCGATAGCTCCGCGACCTCTTGGTCCGATTTCACGCTCACGTCCACGAACCGATCGAATGCCGCCGACAATCGGTCTCTCATCTCATCGCGGACGTCGGGCCCGAAGGAGAATGCCACCAGCTCGAATCTGGTTCGATCATGCCTCTCAAACAGATCCGCCATCAGGTGCGCGGTCGCATGGTTATGGAAATCTGCAGAGAAGTAACCTAAGCAAATTTTCTCGCGTCGGCCGCGCTTGACGATGGGAGGCAGCGCGTTTCGCACGGGATACCGGTCCTCGGCCCATATCCGCGCCGCCCGGTGCTGCAGCGATAAAGAGTCAATTGATGTAAGGACGGGAAATGGCGGAGTGATTTTCCGCCCCGCCTCCAACCCGGCAACGAGATGATGCATATGTTTATCGAGGTCGCTCCAATCACAGAGCAGCATTTTGGTGTGCAACCAAGTGCCAAATAACCATTCAAAGTCGGGCCTGATTTCGAGCGCACACCCGTAGCTGGCGAGCGCCTCGCCCAGACGCTGCTGCTCCGTCAGTGTGTTGCCACGGTTGACATAGGCGTCGGCGTAGCGAGGGTTGAATTGCAGCGCGCGCTCGTAGTTGTCCAAGGTCTGGTCAAAGCGCTTCAAGGCCGCAAGCGCGTTGCCAAGATTAAAGTACGCTGTGGCATAGTCCGGCTTGATGTCGAGCGCACGCTCGTAGCTGCCCAGCGCCTCATCGAAGCGCCTGAGCTCCTTGAGCGCATTGCCTCGGTTGTTGTGCGCCTCGGCATAGTCCGGTTTGATGGCAAGTGCGCGCTGGTAGCTGTCGAGAGCCTCACCGAAGCGCTCGAGTTCCGTGAGGGCATTGCCCCGATTGTAGTGGGCTTCGGCGTAATCCGGCCGGATTTCGAGCGCCCGTTCATGGCTGTCCAGCGCCTCGTCAAAACGTCGGAGTGCCTGCAGCACGACACCGCGGTTGCTATAGGTCTCGGCGATCTGGGGATTGATCTTGAGCGCACGCTCATAGCAATCCAGCGCCTCGTGAAAGCGACCGAGTTCTTGCAGCACCACGCCGCGGTAGCTGTGCGTCTCGGCGACATCGGGTTTGATCTTGAGTGCGCGCTCGCAGCTCTCGAGCGCCTCACCGAGGCGCCCCAGCTTCAGCAGCGCAACTGCGCGGTTATAGTATGCTTCGGCGTAGTGGGGGTGAATCTCGAGCGCACTCTCGTAGCTGTTCAGGGCGTCGTCAACGCGTCCGAGCGCCTGCAGCGCGATGCCGCGATTGACGTAGGCATCGGCATAGTCCGGCTTGAACTCGAGTGCGAGCCCGTAGCTGCTCAACGCCTCGTCGTAGCGCTGTAGCTCCTTGCGCACATTGCCTTGGTTGTAATGTGCGTCGGCAAAATTCGGCAGGATCTCGAGCGCACGCGCGTAGCTATCGAGCGCTTCATCGAACCGCCCGAGGTTCTTGAGTGCGATACCGTAATTATTGTGCGCCGTCGCGTCGCCAGGCTTCGCGGCAACGGCACGTCCCAGAAAATCAGCCGCTTCGATCGTGCGCTGCGTTCGGGCGGCCATGACACCGAGCAAACTCAGCGCATCAAAATGACGTGGCTGCGCATTCAGCACGATCCTACACATGTGCTCCGCTTGAACCCATTCGCCGCGGACGTATGCCGCCGCCGCCTGCTGCATGATTTGTGGCAGCGTCAGTTGCACAGGACTGCCGCTGAAACCCGCAAACGGTTGCTTGGCTGGCGGGGTGTTCATGGGCGGGCGCGAATTTCGTTTGCTCATGGTGGCAAGCGGGCGTTGATGGACTCGCCCATTTTGCCGATTTCTCCCGTTTGGCGTGAGCATTTCCGGCGACAGCCTGGGAGCATGTCATCCGATCGTCACATCGCCACGGCTACAATCGCCACCCCACGCCGCAAGTCCATGGCAACTGCCAAACAAATTTCAATGAGCGACGCGCACTTCGACGGTCTGGATGAGAAGCTGCGACTGCCTATCATGCCGGCGGCGCGCCCACCGGCTGTGGAACCCGTCGGCTATCACATCATGCAGGTTCGTCCGCCGGGCTACGCCCACGCGGACGCCCTTACCGAATTGGCACAGGCCACCTGTCATGGTCTGCGGCGGCTGGGCGCGCCGGCCAGCCTCAATGCGCCGCCGCGCGCGGGCGACCGGCAAATCGTCTTCGGTTCGCATTTGCTCGATGCGCAGGCCGCTGCCGTCCTGCCGCCCGACGCCATTATTTACAACACGGAGCAGATGACCGACGAGTCGCCTTGGTTGGGGAGTACGTATCTCAACTTGCTGCGCACGCATCGGGTTTGGGACTACAGTGAGCAGAACGTTCTTCGCCTGCGGGAACTTGGTGTCGGGGACGCCCACTACGTACCGGTCGGCTTCGTGCCGCAACTGGTGCGGATTGCGCCGGCGCTCGAGGACATCGACGTTTTGTTCTACGGCAGCCTCAATCCCCGCCGGCAGCACGTGCTCGACGAGCTTGCGCAGCGCGGCTTGAAAGTCGTGCATTTGTTCGGCAAGTACGGCGCGGAGCGGGATCATGCGATCGCGCGCGCCAAAGTCGTGTTGAGCATCCATTTTTACGAATCCAAGATCTTCGAGGTCGTGCGGGTGTCCTACCTGCTGAGTAACTTCAAGGCGGTTGTGGCCGAGTGCGGGCCGGACACCGAGGTCGAGCCGGACCTGCGCGGCGCCGTACGTGGCGTGCCGTACGCCGAGCTCGCCGACGCATGCGTCGCACTGGTAGGCGACGGCATGGAGCGCCGCGCGCTGGGGGAGCGCGGCTACAACGTATTTGCCGCGCGTCGCGCGGAGAATATTCTGGCCAACGCGCTGGGACTTCCCGGCCCCCCATCCGCGCCATCGGCAGTCCCGCGAATGCTGAATGTCGGCAGCGGAAAAGACTACCGCCCCGATCACCTCAATATCGACATCAATTGCGCCTGGGGCCCCGATGCCGTGCTCGATTTGGCGAGTGCCGCGCTTATCGGCTCCCAGGTGAAAACCCAGCGCTTCGGTGCGGTGACCATCCAAGAAGATTACTTCGATACGCTCGTTGCCAACGACGTTCTCGAGCACATTCTCGATCTGACCGGGGCGATGTCCAATGCTCTGCGCCTGTTGCGACCCGGCGGGATGTTTCAGATCGCGGTGCCCTACGACCTCGGCCTGGGCGCGTGGCAAGATCCGACCCATGTGCGCGCCTTCAACGAGAATAGTTGGCTTTACTACACGGATTGGCACTGGTACCTGGGCTGGACGGACGCACGGTTCGATACCGTGAAGCTGGAATTCCAACCGACCGCGTTCGGATCGGAACTCGTTCAGGCGAGCAAGCCGCTGGCCGAGATCCTGCGAACTCCGCGCGCGGTCGACAGCATGCGCGTCGTGCTGCGAAAACGTTACCTACAGGATTCAGAACGCCGCGAAGCCGAGGCGCGTCAGCCCGGCACACAAAGGCCGTGACCAATCATCAGTCGGCTGCTTTGCGCCCGCGTCGGCACGGCGCTCAGCTTTGATGGTGCCGCGCGCTCTGCAATTCATCCTTGATGATGCTTTCGAACTTCTCGATCGGCACGTCGCCATCGATCGGCCGCCCGTTAATGAAGAAGTACGGCGTACCCGCGAGCCCAAGCTCCGCCGCTGCCTTGGCATCGAGATCGAGCGATCCGCTGGCGGAGCCGTCGGCGATACAGGTTGAGAAGTGATCTGCGTTCAGGCCCAGTCGGGTGGCCGTACTTTTGAGCGAATCCAGGTTCAGGGCGCTCTGATCCTCGTACATTGCATCGTGCATTTCCCAGAATTTGCCCTGGCGGTCCGCGCAGATCGCCGCCTCGGCCGCGAGCTTTGCATTGGGATGGATCTGCGTCAAAGGTAGCTGACGAAATACGACGCGCACGTCCTGCGGGTATCGATCCATCAAAGCACGCAGGGAGGACTCCGATTCCTTGCAATAGGGACACTGGAAGTCGCCGAACTCGACAATCGTCACGGATGCCGTACGCTGGCCCCGCGCAGGGCCTATCGCGGCGACCGGAACACGATATCGATCCAAAGTTGAGCGGATGCCGTGTTTGGCACGCAGGTCATCGTAGAAGCTGCGGGTGGCCGCCTGATTACGTTGGGTGGTGAGGTATTCGCGCACTTTGGGCGCAACACCCTCGTAAGGCTGCTTGATGCGCTCCTTGTGGGCCTCGTAGAAAGCGCGTGCCTCCTCGTCCGTCGGCCCGGCAACCTTGAGGTCCGCGAGCACGGTATCCGGCGCCACGCCTCGGGCCTTCGCCTCCATGTCCAAGGCCTCGCGGTCGAGGCGCTTGTCGAGTTCCTGTTCCACTAGATCATGCCGCGATTTGGCGTACTTCAATTCCAATTGACGGCGCTGCAGCTCGTAATCGCTCTGCAGACGATCGAAATCCGGCTGATTCGCGGCGATCACCTGAGCTTCGCTGATGCGCTCTTTCCCGATGATGCCAATGGCGTTCTGGTCGGGTGAAGCACCCTCGGCGCTCGCCGCGTACAGCGGGCAGGCCAAACCCATCGCCGAGGCGATCAGCCCCAGCGCCGCACGGCGAGGTGCAGGTACAAAGATTCGCGAAGCGGTGAGCGATCGATTGACCATCGTTGAAGGTACTCCAGGAGTTTCGGCACAGGCGCCCGAGCCGGCGCTAGGGTAGGGAGTGATTGCTACAGTTGTGCGACGGCTGCTGCTTCGAGCGAGCGTTTCTCTGCGTCCCATGAGGGCCACCCACCGCGCCCCATGAGGGCCACTGGAGACCCCATTTAATTTTACATATTTCTCTTCTCCTTCGCGGAATGAGCGGTCGCGCACAGTCCGTGTTGTCCAATATTCACACTTAGATCACATCTGTGACATTCGCGATGTGCATTCTGCCCGCCGATCCCGCAGCAAGGATTGAACTTAGCGGGCCGTGTCGAGTGCGTGAGTCACGGTTCAGAGCCCCGGGGCGAGTTCGAATTCCGGCATCGGCGGCGCGTTTTTGTTGACTTATTTACTCGTTAAAACCTATTGGGAGACTATTGATCATGAAACTTTCCATTAAACCTCTCGCCGCCGCCGTCAGCTTCGCGCTGATCTCGGTATCGGCGCATGCCGCGCTGGTATCTCCTGTCCAGGGTACCGCCGTGCCCGGCACCAACGGCTTGTACCTGGAAACCTGGAACACCGTGAGTGGCGCCACGGAACTGGTCAATCTCAGCTACGCGTATACCGATATCGCGAGCGCCAACGTCGGCAACCTGAACACCGCTTCGGGCCCCGCATGGACGACTGCCTCCAATCCGGCCGGGTCGGGCACGGTCAGCCAGTTGAATTTCGGCACCATCGCGAACACGAGCGCCGGGTTCACCAACTACGCGGTGGTCTCCGCGGCGACGGCCACACAAACCGGCATTCCCCACATCCAAGGTGCATCGGTCACGTCCGGATCGAGCCCGTCCGCGATCACCAACACCGGCTTGGTCGGTGTCGTCAACGCTGTTGAAACTGAGATTGCCAACTGGGCTTCGCTCACCAACACGGGTACGTTCTTCGATGCAACCGGCGCCACCACGGCGAATGCCGCAACCGGCCCGGCCAACGGCGGAACCTTCAACAATGGTCTCATCAGCTCCGGTGCCGTTAATAGCGCTCTTAGCTTTTACAACATTCTCGGCAACACCTACGTAGCCCCGGCGGATGGGATTCCTGCGCACGGAAGCACCACGACCGCGTACGCCGGCTTTTGGTTTCTGTCGAGCACGGGTCAGCTCAGCTACAACATCGCTTCGGCCGCTGCTCCCATACCGTTGCCTGCCGCCGTTTGGCTCCTCGGCAGTGGCCTGCTGGGCCTGATCGGCGTCGGTCGCCGTCGCAGCGCGGCTGTCTGAACGACGTAACCCGGAACAGACTTCTTTTTAAATAGGAAACTATTATGTCAATTCTCAAAGATCCCATTCGCTACGCGGTCGCGGTAGCGCTTGCTGGCACGGCCGCCAGCGGCGCCAACGCGCTCAGCATCAGCACCTACGCCGCCCATGCCTCCACCAACGTCAATGTGTACGTCAGTGGTTCCACGGCGCTCGATGGCACACTGACCAACGCCGCCATTCAGACCGCCGCCGGCCAAATCGGCCTCTGCCAATCCGGCACGACGGATATCTATCTGATCGGCACCAGCCAGAAATTGATCTACTGCAGCGCCACGACGGCTAGCGGCGTCACCGCCGGAACGCCCCTGGCGATCTTCAAGGAATCCGTGGTCGGTTCCGCCAACGGCGTACAGCCGCTGATCGATGTGGCCAAGGGCGGCTCCGCCGGCACCAGCTTCATCAATCCTGCGGTCATCACGGACGCAACCTGCGGCACGGCAGCCACCACCGCCGCGACGGGCGACTTTGGCACGTACGTCACCCATCCGAGCTGCGCGTCGACCGCCGTCGTTGCGGGCACCCCGACCGGCGGCTTTGCCGACGTGGAAGCCGCGATTCTTCAAACCGCCGCCGGCTCCAACGTGAGTGCCGCGGATGCAGCCACCTACCTGACGGCGTCGCCGACGCTCGATCAAGTGTGGGCCATTGCACTGACGAAGAATATGTACTACGCGTTGCAGACGGCCGAAGGCCTGACTTGTCCCGCGAGCTACACGGTGTACGGCTCGGTAGTCACCGGAACGAGCTTCACCGGCAAGGATTCGCCCTCGTGCGCTCCCTCGCTCTCGAAGCAGCAGGTTGGCAGCCTCCTCACCCAGCAAATCGCCACCGGGACACAGCTGGGTATTCCCAATGCCACCGACGATGTCGTCTATCTGTGCCGGCGTGACTTCGGCTCGGGGACGGAAGCTTCTTTCGAAGCCTATTTTGTCGGCGAGCGTTGCAGCAAGACCACTCTGCAGGTCCCCGCAGAAGACGGCTTCACCGTTTGGGCGAATGGAAGCGGCGGCGGCATCCGTACGTGTCTGCAGGCTTTCAATGCCGGCGGCAAGACGCTGACGGGTTACTACGCGACGACATCGTCGATTGCGACGGTGGGCAACCAATACGCCGTCGGTTTCATCAACACCGAGATCACGGCTGCCAACCTTTCCGGCGCCAGCGACGGGTTCCGTCTGGTGGCGATCGACGGCGTTCTGCCGCAGGTTGCGAATGTGCAGAACGGCACCTACCCGTACTTCAGCACGGGCAACTCGTACCAGATCAAGGCCGGCAAGCCGGGCGCACCATCGGGGTCTCCTCTGGCCGCCTTTAACGCCATCACGGCGAAGATCGGACATCCGATCTGGACTGCCGACAGCAACACCAACTACTCCAAGAATCCGTGGGGTGTTGCCGGTGACGTGTCGCCGGCGGGCCAGTATGCGAGCACCAACCCGCCAACGTTGCCTGCCAGCCATACGACAGCCGCGAGCAATCCGACCAACGGGTTCACCAAGACCTCGTCCGGAGCGATCAACAACTGCGACGTGCCGGTGTTTGATGCGGCCCATCTCTCGGTAGCGCCGGTTGAGTCGGTACTTCTGGGCACTGGGACGGTGAACAACTAAGATCGGCGTTCATTTTCTCTAGCTGAGTTGAGCGCAAGCTCAGGCGAGCCACCGGGCGAAATCCCGGTGGCTCGCCGTTTGTTATGGGATACCGTGAATTACACGAGTTCAAGTCGCATGCTGAAGACATCGGGGATTGCGCTTTGGCATGTGGCTCTGATGGCCTTGGCGATCGCCACGTTACCCCGCGAGTTGCTTGCCGCCGAACCTGCGGCCGCCGCTTCGGCGGCTGAACAGAACCGGTTTGACATCGCCGAATTCAGGGTGCTGGGCAATCACGTTTTGGCCCCCAGGGTGATCGAGCGGACGGTTTATCCGTTTCTGGGTCCCGCTCGCACGATCGATACCGTCCAAGAGGCGGCCGACGCGCTGGTGAAGGCGTACAAGGCGGCAGGTTACGGGGCCGTCTACGTCGACGTCCCCGAACAGGAAGTAGCGAATGGCATCGTTCGCTTGAAAGTCACGGAGGGAAGAGTCGAACAGCTGCACGTGCGCGGCGAACGCTATTTTTCCGGCCGCGAGATCCTTGCCGCGCTGCCGGCGCTGGAAATCGGCAAGACGCCGAATTTACCCGAACTGCAGCAGCAACTCACCGCACTGAATGCCCGTACCCCCGATCGTGCAACGACTCCCGTGCTGAAGGCAGGGTCGGAGCCCGGCACTGTCGACGTCGAGTTGGCCGTGAAAGATACCTTGCCGCTGCACGGGTCGCTTCAGTATGACAATCGTCATACGGCGGATACGACCCCCAACCGCGCCACGGCCGCGCTGAGCTACGATAATCTCTGGCAGCGCCAGGACAGCGTGGGCGTTCAATACCAGACCGCACCCGCGAAACCGAGCGACGCCGAGGTGCTCATGGCCAATTATCTCGGCCATATTGGTTCGGACGGCGCGCAGGGTGCGTTGTCTTATACTCGTACCAACAGCAATGTATTGGCGCTGGGTACATTGGGCGTGCTCGGCAAGGGCGCGATTTATGGCGCGCATTGGATCGAGCCGCTGTTGAATACGCCCGCGAGCTCGCAAAGCTTCACCGCGGGCGCTGATTACAAGGACGTGCTGACCTCGGTCCTGCCGAACAGCACCGGCAGCACCAGCTCCGGTGCGGTGACCGCCCGGGTCAAATATATCAACTGGTCGGCGGTTTACTCCGGTAATTGGTGGAGGGGTACGCAGTTCTACGCACTGTCCGCCGGTGCGAATTTCGGCGTGCGCAGCGTCGTGAACAGCCCCAATGAATTCGAGAATGCGCGCTACAACGCCCACCCGGATTACTTCTATCTGCGTGTTGGCTTCACCGGGACTCAGAAGTTGCCCTTCAGCTTCGGCCTCATGCAGAAAGTCAGTGCCCAGTGGGCCGACAGTCCGCTGGTCAACAACGAGCAATTCTCGGTCGGCGGTACCGACACCGTGCGCGGCTATCTCGAGGCCGAGACACTGGGAGATTCAGGTTTTGCAGGCACCTTGGAGTTGCACACTCCCCCTCTGGGTCCGCACGCGGGCTCGTTTTTGAGCCCACTCTACGGCTTCATCTTTGCCGATGCCGGGGTGGCGGCGCTGGTCGACCCCTTGCAGGGACAGCGTGAAAACACCACGTTGTGGAGTACCGGCGTCGGATTGCGATTGGAGAACTCGCACGGGGTGACGGGTTCGGTCGACTACGCCGTGCCCCGGCGCGACGGCATACGCACGCTGAAAGACAAGTCGAGAATCGATTTTTCATTGCGCTACGGGTTTTGATCGAGAGGAAGCCGCTATGAGCAAGACATCCAAGTTCGCGGTGGCAGCCGTAGGCGTCGTAGTGTTTTTCGAGTCCGCGTGGCCGGCCACACACACGGCGACGCTGCCGGTGCCGTGTCTCGGGAGTGCCTGCGCCAACAGCACGCTCGGCGCCAACGGATTCGTCAGCGCGGGCCAGGCGACGGCGACCCAGTCGGGATCGAAGCTGACGGTGAATCAAACCAGCATTAATGCCACTCTCAATTGGCAGAGCTTCAACATTTCATCCGGCGGCACGGTGCAATTCGTGCAGCCGGGGGCGACCTCGGTCGCGCTCAATCAAATCTACGACGCCAGCGCCAGCCAGATCTTCGGTTCCCTCAATGCCAACGGCCGCGTGTTCCTCATCAATCAGAACGGCATCATCTTCGGCGCCGGCGCGCAGGTGAACGTCGGCGGCCTGGTCGCCTCGACGCTCAATATCAATCCGACGGCGGTGACCGGCGGATTGATCGCGCCGGGCTCGATCGGTAACCCGGCTTTTCAGGCATCCACGACCGGTACCACCGGACCGGTGACGATCAGCAACGGCGCGACGCTTCAAACCAGTGCCGGCGGTCAAATCCTGATCTTCGCCCCGCAGATCAGTAACGAGGGCACGATCAGCACGCCCGGCGGGCAAACCATGTTGGCGGCCGGCAGCACGATTTATCTGGCCACCAACAGCGACCCCAGCATGCGAGGGCTGCTGGTGGAGATCGGCGGCACGGGCGGTACCGTAACCAATGGTGTCGCAGGCAACAGCGCAGTCACGTCGCCCGAGCAGCTCGTCGGCCAGATCATTGCCGAGCGCGGCAATGTCACCCTGGCGGGACTCGCGGTGAATCAGCTCGGGCGCGTCTCCGCCACCACCAGCATCAATCAAAACGGCTCTATCCGCTTGCAGGCGGGTGATCATGGGTCGATGAATGCAACCAGCGCCGGCCTCAGCGGCTCTCCGCAGGATGGCACGGGCGGCCAGCTGGTGATGGGAGTTCACAGCGACACCGAGGTCACGCTCGACAGCGCCGATCCCTCGACGACCGTCGACAGCGTCAAGCAGCTCCAGTCCGACATCAAATTGACGGGCTACAACATACAGATGCTGGCCGACAGTGTCGCTCGGGCCACGGGCGGGACGATCGAGGTCACCGCCGCGCAGGCACCGAATGAGTCCGGATCCCAAAACGACGGCAGCCGCTTCTATCTTGCACCG
This sequence comes from Steroidobacteraceae bacterium, assembly GCA_036498345.1. Taxonomy (GTDB): domain Bacteria; phylum Pseudomonadota; class Gammaproteobacteria; order Steroidobacterales; family Steroidobacteraceae; genus Bog-1198. Next base: position 12,753 of record DASYFQ010000273.1, read on the forward strand.
GGCGCCGAACTCGATGTGTCCGGGGCCAGTATCGTGCTGCCGGTCAGCAGCAATGTGATTCCCGTACAGCTGCGCGGTTCGGAGCTCGCGAATAGTCCGCTGCAACAGAACGGCGCGCTGCGCAGCCAAACCGTCTATGTCGACATTCGAACCGGCACGCCGCTGGCCGATATCAGCGGCGAAATCGCCGCCATCGGCCACAACGTGGTCGAGCGCAACCTCACCGGCGGCACGGTTGCGATACAAGTGCATGGCGCTGCGATCTTGGCGCCGAACTCGGTGGTGGACGTGGCCGGCGGGCAGATTCAGTACACCGCCGGATACCTCAATACCACGAAGCTGGTCACCGCCACCGGGCAAATTGTCGATATCGGGTCGGCCAATCCCAATGTGCTCTACACCGGCATTGCCAACACGACCACGGTGAGCGACCCGAAGTGGGGCACGTCCCACACCTATGCGTCCACGCCGCAAGCCTATGCGCCCGGGTACATGGAAGGGAAGGACGCCGGCACGCTGAAAATCTCGGCGCCGCAGTTCGTATTCGACGGCACCGCCAATACCAGCGTCGTGACCGGACTCTATCAGAGGCTGCCGGACCAGAGCATTCCCGCAGGCAGCCTCAATCGAGCGTACAACCAGATGCCGCAAGCGGCGACGCTCATTATCGGCACTCCCGGGAACGCGGGCAGCGATTTCGCCACCGGCGATGTGACCCTGGCCTCCACTCAGGTGCTGCCCGGGCTGCTGAATTCCGGCGGCACTGCCTTCAATCCGATGACCGATCCGCTTCCGGCGAGCTACACCGCGTCGGTGCTGCGTCCCGAACTCCTAGGCACTCAAGGGTTCGGGAACGTCAGCATCTACACGAATGGGAAATTTGTTCTCCCTGCCAATGTGGCGCTCGAGCTTCCGGCGGGCGGCAGCTTCGGCGCCTACGCGAGCTTGGTCGACATCGAGGGCAGCATCGATGCACCCGGCGGAAGCATCACGGCGGTGGCGTACGGCGCCTCGCCGACCACGGATTTCGCCTTGACCTTGGGATCTCGAGCGTCGCTCACCGCGCGCGGTGAATGGGTGAATGACAATCCGCTGCTGTATCCCAACGGAAATTCGGCGCCCCTGATGATCAACGGCGGCAAGATTTCCCTCACGTCTGTCTCCAACGATAGCGGATCCAGCCCGGGCCTCAAGCTCGCCCCAGGGAGCCTGATCGACGTGTCGGGCGGAGCGCAGCTCACCAGTTCAGGAAAATTGAACGCCGGCGTCGGCGGCTCGATCAGTCTCGGCGCGCAGACAACGGCTGATACTTTCGCCGGAGCGCCGCCGCGGCTCGACCTCGGGGCAACCTTGCGCGGTTACGGTTTGTTCAATGGCGGGAAGCTGTCGCTCGCCGCCGGCGGAATTTGCGTTGCGGCCGCGGATTGTAGTGCCGGCAATCCGGCAACACTGTGGATATCGCCTGCGGAACTGGCTTCAGGCGGCTTTAGTTCCTATTCGCTGTCCGCCAATCAAGGCGGGTTGAGCATTGCTGCCGGGACCACGGTGACTTTGCAGCAGCGGAATTTGGTGCTGCCAAGCCGCTTCCAGACGCTGCCCGATCAGAGCACCTTGATCGGCTCATCGACGTTCGCGCTCCTTCCCGATCAGTTGCGCCAGCCCGTGAGTCTCGCTCTGACGCAAGCCGAACCGCTTACGCAGAGTTTTGGACAATCGAACATCCTGGTAGTGACGGACACTACGCCGTCGCTGGTCGTCGGCGAGGGTGCTCTGATCCAGGCCGATCCTCTCGCCAGCATCTCGTTGACATCGAACGTGCGCATCCTCATGGACGGAACGCTGCGAGCGCCCGGCGGCTCGATATCGATGAACCTGGGATCCGGTCTGCTCGAAGCCTCCTACAACGCCACGCAGGGCATCTGGCTCGGCAGTCAGGGCGTCTTGGATGTCTCCGGCGCGGCTCAGATTTACTTGAATAGTACGGAGCAGCGCACGGGTACGGTGTTGAACGGCGGGACCGTGAGTCTGACGGCGAGCCGCGGATATGTGGAACTATTGCCCGGGTCGCTGATCGATGTGGCCGGCACATCGGGAGTCATCGATGCGACCGGCGTCGGCCTTGGCGGGGTGCGGCCCGAGCAGATCGCCTCGGCCGGCGGCGCGGTCCAGTTGACGGCCGCCGAAGGTGTGGTTCTCGGCGGCACATTCGAAGCCGCGCCCGGGACCGCCGGCGCGGGCCTCCCGCAGCCCGCGGGAGGGAGTTTCAGTCTGACGCTCGACGGCAGCACTCGCGGTGATTACGCCACCAGTTACGGCGGCGCTTCCACCTTTTCGCTTGACCAGAGGCAGATCATCGTCAGCGCCACGCAGCCGCCGATCGTCATTGGTCCCGGCACGACAATTCCCGATTCGACCGCCGGCTTTGCCTATGTGTCCGCCAACGCTCTGGCATCGGCCGGATTCGATACGGTGAGCCTGAAGGCCGCGAGCCTCCCGATCATACCCAGCACCGGCCCGCAGCAAGGCCAAATCGTGGATCTGCCGGGCAGCATCGCATTTACCGGCAATGTCAGCTTGACCGCGGGGCGATCGATTACCCTCGATGCTGCCTCCTACTCGGTGAGTCCAGGCGCGACCGCGAATATCACCGCTCCCTACATCGAGTTCGGCAACTCGGAGCAGATCTATCACGACGTCCCGGCGGCGCTCACCAATAGCGGGTACAGCGGGACTCTGGATGTCGCGGGTCGCTTCATCGAGCTCTACGGGACCAGCGCGCTGGAAGGCATCGGTACGGCGCGCTTCAGCTCGAGCGGTGATCTGCGGCTGCGCGGCCTCTTGGACGGATCGAATCCCTCCGCGACCGCGCTCAATGGCGCGCTATATCTCGACGGCAATCTCGAATTGACGGCGCAGCAAGTCTATCCCTCGACCCTCTCGCAGTTCGTGATCTCGGCCGACCCCAACAGCGTCACCAATCCAACCGCGGGATCGATCTTGATTCAAGGCAGCGCGGGCAGCAATACGGACCTCCTCTCGGCGGGGGGCGGCTTGACCTTGAGCGCGGGGACCGTCACGCAGAGCGGCGTCCTGCGCGCGCCCTTGGGTACGATCAACATCGATGCGCAGTCGATTTCGCTCAGCGCGAATAGTCTGACATCGACCTCCACCAATGGGCTCGCGATCCCTTTTGGAACGACGCAAGGAGGAATCGACTGGATTTATCCACTGCCCAACGGGGTCAGCACCGTTTATGGAAACGCCGGTAGCGCGCCTCCCGCACAGCGCGTGACGCTGCAGGGCGCCCAAGTCAATGTCCACAACGGAGCGGTAATCGACGTGTCCGGCGGTGGGGACCTCACGGCGTATGAGTGGATCAACGGCACCGGTGGGACCAATGACGTCCTCTCCAATAATCCGGCGCAAGGCGGACGTCCGACCCAGTTCGCCATCCTGCCGGGGCTCAACGCGAATGTGGCGCCCTACGACCCCAACATTTCGGCGGGCACCACGTTGCAGGTGGGCGATGCGGTCTATCTGTCCGGATTGCCCGGTTTGCCCGCCGGCGTCTATCAACTGCTCCCTGCTCGGTACGCGTTGATGCCGGGCGCCTTTCTGGTAACCCCGGTGTCCGGTTATCAGGACATTCAAAGCGGCCAAGCCTTTCCGGTGCTGGGCGGCGGCACCATCATCGCGGGTTATCACACCGTCGCGGGAACCTCGTTCGGCGACTCGAGAACGAGTGGCTTCGACGTCGTGCCGGCTTCGGTCGTACTGACGCAGGCCCAGTACACCACCACGAGCGCCAACAAATTCTTCGCGAGCCAGGCGGCCGGCGCGGCGGCCAGCGCGGCGGCGGCCAGCGTGCCGCGCCTGCCCCAGGATAGCGGCGTGCTCGCGCTCATCGCGGGCAACTCCTTGACCTTGAACGGGACCTTGCGCACGGCCGCAGCAAACGGCGGTCTCGGCGCAGAAGTCGACATTTCCAGTGCCGATATTTTGGTGGCGCCGGGCGCTACGGCCACTCAGCCCGGACAGATCCTGCTGACCCCTGCCAGTCTCAATGCGCTCAACGCGCAAACTCTGCTGCTCGGAGGATTGAACACCGCCGACGACATCACGACCACGGCGCAAGCGGTCGAGATCGCCTCCGGAGCCAACTTGACGGCGCCCGTCGTGCTGCTGGCCGCGCAGAATCAGATCAGTGTGGATGGCGGCGCCTCGATTACCGCAACGGGCGCGGCGCCGGGTGCGCGCAGCTATGATTTGTCCGGTGACGGCGCCTTCCTGAGCGTGAGCGCCGGCTCACAGAGCTCGGTCACGCGCACCGGCGCGGCGGGGGCGGCCGGGCTGCTGACGCTCGCGCCGGGCTCATCCATTACGGCCAATGGCGGCGCCGTGTACGTCGACGCCTCCAACAATGTCGTAACCGGCGGGACGCTGTCGCTGGCCGGGAGCGATTTGGCGGTGCAATCGCCGAACATCATCCTGGGCAGCGCGCCGCCGAGCGTCACCGGCACCGTGCTCGGATCGAACGTATTGGCGGCGCAAGGGCTGCGCAACCTGTTGCTGGAGAGCGGCTCCAATGTCGACATTTACGGCAGCGTGAATGCGAGCGCCAAGAACGTCACCATCGATGGCGCGGGGCTGTCGGGATTCGGGGCGCCGGGTGATGTAGCCACCTTGTCGGCGGCCAATACGTTCACGCTGAGCAACCTGCAAAATGCTACCGGCAACGCCGCGGGCATTGGCAGCGGCGCGTTGGCTATCAACGCATCCGACATCAATCTCGCCGGCGGTTCGCTGGTTGTCAACGGCTTCGCCTCGCTCGCGCTCAATGCCAAAAAATCGTTCACCGCCTCGCCGGCCGCGAGCTCGAGTGCCACGAGCTCGGGCACCACGGGATCGACCGCCCCCACGGCGGTCAGCGCCGGCTTGAGCACCACCGGAAACCTGACGGTGACCGCATCGCGAATCACCAGCGGTTCGAACGTGAACCTTGCTCTGTCGGCCACCGGCGCTGTGTCGCTGCTGGCGCCGGCGCAACCCGCCGTGCTGACGGCGAGCCCGAGTCTGGGGGGATCGCTGGCCGTCACCGGATCGAGCATCAACCTGGCGACCGCCATTGATATGCCGTCGGGCCGCGTCGCATTGACGACCACGGGCGATGCCTCGGGCGGCAACCTATCCTTGCAACCCGGCGGCTCGATCATCGTCGCCGGCGTCGTGCAGCAATACGATGGAGTCAAGGTGGCGAGTCCCGGAGGTTCGGTGATTTTGAACTCGGCGGGGAACATCGATCTCGCCAGCGGCTCCGCCATCGATGTCAGCGCCGGCACGGGAGGACAGGGGGGAGCCCTGACGATGTCCGCACCCGGCGGCTTGCTCAACCTTGGGGGCGTACTCAAGGGAACGGGGGGCTCCGGGACGGGCGCCTCGGTCAGTATCGACGCGCAGGGATTTGGCGATTTCGGCACGCTCGACCAGCTCCTCACTGGCGGCGGATTTACCGGCAGTTGGACGCTGCGCCAGCGGGGCCTGGGTGACCTGGTGCTCGCAGTCGGCAATACGATTACCGCGCATGGCGTTGCGCTGGAAGCCGATCAAGGCGGCATCACCGTGAATGGGCTCATCGATGCTGCCGGAGCGCAGGGTGGCGCCGTGACCTTGGCCGCCGCGAACAATCTGATCCTCAACGGCGCGATTGACGCGCACGCGACGCTCGCCGGACAAGGCGGCGGGACGGTGCAGCTCGAGACCGCTCAGGGCGGGATCTTGCTCAACAAGGGCTCGAGCATCAATGTCAGCGGCGGCGGTCCAGCGGCCAATGGGGCTGGAGCCGGCGGCACCGTCCTGCTGCGCGTGCCCGCCGCGACGGTGACCGCGGTGCTCAACGGCGGCAGCGGCGTCGCCATGAACGGCGCGATCGTGGGCAGCACTCGCACCACCCTGGAAGGCTTTTCCGTCTACCAGAATACGACGGGTGTGATTTCTCCGGCCGACACGGCCGCTGATCCATCGAATCCCATGTACGCAGATGCTGCCGCCTTCATGGGCAACGCGGGCGCCATCGCATCGGCGCTCGGGCAGGCTTCCAACACGTCATTCGTGATTGCGCCCGGCATCGAGATCGACGCCACGACCCAGTCCAACGGCACCGGGGCGCTGGAGCTCGATTCTGCTTGGAATCTCTACGGCTGGCGATTTGGCGCGAACAACGATATTCCCGGCGTGCTCACACTGCGCGCGCAGGGCGGCGTGACTTTCAACGCTTCGCTATCCGACGGTTTTGCCGCGACCTCGGGCGCCGGCGCATTCACCCTGCCGGCGCAGCCTTCGGATTCCTGGTCATACCGCATCGTCGCCGGCGCCGACTTTGCGGCCGCGAATCCCGTCGTGGTTGATGTCACGAATCCAAACCCAGCCAATGTGACCATAGGGCCCTGCGTACGGGCCTGCGTCGTCGGGACCGCCACGGTGCCGAATGCCAGGTATGCGCCCACGATGGTGCGCACCGGCAACGGCTTCATCGACATCAGCGCCTCGGGCAACTTCGTGCTCGGTAACAAAGAGTCGATGTTGTATACGGCCGGGGTGGCCGGCAGCGGCATTACCCTGCCCGGCCGGGCTGGTTCGCTGCAAGGTCGCGCCTACCCCACGGACGGCGGTGACATTCAGATTAATGTGGCCCACGACGTGATCGGCGCCCCGACCGATCAATTCGTCAACGCCTGGTTGTGGCGCGTCGGTAGCACGGGCAACCCCGCGGGCTCGGCGACCGCGTGGACGGTGGACTTCCGCAGCTTCCAGCAGGGCGTCGCTGCTCTGGGAGGCGGCAATGTATCGGTCACGGCCGGTGGCAATATCAGCGACTTGTCCGTGTCCATTCCCACGATCGGTGTACAGGTAGGCGGCACCACAGCGGCGAAAAACTCCGTGCAGATTGATGGCGGCGGCGACCTCAGCGTAGTGGCCGGCGGTTCGATCTTGGGAGGCAGTTACTACGTGGGGCGGGGCAGCGCCAACCTGCAAGCCGGCGGCGATGTCGCCGCCAGTGCCAGCGCCGGCCTCGCCCCGATCATCGGACTCGGCGATGCCGGCGTTGCCATCACCGCGCGGGGCGACGTGGCGGTGTCCGAGATCGTGAACCCAAGCTTACTCAATCGAGGCAGCTTGCAAGGATCTCCCGGGCAATCGGAAGTAGTCTTCTTTTCCACCTACACGCCCACGTCGTCCGTCAGCCTCACGGCGGTCGGCGGCAATTTGGTGCTCGCGGACAACAATGCAGGCTTCGAAAGCGCGGTTTCCTCCTCGTTCCTCGGCGGCGTCGTCGCGGCCGGGGCGGGCTCAGTGTCGACGCTCGATGTATTGCCGCCGACGCTGAATGCCTATGCGCTGAGCGGCAATGTCGATATTTTCCGCACCATTGCGCTGTCGCCTGCGCCGAGCGGAAATCTGCAAGTCTTCGCCAATCAAAATGTGATCGCGACGACCGGCATTCTCGGGAATGCCGGGGGGCAACTGATCGTCTCTGATATGGATCCGAGCCTGTTGCCCACGCCGGCCGCACCGCAGGCCAATGGCTCGATCTACGACGACATGATCGCGGCGCTGACGACGTCGACGCCCGATCAATATGCCGCGACGCCGGTACACTTGGCGGAAGATCAGTCGGGCTTGGCACCCGTGCGCGTCGTTGCCCAGAACGGTAGCGTGCTGTTCAGTCCCGACGTGCAAAGTCAGGCGGAGGGCATCTGGTCTGCCAAGCCGGTGCATGTGATCGCGGGTCAAGACATCGTGGACCTCAATCTCGTCGCGCAGAACCTGAGTGCGGGCGATGTGACGTCGGTGACTGCCGGCCGCGATATTATTTATCCGGAGCTCTATGGGTCGAGCGGAAGCCTCCTGACGGACACCAACGGCATCGTGGTGGATGGGCCGGGCGCGCTGCAACTGAGCGCCGGCCGCAACGTCGATCTGGGTACGTCGAACGGGGTCATCACCCGCGCCAATCTCGTGAACCCGGTCTTGTCCGCCACCGGGGCGAGCATCAGCGTCGATGCCGGCATCGGCGGCGGCGCGCCGCAGGACGCCGCCTTCATCAGCAAATACATCGATGGATCGAGCCAATTCGACAGCGAGGTCATTGCGTTCATACAGACGGTCGATGGGACCGGCGGGCTCACTGCCGTCCAAGCGAAGCAGCAATTCGACGCGATGACGCCGCAGCTCCAGCGGACCTTCGTCGAGGAATTGTTTTTCGAATTGCTGCGCGTCTATGGCAGCAAAGAGGCCGCCCTGAACAACGGCGACTTCTCGGGTGCCTTTGCGGCAATCAGCGCTCTGTTCCCCGGCGCCAATCCGAACCTCGCCAAAGGAGAGACCAACCCGTACGTCGGCGACATCAATTTGTATTTCAGCCGCATCTACACTCAGCAGGGCGGCAACATTTCATTGCTGGCACCCGGCGGCTCGATCGACGTCGGTAAGGCGGCGCCGCCTTCGGGCTTTGGCATCGCCAAAACCCCCGATCAGCTCGGCATCGTCGCGCAGACCACGGGCACTGTGGACGCCTTTTCCTACGGCGATTTTCAGGTCAACCAATCGCGCGTGTTTGCGGCGGACGGCGGCGATATCTTGGTCTGGTCGACCGAGGGCAACATCGACGCGGGACGCGGCGCGAAGACGTCGATCTCGGCGCCGGCGCTCAATATCGTCTATGACAGCAACGGCCAACCCAATGTCACGCTGCGCGCTGCCATCGCCGGCAGCGGCATCCAGGCGCTCAGCGGCACGCCGGGGGTGATTGCGGGCAATGTATACTTGTTTGCGCCACACGGGGTCGTGAATGCCAACGACGCCGGCATCGTGGCCGGCAATTTGACGGTCGCCGCCACAGCGGTGCTGGGCGCGAGCAACATTACGGTCACCGGCACGTCGGTGGGCCTCCCGCCCACGATCACCGGTCTAGGCGCCGCATTTGCCGGCGCCTCGTCGACGGCGGGCGCGACGTCGAATGTCGCGGAGGGCTTCAATGGTTCCAACGCGGCCGCTGCCAGCACTCCGGTGGCTGACGCCGCGATCAGCTGGCTCGACGTTTTCGTCACCGGTCTCGGCGAAGAGAACTGCAAACCTGACGACATGGAATGCTTGAAGCGACAGGGTGCGGGTCAGCACGCCCCGTAATCGATGGCCGGAATGAGAAAGCGCGCGGTCCGGGGCGCCTCTGGGACTGGCTTGGAGTTCAGCGTGCCACTTTGATGTGGTCCGGGTTGAGGCCGGCCCGGAGGCGCTCGTACATCTGGGTGTAGGCGTCCTCGATGTGCCGGGTGAATAGCTCGGTGTCGAACAGCGGGGCCGTCAGGCGATTCTCGGACAACGTGCGTCTTAGGTGCGCGGACCGCCCGGGACTGGCGCCGAGCTCGATCGCCCGCGCTTCATATTGCTCCTGGGTTGTGGTGATGAGTTCCGGTAACCCAATGGCGTTGAGCAGACTCGCGGCCACCCGCGCCGCAAAGGATTCTCCCTGGCGAGTCAGCACCGGCAACCCCGCCCAGAGCGCATCACTTGCCGTGGTATGCGCATTGCAGGGCAGGGTATCGATGAACAAGTCCGCGGCGCGATGACGCGCCAGATGTTCCGGGAGCGGCATGCGCGGGGCGAAGATCAGACGCGCGGCACTCACCCCGCGGGCCTGCGCTTCCCGGCGCAGATTATTCGCCGCCGTCCGATTGTCCTCCAGCAGCCACAAAACACTGCGCTCCACCCGCTCGAGGATGCGCATCCAGCTGTCAAAAGTCTGCGGAGTGATTTTATAGCTGTTGTTGAAACAGCAAAACACGAAGCCCGCTGCCGGCAAGCCGAGCTCGGCGCGCGAGAACTGCCGATCCGCGATCTGCCGCCGTCGGTCATTGACTTGATAGCTATTGGGAAGATAAACCACCTTCTCCGTGTAATGGGGGAGGCTCTGCTGCGGGATGAGCGTGCGATCGGCGATGATGTAGTCCATGTAGGAAGCGCCCATGGTGCCGGGATAGCCAAGATAGTTGACCTGGACGGGCGCGGCTCGGTTGGCGAAAATTCCATGCCGTGCGTGCTGCGTGAATCCCTTCAGGTCCACCGCAATATCGATGTCCATCTCTCTCGATACTTGCGCCACCTCCCTGTCGGAACTCGTGCGCACGTCGAGGAACCGATCGAACGCGGCGGACAAGCGCTGTCTCATTGCGTCCCGCTTGTCGGGTCCGAACGAAAACGCGACGAGATCGAATCGCGCCCTGTCGTGGCTCTCGAATAACTCCGCCATCAAATAGGCGCTCGCATGGTCGTGAAAGTCGGCGGAGTAATAGCCAAGGCGAATCTTTCCGCGTCGACTGCGCGTCTCGATCCAGGACGGCACAGGAATTGCGCGATGCGCTTCGTCGGACCAAATCTCGGCCGCCCGGCGCTGTAACGATAATGAGTCCCTCAGCGCAAGAACCGGGAACGGGACGGTGTATTGTTTGTCTTGGCGTATCGCCGCATCGAGTTCAGCGATTTTTTTGTCCAGATCGCGCCAATCGCAAAGCTGCATCTGGGTGAGCAGCCGGGCCCCGGCCAACCACCTTTGTTCCGGATCGAGCTCGAGTCCACGCTCGTAGCTATCCAGCGCTTGCTCGAAGCGCCCAAGTTCACTCAAGGCATTGCCGAGGCCGTACCACGCCTCGGCAAGACTCGGCTTGAACTGCAACGCGCGCTCGAAGCTTTCGCGCGATTCCTCGAAACGCGTGAGCGCTTGCAGCGCGACGCCGCGGTTGTTGTGCGCTTCGGCATGGTCCGGTGTGATCTCGAGCGCCCGGTCGTAGCTGCCGAGCGCCTCTTCGATCCGGCCAAGCTCGCGTAGCGCAAGACCGTGATTATAATTTGCGTCGGCGTGGTCCGGGCTGATCTTCAGCGCCCGTTCGTAGCTCTCGAGCGCATCCTCATGGCGCCCGAGCGCCTGCAGGGCGACGCCGCGGTTGTTGTGCGCTTGGGCATAGTCCGGTTTGATCCGCAGCGCGATCTCATAGCTGTCCAGCGCCTCGCCAGGGCGGCCGAGCTCTATCTGTATATCGCCACGGTCGTAATACGCCTGCGCAATATCGGGCTTGATATGGAGCGCGCACTGATAACGGTCCAGCGCCTCATCGAAGCGCTTGAGCCTCTTGAGTACGCTGCCGTAGTTATAGTTCACCGCAGCGTCGAGGGGATTCGAAGCGACGGCGCGTTCGAATAAGGCGGCTGCGTCCGGCAGATGCTGTGTCTCCGCTGCGATGATGCCCAACAAGCTCAGCGCGTCGAAATAGTCCGCATGAGCGCTCAGTATCGCTCTGCAGAGGCGCTCAGCCTTCGCCCAATCGCCGCCGGCGAACGCAGCGCTCGCGTGCTGCATTGCCTGAGGCACGGTCATTCCTGCGTGATTGCCGTGGGTGCTTGCCGGCGGTTGCCCGATTGATTGCGGTGTGCCGGGCGGCCTTGGCGAGTCTTTGCTCATGCCGTCGGCGCAAGGTTTCGCACACAGAAAGCGGCCGCGGCTTCGCCGCGGCGATATCGGTCCCACATGGACGTATATGCCGATTCGATGTGGCGGCAGAAGCGGGCGGTGTCGAATAACGGGGAGGTCAGTCGGTTGGCCGTGAGTCGCACGCGGTGGTTTGCCAGGAGTGCGGGATCGCGGGCCAGGCGCAGTCCCAGTGATTCATAGTCCTCGATGTTGTACGTGATGAGCCCGGGCAATCCGACCGCCCGCAGTAGACTGCCGGCCATCCTCGCGGCGAACCCTGATCCGGCACACGTCAGAATCGGCACTCCGGCCCACAGCGCGTCGCTCGCCGTCGTTCCGGCATTGAAGGGCAGGGAATCGAGACATAGATCCGCCAGGCCGAGGCGCGCCAAGTGAGCGGCATAAGGCAGTCGCCGCGCGAAAATCAATCGCTCGGGCGAAATCCCCTGGGCCTGTGCGAAGCGGCGCAGATTCTCTTCGGCCCATTCATTGTCCCCGACGAGCCAGAGCACGGACTCGGGAACGGCGGCGAGCAGCCGCAGCCAGACATCGAGAAACGCAGGATTCAGCTTGTAGCTATTGTTGAAGGAACAGAAGACGAGACCACGCTCCGGCAGCCCCTGATCGCGCCTCGAAGGCGTCGCCGGGTCGATCTCGCGACGGTCATCATTCGCCTGAAAACAGTTGGGCAGGTATACCACTTGTTCGGCGTAGTGATGTCGGGCGTGCGGCGGAATCAAGAACTCATCGGCGATGATATAGTCCATCCAAGGTGCGCCCATCGTGGCCGGGAATCCCAGATAATTCACCTGCACCGGGGCGGCGCGCCGAGCGAAGATCCCGGTCCTGCCGGCGCCGGTATAGCCGGAGAGATCGATGGCGATGTCCACGTCGAGAGCGCGCATCCGCGCAACGATTTGCTCATCGCTCATCGACGACACGTCCAGGAATTCATCGACGCCCGCACGGACACGCCGGCCGATGACGGAATCCTGGGCCGGGCGCAGGGACACCGCAACGACATCGAAGCGCTTGCGGTCATGCCGCTCGAAGAGTCCGGCCGCCAGGTACGAAACCGCATGATCGCGCAGATCCCCGGAAACATAAGCCAGGCGAATTCTCTTCTTTGACAGGCTCCGCGACGGAAAGGGTTGCGCTTCGAAGCAGGCGTAGTGGCGGTCTGCGTACATGCGTGCACAGGCGAGCTGACCAGCCGGGTCATCGGCGACCGCGAGAAAGAAGAGCGGCCGGACGGCCTGCTCATGCCTGGCAACCGCATCCACGATATCTGCCCGAAGCGCCGAGTATTCGCTCCAATCGCAACAGCGCATCTGCGCCTCGAGAACGTTGCCGAGTGCGTAGTCGTTCTCCGGAGCGAGCGCTCTCAACCGTTTGAGGCAAACCAGCGCCTCCGCGTAGCGCTGTGCCTCGATCAAAAGAACGCCACGGCTGCCCAAGGCATCCTCGCATTCAGCATCGATGGCGAGGGCGCGATCAAAACAACCGAGGGCCTCAATCAGCCGCTCACATGACTTGAGCGCGGTGCCCAGAACGGTCCACGCCTCCACGAAGCCGGGCTTGAGCGCTACGGCCTTCTCGAGACTGCTGATGGCCTCTTGGCGGCGACCCAGGAGCAGAAGCACCCACCCACGAGTGCTGAGCGCATCCGCAAAGTCCGGCCTCAACTCCAAGGCTCGATCCAAACTGTCGAGCGCGCTGTCGAGCCGCTTGAGATGCCCCAGCGCCAAACCGCGGTTGCCATGTGCTTCCGCCATGCTGGGGGATAAAATCAGCGCCCGTTCGAGGCTCGGCAGGGCTTCTTCGAAGCGCCCGAGCCGAATCAACCCCGCGCCGCGATGGTTGAGCGCCTCCGCGTGACCGGCGTCGAGGGCAAGCACCCGATCGTACCCTTCTATAGCGTCAGGCAGCCTGCCCAGGCGCGCCAAGAGCACAGCTCGATGGAAGGCGGGCTCAATATAATCCGGCCTTAGCCTAAGAGCCCCATCATAATCGACAATCGCTTCCTCGAGGCGTCCGAGCCTGGCCAGAGCGATGCCGCGATTGACCAGAGTGTCAGCACTGTACGGAGCCGCATCCAGCGCGCTGCTCAAGCTGTCGATAGCCGGCCCGAAATCGCCCAGATGAATCAACGATATACCTCGATTCACCAGCGCAATGGCGTAGCGTGGTCTGAGCGCCAAGGCTCGATTGAATGATTCGATTGCCTCGGCGTAGCGGCCGAGCGTCATCAGGGCATTGCCGAGGTTTGAATAGGCGGCGGCTTGATTCGGATCGATGGCAATCGAACGAGCAATCAGATCGACCGCCCGAACGGCATTGCCCGATTGCGTTGCCAGCACTCCGAGCATGTGCAGCGCGCCGGCGTTCTGCGGCTGAGCCCGCAGGATCTGTGAATAAAGCGCCTCCGCTCCACTCACCTCACCTTTGAGGTGCAACTCAGTCGCGCGCCGCAATGTCGATTCGATGTCGATGTGAGTCTTCGACCGGCGATGCCGGCAACCGGATGAGTATGGATTGGTCGCTAATTACAGTACATCCAACCGATGCAGACAATCGCGATCCCGGTGTTTTTGCTCATTCACTTGAACTGTAACAAAAGGATCACGCAGCGCGGCCAAACTAGACGAAGGTTATTCTTCGCGTTTTAGGGAATGCATAAGAGCATGAAAGGCCGGATGAGGTGGATTGCAATATCGGCGCTTTTCGTACCGGTGATTGCGCTTGCCGCCTCTTGGTGGAACAACGACTGGAAGTATCGCAAGGAAATCTCCTTCGATTTGTCTCCGGCCGCCGCGGATATCGCCGGTACGCCGCAGGACGTCCCTGTGCTGGTGCGCCTGTCGCTGGCGAATTTCAGCTATTTCAACGATACGAAACCCGATGCGTCCGACTTTCGCCTGGTTGCGGGCGATGACAAAACACCCCTCAAGTTCCATTTCGAGAAATACGACCCGCAGAACCAGCTGGCATTGCTGTGGGTGCGCGTCCCGCAAATCACGGGCGGCTCGAAGAGCGAGAAGATCTACGCGTACTATGGCAACCCCGACGCACCGGCCGCCGCCGACATTCCGGGCACTTACGATGCGTCGCAGACTCTGGTGCTGTCGTTCTCGGAAGCCGCCGGTTCGCCGATGGACTCGACGGCGTACAAGAATAACCCTTCCACGTCGACCGCGGTCTTGTCGCCGGCCGGCCTGATCGGCGGCGAGGCCAAGTTCTCGGGCAAGGAGAGCATCAAGGTTCCCGCGACCGCCTCGCTGCGCCTGCTGCCCAATCAGGGCTTCACCGCATCTGCGTGGCTGCGCATCGGTCAGGCGCAGCAAGCAGTCGTGTTCGCTCTCAGCGATCAAGGCAAATCCCTGGAGCTCGCCCTGGACGGCTCCCGTCTGGTCGCCCGTGCTGCGCTCGACGGGGCGCCGGCGACGGTGACTCAATCGACCGATCTGGCGTTGAGCCAGTGGCACCATGTTGCGCTGACAGCCGGCAACGGCAAGCTCACCCTCTTCGTCGACGGCATCGCGGCCGGCAGTGCGCCGGTCACCTTGGCCGAAGTCGGCGGTACCTTCACGGTCGGCGCCGTCAACGACACCCGATTTTTGACCGGCGATATAGATGAAGTCGAGGTGTCCAAAGTCGCGCGCACCGCGGATTGGATCAAGGCGAGCGCCCGTGGCCAGGGCATGGATGCCAATCTGGTGGTCTACGGCGGCGATGGACAGCGCGAAGGCGGCGGCCAAACCTCCTATTTCGTGACCATCGCGAAGAATTTGACCATCGACGGCTGGGTCGTCATCGGCATCTGCATGGCCATGCTCGTGATCGCACTCTTGATCATGCTCGTCAAGGCGATCTTCTTGAGCCGGGTCGAGAAAGCCAACCGGAACTTCTTGCGCGATTTCCGCCGCTTGAGCGGCGACGCGACCGCGCTCGATAAGCCGGGAGACAGCGCCGACGATGACCTGGACGAAGCACCGACCATGTCCTCGCTCGCGGGCGATCAGAACAAGTACGGCGCTTCCACTCTGTACCGTTTGTATCATCATGGAGTGCGCGAATTGCACAAGCGCATACCCGGACAGACGGTCAGCGCGCAGCACGTAGAGATTCTCTCACCCCAGTCGATCGATGCGATTCGCGCAGCGATGGACGCGTCGATGACGCGTTTGCAGCAGGGCTTGTCGAGTCAAATGGTGCTTTTGACGATAGCCATCTCCGGCGGGCCCTTCCTCGGGCTGCTCGGCACCGTCATCGGCGTCATGATTACCTTTGCCGCGATCGCGCTCTCCGGCGATGTCAACGTCAATGCGATCGCGCCGGGCACCGCGGCGGCGCTCGCGGCGACGGTCGCCGGTTTATCGGTCGCGATCCCGGCGCTGTTCGGCTACAACTGGCTGAATTCGCGCATCAAATCGATCAGTGCAGACAACCGCGTGTTCGTCGACGAATTCGTCACGCGTCTCGCTGAACAATACAGCTAGAGCATCGACGATGTCAGGTTCCATCGACAGCGGCGAAAAGGATGTCTACGACGACATCAACATCACGCCCATGCTGGACTTGGCCTATGTGCTGATGGTGATTTTCATCATCATGACGACTGCGTCCGTCCAAGGCATCAAAGTCAATTTGCCGAAGGCGAGCGACACACCGTCTCTCGCCAAGCCGCAGACCAAGGCGATCACGATCACGGCCGATGGCACGATGTACCTGGACACGTATCCGGTCAGTCTGCCCGAGCTAGAGAATCTATTGCGCCAATACAAGGCGGCGAACCCGAATTTGCCCGTGGTGGTCAAGGCGGATTCGACCATTCCGTACCAACGTGTGGTCGACGTGCTCGATATCGTCGGACGTCTTGAAATCACGCAGCTTGGGTTAGTGACCCAACGTATCGTCAAGTAGCGCAGCGCCATGGCCGACAAGCGCGCCAAGCGACGCTATCTGACGCGCCTCGGCGGCGCCGTGTTCGGGTTGTTATTGCTGTTGGGATTCGTGTGGTTCGTTCGAACGATGATGGCGGGCAAGACTGCTAAGCCGGGGCGGCAGGTGCAAATCGTTCAAGTCATCCGGCCGCCGCCGCCGCCACCGCCGGACCAGCCACCGCCGCCGCCGCCGGAAAAGGTCGACGAGCCGTTGCCGAAGGATGTTCCGGAGCCGAAGCCTGACGACGAGCCGCCGCCGGCCGAGCCCATGGGTCTCGATGCGCAGGGGTCGGCGGGCGAGGACGCGTTCGGACTGGCAGCGCGCCACGGCGGCAGCGACCTGGTCGGCGGTCACGGCGGCGCCGCATTTGCCTGGTATACGAACCGGATCAAGGAGGCGGTGCTCGAGAAGCTGTCGTCCGACGCAGGGATCGGTTCAAAGAAGTTCTCGCTGTCGGTGCGGGTCTGGATCGAAGCCGACGGACGCATCAGGCAGGTGAAGTTGGTCAGCAGCACCGGCGATCATCAGCTCGATCAGCGCATCGAGTCGGAGCTGAGCTCTCTGACGCGGCTGAGCGAGGCGCCACCGCTGGAAATGCCGCAGCCGGTCAGTCTGAAGATCATGTCTCGAAATTGACAATGAATGTGAGGAGATTGTTGCAAATGTTCACGGCGAAATTATTACGGGCAATGGCGGCATCCATTGCGCTTGCGGCGGCGCCGGTCGTCGCTTGCCTCGCCGCGGACGAGCGGCAGTCTCTCGAAGAGCTGCGCAATACCGTCGTCAACCTGCTGCAGGCTCTGGTCGATCAAGGCGTCATGACGCGCGAGAAGGCGGCGCAATTGGTCAAGGCCGCGCAGGACAAGGCCGCCGCCGACGCCGCGGCGGTGGCGAAGACCGATGAGGGAGCGGTGCGTGTACCGTACGTTCCGCAAATCGTCAAAGACGAGATTGCCAAGCAAGTGGCCGAACAGGTCAAGCCGGATGTCGTTGCCGATGTGGTCAAGGAGGCCAAGACCGAAAAATGGGGGGTGCCGGGCGCCCTGGCCGATTGGCTGACGCGCACGCGGATATCGGGGAGCGTCACGCTGCGCGAGGAAGACGTGCTGTTTTCGGCCAACAATATTCAAAACTTCTACCTCAATTACTTCGCGATCAATACCGCGGGCGGAATCACGAAGGCCGGCCTGAACGAGTACGAGAACGTCAGCGAAAACCGCCTCCGCTTTCGCGGCCGCGCGCGCTTGGCAGTCGATTCGGACATTACCGATTCGATTACGGCCGGCGTGCGACTCACGACGGGGAATACGTCGGACCTCGTGTCCGAGACGCAGACCTTGGATGGCACGTCGCCGTATCAATTCGGATTGGATGAGCTATACATCCGTCTGGATGAAAAAAATGCGCAGAAATTTCCGTGGCTGTCGGCCGTCGGCGGCCGCTTTCTCAATCCCTATGGAACGCCCACCGATCTGATCTTCCACAAGGACCTCACCTTCGAAGGATTCGCCCTGACTGGCCGTTACGGCCTGGGAAACGGCAGCGCGGAGCAGTCCCACTTGTTCATCACCGTGGGCGCGCATCCGCTGCAGGAGATCGCTTTGTCGCCGCAGGATAAATGGCTCGTGGGCGGCCAAATGGGAGCGAATATCCGCTGGGGAGAGGGTCAGCATTTGCGGATCAGCGGCGCGTTTTTCGATTACTTCAACGTGACCGGCCGCTTGAATCCACTCAACAGTACGGTATTCAATTACACCGCTCCGATATACGAGCGCCAGGGCAACACCTATTTCGACATCAGTAATAATCCGGCCGACACGACCGTGAATCTGCTCGCATGGGCGGCGAAGTTTCGCCTGGCCAATGCCAATCTCGCCTATGAGCTGCCGGTGGGACGCTACATGTTTGGTTTCACCGCGGATGCGGTCAGGAATCTCGGTTACAACACGGCCCGGGTATCCGCCAATGTCGGCCAATACGTGGCGCCGCGCACCAAGGGATACCAGGCGGAATTCGCATTTGGTCATCCGACCGTGCTGACGGCGGGATCGTGGCGGGGTGTGATCGGCTATCGATACTTGGAACGCGATGCCGTCATCGACGCGTACACCGATTCGGATTTCCACTGGGGTGGAACGGATGCCAAGGGATACTATGTGGTGGGCGATTACGGGCTTGCGAATCGAGTCTGGATGCGTTTGCGCTATCTGAGCTCGAACGCGATCGACGGCCCGCCCTTAGGCATCGACACGGTGCAGCTCGATTTGAACACTCGATTCTAGGGGCGATCATGACCAAGCGTCATTGTTGGTTCGGGGTGCCATCCACGGTATGTGTGGTCGCGCTCACCTTGGGCGCGCCGACCCATGCCCAAGTCCAACGCAGCGGCGGCGGCGAGATGCAGAAAATCATGCAGCAGTACCAGCAGGTGGCCGCGGAGAAGACCGCCCTGCAGACCCAACTCGAGCAAATGAAAAAAGACCTGGATTCCGCCAAGGCTGATCTCGCCTCGGTCAAGAAGGAGCGCGATGCGCTCAAGGTGCGCGCCGGCGGATCTGCGGCAGCGGCGGCTGCCGTGGCGCAACTCACCGCATCGAAGGACTCCGCCGAGAAGAATCTGGAAGTGTCCAAACAGCGAATGAATGACTTGGTCGGCCGATTCCGAGAGACCGCGACCAATCTGAAGGAGGTCGAGGCCGACCGGAGCAAGCTTCACAAGGACTTGGACGAGCGCAACGCCGCACTCGATAAGTGCGCGGAGACCAACTTGCAACTCTACGAGATCACCCAGGACGTGTTGGATCGATACGAGCATGTAGGGTTGTTCACGAAGGCGAGCGCTGCCGAGCCCTTCACCCGGATCTCTCGCACGCGGATCGAAAATCTGGTCGACGAGTACCGGGCGCGGGCTCTGGAAAATCGAACCGCGAAGCACAAGCCTTAGGGAGAAGTGCGCGGAATCGGCGCCAACCCGCGGAACATGATGTCAAATTGTCACATAAGCGTCACATTGCTGCGGTTTGCCGAGAATACCTTATACGAAATTAATCACCAGAACCGACGGATGCGACGGGAGTCGCCCCGCATCCATTTTCGGGGATGTTTCACCGGTGCAGTGCAAGGCCGAATCGGCAGCGAGAGACTGCTGCGCGACAATTGAGTTAAGGACGAAACAATGCGACATGGGTTTTTGGTAGTCGCGGCGCATCTGTCGACCGTCATGGCGCTCGGCCTGGGATCGAGCTCGATAGCCCGCGCAGCCACCGTCGCGGACTACTTCTTCAACGGGCCGATCGCTTACTCGTCGACCTCGCAGACCTTGTCCGTTGCCACCGGGTCGGGCGGGGCGGTGCTTTTCAATTCCACCGGCCTGCCGGCGGCCTACTCGGTGACCGCCGCGAACGAGGCTGGCAGCAAGGTGGTGATGTCGATGAACCTCGTCGGCAGCAGCATCGTCGACGACGGATTTGCGACCACTGCCAATTTCTCCACGCCCACCGGTTACAAGGTGCAGCTCTTTCTCGGCAACGGGTCGGGCGGAACCGCCGCGGCGCCGGTGTTGACCGGCTGGCTGAGCAGCATGCAGGCGTCCGGTATCGACGGCAGCAACACCGGCGTGCTGACCGGTTATCTGCACCCGACCGGCGGCTTGGCCTTCTCGTATTTCTCGGACCCCTCGGACATCATTGCGCTCGATTTCAATCTGTCGACGGACTTCTCGTCGCTCATGTACCAGACCTCGTTCTCGGGACAGATCAATGGCCAGGTCCAGGCGCAAGCGGCTCCGGTGCCCATCCCGGCGACGCTGCCGTTGCTCTTGTCGGGCCTCGGGCTACTGGGTGCCGTCAAGGCGAAACGCCGCGTAACTTTAGCTTTACGGTAATACGGCGGTTACACGAGTCACTGATCGTGCTCACTACGCGGGACGAACACCGTTGAATCCGACAAAAATCTGGAGACTGCAATGAATCACGCGGGTACGAAGTCATTGGTCGGAGCGGCGTTCGTCGGGATGACCGCCTACAGCGGTCTCGCGGCCGCGGTGACCGTGCCCTATCCTTACGTCGACGTCATCCAGCAGGGATCGGACACCGGCGTCGTGGCCACCGGCGCCGGACCGACGGTGACGATGCAGGGGACCGCCGTCAGCATCATCAATGGGCCCGGCAGCGTCACGAATCTCGCTCCCCCAGCCACCTTCACCTTGACGGCCAACTATAGCGCGGCGCTCACGGCCGCCGATGGCAAGCCGAATACCTACGACTACACCAATGGTACGATCACCATCGGCAACACGGGCTCTCCCACCCTGCTGACGGCGACTTTCGCTGACCTGGTGCTGCAGTCCTCCGGGACGAGCTTGTTCAACTACGTGATCGCCTCGAGTCCGCTGGTTTATACCGGCGGTTCCCTCGTGGGAGCACTGACCAGCGGTGAAATCGTGGGCAGCTTCACGGTGACCTCGGCGTCGGCAACCACGTCCCAGGGTTACGCCATTCTGTCTCAGGCGTTTGCGGGGAATAACCTCACCGCAAAGGTCGGCGCGGTAGTGCCCTTGCCGGCGACGGCATGGCTGCTGCTGTGGGGCATGGGCGGACTGGGTGCCCTCTCGCGGCGCCGTCCATTGACGCCAGCCTGATTTCCCGCGCGTCGGCCTCAGCCGGTCAGCGATCGCTGGATGACGGCGAGGATGCCGCCGTCCGGACGATGCGGCAACACACGACGCCGGATGACATGGTCCGCCATGCTCATGAGGATGATGAGCGCGAACGCTACGAAGTTGACGAAGAGCGACCAGACTCGCAGAGACGCCGCGAAGAATAACCCGAAAATCGTCATCGTCATGAGCGCATAGAACACCGCCCAAGCGACGGTCGCATGGCGGGTGTAAGCGATTTCGGCCGGCGTCAGCGCAGCGTGTAGTTTACTGGCCAACTGGGTGCACAGAGGGACGCGGCCCCCCCACAAAGAGCGCGCGAAGCTCAGCGCGACCAAGCCATATGCACCGCATTGCTGCGCGAGGTCGGCCCACTCGTAGTTCCTCTCGACGAGCGGCCAGTACGCAAAAAGAAGCGCGCACAACGACACGGCGACGAGCAGCGCCGGCAGTGGCCGAGTCCACCGCCACAGGAGCACCACGCCGATCAATAGCACGGGGCCGATCGAGAGGGCCGCTCCCAGGCCTTTCTTATCGGGCGATGAGGCACTGTAGTGCGACAGCAGGGCATAGCCAATGACCAGTGCCAGGATTACGGCGAGCTGAACTCGTTGCGCCCAGCGCGGATTCGCCGCCGGGGCGGCGGGGACGGGCGGCAAAGCAGTATCGAGAGGCGCCGACGGTGGTCTCGGCGGCGTCTTGGAAGCCAGCGACAAATTTGATTCCGTCTGAGTTGTCTTATCGACCCGCAGGCGGACCCCGGTGACCTGCGCCGCCATTGTAAATGAGCAGCAAACGCCGCTTCAACGTTCTACAGCAAAGACTGTAGACCCGCGCGCAGGATTTACATGACGTCCGCTGATCGGATGAAAATGGGCTACGACGCTGGTACGCGCGCGGACAGCTCGACATCTATTTGCAACGAGGGGCTGATAGGTTGCGCTTCCCTTCGCTGCGCGGGTCCTCCTAGGTTTAGTAAATGCGCCACTCCGACTCATCGCACGCTTACCCGCCGTCCCATTACGACGATCAAATGTGCCTGAAGCCGCCGCTGATGCTGTGGGTGGCCGTTTTCTATCTATCGCGGGCGATTACGTTGCCGATCGCCATGGCCATCGGCCATTTTGCCGGTGTCGATTCGAAGGCGATCGAGGCGTTTCGGGGACTCTGGAGTCTCGATGCGTTGGTCCCCTCCCTGATTGCCGCCGCCTTCCTCTACACGCTCTGTCGACGCGTGCCGGCCGCGCCCCAATCGGTGCGTTGGATCTGGGCGCACGGGAGAGCTCTCCTGGGCGTTTCCGCGGTTTTGGACGTAGCCCTATTATTGGTCGGCGCGATTCGACAGGGGGAGATCAGCGATCAATCGTTGCTGTCGCTCATCGCCGCTGCGGCAGATCTGTATTTTCTCGTGTACATAATCGCCGCACGGCGGGTTCGCGATGCGTTTTCCGAGTTTCCGCCGCCGTTGGCGCCGGAGGCCGTAAAGCAGGCAACCGGCTGATTGTTCGCGTCCGCCGGCTTTTGCGCTCCGGCTTGCTGGATTGCCGTCAGGGGTCATACTCTCGATAGGTGAAGTGCAGCTACCACCCCTCGTACCAGGCTCCGCTACCGCCCAGCCATCCCTTTCCGATGAGCAAGTATGTCCTGCTCAAGGAGCGCCTCGTGGCGGAAGGGATTCTGAGCGCCGGCGACATTCTCGAGCCGGAGCCGATCGACGCAGCGACCCTGGAACTCGTGCACACGCGCGAGTACCTGGCCAAGCTCGCGTCGTCCGGGCTGTCCGCGGCCGAGCAACGGCGGCTCGGCCTGCCGTGGTCAGAGGCACTTTGGCAAAGATCGCGCCTTGCCTCGGCCGGGACCTTGTTGGCGGCGCGCGCGGCGCTCGAGGACGGGCTCGCCGGCAATCTGGCCGGCGGCACGCATCATGCGTTCGCCGATCATGGCGAGGGATTCTGTGTTATCAACGACGTGGCTATCGCCATACGCAAGCTGCAGGCGGAGCACTTGATCGAGCGGGCGGCGATCATCGATCTCGACGTCCACCAAGGCAACGGCACCGCGGCTATTTTCGAAGCGAACGAAACGGTTTTCACCTTCTCGATGCACGGCGAGCGGAATTACCCGCTGGCGAAGATGCGTTCCAATTTGGACCTTCCTTTGCGGGACGGGGTGGGGGACACCGAGTACCTCGACGTGCTGCGGGAGCACTTGCCGCGGGTGCTCGACGCGGCGGAGGCCGACATCGTGTTCTATCTCGCGGGCGTGGATGTGGCCGCCGGCGACCGCTATGGCAAGCTGGCGCTGACCGAGGAAGGCATCAGGCAGCGCGACGGCTGCGTGATCGAGTCGGTGCGCAGCCGCGATGTGCCCTTGAGTATCGTGTTGGCGGGCGGCTATGCGGCGACGCGAGTGCGGACCGCCGAACTCCATGCCCATGTTTTTCGCGAAGCGGCGTCGTACTTGCGGCGGCGGAATAACGTCCCCAGTCCGCCCACTCCGGAGAGAAACAACCAAGCGGCCGCGGGAATCGGCACCGGCGTGTAGTTGTATTGCAGGGTGACCAGACCGTCCGCATAGGTTGCGAAGCGCGTGTAGTTGTTGCCGCCGGTGGCGCTGTAACTGAGACTGGCATTCGCATTGAACGTCGAAGTGCCCATGAAGCCGGACAATCCTGTGGTGAGGGTCTGCGACTGGCCTGCGAGCGCCGCGGTGTTATAGAACGTTGCCACATCCGAATATGCCGCCGGGCCGCCGGTGGTGATCGCCAAGTGCGCATCGGTGAACGTGGTGCCGCCGATGGTCGTGGTTGTGCCGTTGTCGACTGCCGTCATGCTGCCGGGTTGTGTGTTATAGGCCTTGACGGTCAAACTCGGAGTCGCGTTGTTGGCCGAGCTGAGCGATACGCCGCTCGGCCCGTTCAGGCTGAAACTCGTGGTCCAGTCGAGCACGCTGATCGACCCGCCGCTGCTCGTACTCGTGTTCTTGAAGATGAGATCACGCTCGACCGACCCGCCCAACGTGACGACGACGCTATTGAGCGTTCCGAGTGCGGAATTGAAATCGGCGAAACTGACCGGAGCGTTGACGACGTTGGTCGTGAGCTGGCCCGTATCGTAGGTTTGCGTGATGGTGGCCGCGTGTGCGGTGGCCATGCCGGCGAGCGTCGCCGCCGCCACCAAGCCGATGCGGGTGATATCGAGGTGACGTATCCTGTCCATTTTTCGAATTCCTAGGGCAAGGGTCAAATGGCGCGGCCGGCAGATCTGTCTTGTGCGCCTAGACTAGCTGCGTGAATTCACAGCCGCGTGTCCGTTGTATGACGATTTGACATCATGCCTGCTGAACAGGCTCGTTGATTTGCGGGCGCGTGCCGGCGCGCTAGAACCGAATCCCCATCCGCCGATACACATCGGCCAGCAGCCACAACGGCCCGATCATCAGGAACTGCACATCCTTGAAGAAGGACGGGCGCTTGCCTTCGATCGCATGGCCGATGAATTGGCCGATCCACGCGACCACGAACAAGAACACGCAGATGCTCCACAAGGGCACGCCCTCCAGGTGATCGAGTCGATCAAACGACCAGAGACAGGCGAGCAGCAGCGGCAGAGCACCAAGCGCCAAGCGGATGGACAGCGCGGCGTAGTAGAGGAGCGCGACCAGTACCGCGATACTGCCCCAGTTCACCGCCGGATGTTCCGCACGAATGGCCTGGGGAAAGGGCAGCGACCACAAAAGCCCCAGCGCGCACCAGGCAATCACGGGTACGCAGATCCAATGCAGCGCCTTATTGGTCTGGTTGCGGTGGCTGTCGCCGTAGTCGTCGAGCCATTGAGTGGCCGTGCGCATGGTCCGCAACGCTACGCCGATGCCGGCAAGGATTCAAACGGGGCAAAGCGAGGCTGCGGCCGCTATAGATGCTTTCGCGTCCCTTCGTGCGGACACACCAGGTAGCAGTCCGGATAGCCGGCGCGAATGGAGCAGCCGTTGGTCGAATCCAGATACCCGGACTCGACATAGCATTGGCGCGGAGCGGGTGCGTCCGCGGACGAGCGCTGCGAGGCACATCCCGTCATTGCGCCGAGAGCCAGGATACAGGCCAGCAAGCGAGCCATGCATCGCACCCCTGTGGAACGAAATCAGGCGGCGGCCATCAACCCCTTCAACTTGTTGATGGCATTCGACTCGACCTGGCGTACACGCTCGGCGGAAATTCCGTATTCATCCGCCAGCTCGTGCAGGGTGGCCTTATCGTCGGTCATCCAGCGCCGCTTCAATATGCTGCGGCTGCGCTCATCGAGTTTCTCCAGGGCCATGGTCAGCCGCTCGGTCGAGTCTTCTTCCCACTCTTCATTCTCGACCTCGATCGCGGGGTCGGCGTTGCTCGCCGGCAGGTACATGGCCGGGGAGTAAGCTTCTTCCTCGTCGCTCTCGGGCGTCGGGTCGAAGGACATGTCGCGCGCCGACAGTCGTTGTTCCATTTCGCGTACGTCGGCCACGTCGACACCCAGGTCGCGAGCCACGGCGGCGGTTTCCGCCTCGGACAACCACGCCAGATTCTTCTTCATCTTGCGTAAGTTGAAGAACAGCTTGCGCTGCGATTTGGTGGTGGCGACTTTCACCAGGCGCCAGTTGCGCAGCACATACTCGTGAATTTCCGCCCGAATCCAATGCACGGCAAAGGACACCAGACGCACGCCGACAGCGGGGTCGAAGCGCTTCACCGCCTTCATGAGACCCACATTGCCTTCCTGGACCAGATCGCCCATGGGCAAGCCGTACCCCAAGTATCCGCGGGCGATGTGCACCACGAACCGGAGATGCGACAGCACCAGCTCTCGGGCGGCCTCGAGATCACCCTCGGACCGGAAACGAACGGCCAGCGCCATCTCGCTCTCCTTGGAGAGAACGGGAATCTGCGAGACGCGATCGATGTATCCGTCCAGGCTGCCGACCGGGCCTGCGAATACCAATCCGCTTTTCTTGGCGACTAGGGCT
>DASYFQ010000274.1:0-21058 GCA_036498345.1 Steroidobacteraceae bacterium
CCTATGCCTTCATGGGTCTGTACAACATGGGGGTGTTGAAGTTCTTCGGCGGCTACGAGCACATCAAGTTCGCTAATCCGGAAACGCCGCTGGCTGCCGGATTCGACGTCGCGGCTTACCGGGTTGCCTACGTGAACGTGCAAAGCGGTCCAAAATCTACCTACGTCAACGACAAGACCTTGCAAGTGTACTGGGCGGGTGTGCGGTACACCGTCATTCCGGAACTGGACCTGGTCGGCGCCTATTATGGCGTGAAGCAGAACGCCTACGGCACCGGCACCAATGCGGGTTGTTCGACCAATCAGTCTGGGACCTGCAGCGGAACCGAAGACATCATCTCGTTCGATGCCGACTACCGGCTGTCCAAGCGCTTCGATGCCTTCGTCGGTGCAATGTACAGCGGCGTACGCGACGGTCTCGCGAACGGGTTCCTGTTCCATACGACCGACATCACCACCACGGCCGGTGTGCGATTCAAATTCTGACGGCCAAATTCTGACGGCTTAGAATGAAGTCGACCTCATGGCCCAAAGGTTTTGAAGCCATGAGGTCGACACGAGCGCAGCAATGCGGGTACGATCTCTTCGACGGGCGCTCTGGCCGGAGGAGGTTCACGCATGATGGACGCGCACAAGAAGCGCATGGACGCGCACGACAAGCGCGGCGGATGGAGCTGGTGGTACCTGCTCTTCGTCGTCCAGTTCGCGGTCGCACTTTGGCCGCCCCTCTACAATAAAATCGAGCCCACGCTGATGGGCATCCCCTTCTTCTACTGGTTTCAGCTCCTGTGGGTTATCGTGAGCGCGATTTTCACGGCGATCGTTTATTTTGCCACTAGCGATTGACTAAAAAGAACAGACGAAACGACGGGAGATTGCCGTGCGGGATGTGAACTGGATTGCGCTCAGCATTTTCGTGGCGTTGTTCGCTTTTATTTCTTGGTTGGGGTTCGCGGCCGCTCATTGGCGCAAGGGCAATCTCGATCAGCTGCACGAGTGGGGCCTGGGGGGAAGGCGTTTCGGCACGGTCATCACGTGGTTTCTGGTCGGCGGCGATGTGTACACCGCCTATACCTTCATCGCGGTCCCCGCACTCGCCTTCGGCCAAGGTGCCGTCGCTTTCTTTGCGGTGCCGTACACCGTCATCATTTATCCCCTGCTGTTCCTGGTCTTTCGCCGCCTCTGGCACGTGTGCAGCAAGCATGGGTACATCACGGCGGGCGACTTCGTGCGCGGCCGCTTTGGCAATCGCTGGCTGGCGCTGGCGGTGACGGTGACCGGAATCGTCGCGACCATGCCGTACATCGCCCTGCAGCTGGTAGGCATCCAAGTCGTGATCGGCGCGCTCGGCATCTCGGGGACGGGACTTGCCGCCGATATGCCGCTGCTCATTGCCTTCGTCGTGCTCGCCGCTTTCACCTATTCGAGCGGACTGCGGGCCCCGGCGTCCATCGCGGTCGTCAAGGACCTTCTGATCTATATCACAGCGCTGGTGGCAGTCATCGTCATCCCGATGCAGCTGGGCGGTTTCGGCAAGATCTTCGCGGCGGTTCCGGCACAGAAGCTGCTGCTGGCGGTTCCGGGCCCGAATACCACCGGTTCCTACAGCAGCTACGCGACGTTGGCGCTGGGTTCGGCGATGGCGCTTTTCCTGTATCCCCATACTCTGACGGGCATCTTGAGCGCCAACAGCGGCCATGCCATCCGCCGCAATGCCGCCATGCTGCCCGGCTACACCTTCATGCTGGGCTTGCTCGCGCTTCTCGGCTTCTTCGTCATCGCCGCCGGGGTCGACAAGCTTCCGGAATACGCGGCGGGTTTCAAGGAGTTCGGCAGCAACTTCGCGGTGCCGGCGCTGCTGCTGCACAGTTTTCCCTCCTGGTTCGTCGGCATCGCCTTTGCCGCGATCGGCATCGGCGCGCTGGTGCCGGCGGCCATCATGTCCATCGCCGCGGCCAATCTCTACACGCGCAATATTCATCGTGAGTTCATCAACAAGAATCCCACCGACAAGCAGGAATCGCACATGGCGAAACTGGTGTCTCTGGTCGTCAAGGTCGGCGCACTGGTGTTCATACTCTTCGTGCCGACGAAGTACGCCATTCAGCTGCAGCTGTTGGGCGGCATCTGGATCATTCAGACGCTCCCGCCGGTGATGCTGGGCGTCTATACCCGCTGGTTCAATTCCTGGGCGCTTCTGGCAGGGTGGGCGGTCGGGACCTTTGCAGGCACGGCAATGGCCATCGCGGCGAAGCTGACGCCGACCTTTCCGCTCCACGTAGGCAGCCACACGTTCCCGGGCTACACGGCCGTCTACACGGTCGTGCTCAATCTCGTGGTGGCCATCGTGCTCACCCCGGTGTTCAACGCGATGAGCTCGCAGCGCGTACCGGAGGACGAGACTGTGGCGGCCGACTATCACGCTTGAGGTTCGCGGGGCGGCGTTGTCATAAAACTGTAACATTGCCCATTGATCATGGTCGGCAGCAGGGTGCCCGGTGCTCGCGCCCGCAGGCCGCCGCGGTGCGGCGCGCCGGTCGCATGATTAAACTTGCGGAAATTGTTAGAAAAATCCGCATGTTGCGAAAATAAAGAAAACCTTTTCCATGAATAAACGCGTCATCAAAACGTCACGCGCTTCACCGACAATCGGAAGTTAACCTTGATTCAGGCCGCGATTGTTAACGCCAGCAGCAATGAAACGGAGCCACGCAAATGCGAATTAGAATGATCAAACGTCTTGCCCTAGGTCTAGCCGCGGCTGCCTGGACTCTTGCCGCCTCCGCAGCGGACATCTCGGGGGCGGGCGCTACCTTTCCCTATCCGATTTATGCCAAGTGGGCGGACGCCTATAAGAAGCTCACCGGGATCGGCCTCAACTACCAATCCATAGGTTCAGGCGGGGGCATCAAGCAGATCAAGGCCAAAACAGTGACCTTCGGCGCGTCGGACATGCCCTTGAAGCCGGAGGATTTGACGGCCGCAGGCCTGCTGCAATTTCCCATGATCATCGGCGGCGTCGTGCCGGTGGTGAACATCAAGGGCATTGCGGCCGGCGAGCTGCATTTGGACGGTGCCACCGTGGCCAGCATTTATCTGGGCGATATCACCCAATGGGACGACGCGCAGATCAAACGGCTGAATCCGAAGCTCAAGTTGCCGAGCACCGCCATCGCCCCGGTTTACCGGTCGGACGGCTCAGGAACGAATTTTTTGTTCTCCGATTACCTGTCCAAAACCAGTCCCAAATTCAAGTCGAGCATCGGCGCGAATACCTCGGTGCAATGGCCGACGGGAATCGGGGCCAAGGGCAACGAGGGTGTCGCCAACATGACCACCCAGACCGACGGCGCGATAGGCTATGTCGAGTACGCCTACGCCAAGCAGAACAAGATGGCGTACACCTTGCTCACCAACAAGGCGGGAGTCGCCGTGGCGCCCAGCGCGGAGTCCTTTCAGTCAGCCGCGTCGAACGCCGATTGGGTCCATGCCGATAGCTACTATCTGATCCTGACCGATCAAGCCGGCGCCAAGAGCTGGCCGATCACCGGCGCCAGCTTCATTTTGCTGTACAAGCAGCCGGAGGACCCCGCGCCGGTCAATGAGGCGTTGAAGTTCTTTGCCTGGGCATACAAGGATGGCGCTACTATGGCGGCCGAACTGGACTACGTGCCGCTGCCTCCGGCGCTGATTGCGCAGGTGAAGAAGACTTGGACCTCGGAAATCAAGTCGGGCGGCCATCCGGTGTGGAGCGGCAAATAGCGGAGCGAAACTGATACCGTGGCGATCATCGATCCGAGGCACGCCGCAAAGCAGTTGATTTACGAGAGAATCTTCCGCGCGGCCACGCTGAGCGCGGCGATACTCGTGCTGTTGATATTGGGCGGAGTGGCGATATCGCTGGTGCGCGGCGCATGGCCGGCGATCAGCCACTTCGGTTTTTCCTTCGTGACGCGCGAGATCTGGAACCCCGTGACCGACGAATTCGGCGCCCTGGCGCCGATTTACGGGACGGTGATCACCTCCGTGATTGCGATGCTGCTGGCGGTGCCGGCGGGATTCGGCATCGCGCTGTTCCTGACCGAGCTCTGTCCTCCCATGTTGAAGCGGCCGATCGGTGTCGCCGTCGAATTGCTTGCGGCCGTGCCCAGCATCATTTTCGGTATCTGGGGGCTGTTCGTGCTGGCGCCCGTCCTGCAGCGGCACACGCAACCCTGGTTGATCGGTCATCTCGGACACGCTCCCTTCGTGGGAGGCCTATTCAAGGGGCCGCCCTTCGGCATCGGCATTCTCACGGCCGGCGTGGTCCTCGCCATCATGGTGCTGCCTTTCATTGCGGCGACCATGCGCGATGTCTTCGACACCGTGCCGGCCATGCTCAAGGAATCGGGGTACGGGCTCGGTGCCACGACCTGGGAAGTGATGTGGAACGTGGTCGTGCCGCATTCGCGCGTCGGCATCGTCGGCGGCATGATGCTGGGTCTCGGGCGCGCGCTCGGCGAGACCATGGCCGTGACCTTCGTGATCGGCAACGCGCATCGCATCAGTTCCTCGTTGCTCGCGCCCGGCACGACGATATCCTCGGCCATCGCCAACGAGTTCACGGAGGCGGTGGGCGATCTCTATACTTCGTCGCTCATCGCGCTGGGATTGTTGCTGTTTCTCATTACCTTCACGGTGATCGCGGCGGCACAGGCCATGCTGCGGCGGCTGGAACAGCGCGGGGGTTTCGCGACATGAATAGGCGGGCACTGCGCAAAGCGAAAAACGCCGCCTTCCTGGTCTTGTCCCTGATCGCGACCATGACGGGGCTCGCCTGCTTGGCCGCGATATTGTGGACCCTGCTGTCGCATGGCGTCGCGGGCATGTCGCTGCACTTGTTCACGCAGATGACCCCGCCGCCCGGCGGCCGGGGAGGGCTGCTCAACGCGCTATACGGCAGCGCAGTGATGACGCTGCTCGGCATTCTGATCGGATCGCCCATCGGCGTGCTGGCCGGCACCTATCTCGCCGAATATGGGCGCACCTCGCGCCTCAGCACCGTCATTCGCTTCATCAACGACGTGCTGTTGAGCGCACCGTCGATCATCATCGGTTTGTTCGTCTATGAAATCGTCGTGGTTCGCATGGGCCATTTTTCGGCCGTCGCGGGCGCTCTGGCCCTCGCGATGCTGGCGATTCCGGTGACCCTGCGCACCACGGAAGACATGCTCAATCTGGTGCCGGTCGGCATGAAGGATTCTTCGGCGGCGCTCGGCGCCTACCCATGGCGTACCACCTTGAGCGTGCTGTATCCGGCGGCCCGCAGCGGCATCGTCACCGGCCTGCTGCTGGCCATCGCCCGCATCAGCGGAGAGACCGCGCCGCTGCTGTTCACCGCGCTCAACAATCAGTTCTGGAGCACGCAGTTGAACGCCCCGATGGCGAATCTTCCCGTCGTCATTTTCCAGTTCGCGTTGAGTCCGTACAAGGATTGGCAGGATCTCGCGTGGGCGGGCGCCTTGATCATTACCGCGACCATCCTGATACTCAGCATTTCCGCGCGGGTGATACTGTCATTGCTTCATGCGGAGCGAGGGTCCGGCCGATGATTCCGTCGACGAAACCGCCCAAACATTTGAAAATGCGCGCCCCGGTGGTCGTGCCCGCGGATCCGGCGAAAGATCTCGGGCCGCCGAAAATCGAAATTCGCGGCTTGAATTTCTATTACGGCGAGACGCGGTCCCTGAACAACATCAGCATGACCCTGGCCGATAATTCGATCAGCGCCTTCATCGGACCGTCGGGTTGCGGAAAATCGACATTGCTGCGCGTCCTGAATCGAATGTACGCTCTGTATCCCAAACAGCGGGCCGAGGGCGAAGTTCTCATCGGCGGCCGCGACATTCTGGGCCCCCTGGTCGACGTTGCCGAACTGCGGTACCGCGTCGGCATGGTATTCCAGAAGCCGACGCCGTTTCCGATGTCGGTGTTCGATAATGTCGCGTTCGGACTGCGGCTGGTCGGCGGCATTCGCGGCGCGGAGCTGAAATTGCGGGTGGAATCCGCGCTGCGCGACGCGGCGATCTGGGAGGAGGTCAAGGACAAGCTGCAGGCCGACGGCCGGAGCCTGTCGGGCGGACAGCAGCAGCGCCTGTGCATAGCGCGCGCCATCGCGGTGAAGCCCGAAGTGCTGCTGCTCGACGAGCCGACCGCGGCGCTCGATCCGATTTCCACCCTGCGCATCGAGGAAACCTTGCAGGCGCTGCGCGAAAAGTATTGCATCGTGGTGGTCACGCACAATTTGCAGCAGGCAGCGCGGGTGTCGAACGTCACCGGATTCATGTTCATGGGAGATCTCGTGGAAATCGGTCCTTCCAATCAGATTTTCACCTCGCCCAAAGAACGCAGGACCGACGATTACATCACGGGGCGTTTCGGCTGAGCCGAACGAATGATGCACGAATCGCCCGCCAGCGAGACCGACCCCGTCGTAGCCGTCCGCGACGTCGTGCGCGATGCCGTGATGACGGCGCGCGGCGTGAACGTGCATTACGGCGACAAGCACGCCGTCAAGAACGTCAGCCTCGACATCGGCCGCAACCAAGTGCTCGCCATGATCGGACCCTCGGGCTGCGGCAAATCCACTTTCTTGCGCTGCCTCAATCGCATGAACGACACCATCGCCGCGGCGCGGGTGGATGGCGTGATCACCCTCGATGGCTACGATATCTACGATCGCAAGCAGGATGTGGCGCAGCTGCGCGCGCGCGTCGGCATCGTGTTTCAAAAGCCCACGCCGTTCCCGCACTCGATCTATGCCAACGTCGCGTACGGACCGCGAATTCACGGCTTGACCAAGAGCCGCGGCGACTTGGACGAGCTGGTCCAGACCAGCCTGGAGCGCGCCGGGCTGTGGGAGGAGGTCAAGGATCGTCTATCGACCCCCGGCACCAGTCTTTCCGGCGGACAGCAGCAACGGCTTTGCGTCGCGCGCACCATCGCCGTGAGTCCCGAAGTCATCCTGATGGACGAACCCACGTCGGCGTTGGACCCGATAGCGGGCGCGAGGATCGAGGATTTGATCGATGAATTGCGCGCGAATTACGCCATCGTCATCGTGACGCACAATATGCAGCAGGCGGCGCGGGTATCGCAGCGTACCGCGTATTTCCACATGGGCGATCTGGTCGAAGTCGGCCCGACGGATCTGATTTTCACCAATCCGCAGCAGAGGCTGACCGAAGACTACATCACCGGCCGCTTCGGTTGACGGCGTGAAAGCCACG
Organism: Steroidobacteraceae bacterium; assembly: GCA_036498345.1. Taxonomy (GTDB): domain Bacteria; phylum Pseudomonadota; class Gammaproteobacteria; order Steroidobacterales; family Steroidobacteraceae; genus Bog-1198. Next base: position 7,268 of record DASYFQ010000274.1, read on the forward strand.
CTGGAAGAACTCGCCGAGCTCGTGGCGGCGGCGCCTTTCTTGAAACCCTTCGGCTTCGTGGTCCAATCTTGTGCGCCGGGGGAATGCACGCTTCGCGTGCCGTACGCCGCGTCGTTGGAACGTCCCGGCGGCGTGGTGAGCGGCATCACCATCATGGGCGCCGCGGACGTTGCGATGTGGCTGGCCATCCTGACCCGGCGCGGCGCCGCCGAACAGTGGGTCACCACCGATCTCAAGACCGCCTTTCTGCGCGGCGCCCGCGCGACCGATCTTCATTGCACGGCGCGGGTGCTCAAGCTGGGAAAGCGCACCGCATATGGCACGGCCGAGTGCCGCGCCGACGACGGGGATTTGCTGGCGCACCACGTCATCAGCTACGCGCTGGTGCCGGGAGCTTAATCGTTGCGCAGCAGCTCGTTCAGCGAGGTCTTGGCGCGAGTCTGGGCGTCCACACGCTTGACGATCACCGCGCACGACAGGCTGTACTTGCCGTTCTTCGCGGGCAGCGAACCTGGCACGACCACCGCGCCGGCGGGCACGCGGCCATACAGGATTTCATCGCGTTCGCGATCGTAGATACGCGTGCTCTGCCCGATGAACACCCCCATGGAGATCACCGCGCCTGATTCGACGATGACGCCTTCGACGATTTCGGATCTCGCGCCGATGAAGCAATTGTCTTCGATGATGGTGGGGGAGGCTTGCAGCGGCTCGAGAACGCCGCCGATTCCGACGCCGCCGGACAGGTGCACGTTCTTGCCGATCTGCGCGCAGGAACCCACGGTAGCCCAGGTGTCTACCATCGTGCCCGAGTCCACGTACGCGCCGATGTTGACGTAGCTCGGCATCAGCACCACATTCGAGGCGATGAACGCGCCGCGCCGCACCGTCGCCGGCGGCACGACCCGCACTCCGGCCGCGGCGAAGCGTGCCGACTCCCAGCCGTCGTACTTGAGCGGCACCTTGTCGTAGAAATTCAATGCGCCGGCGCGCACGGCGGCATTGTCCGCGATGCGGAACGACAGCAGCACCGCCTTCTTGAGCCACTCATTGACTCGCCAGGTTCCGGCGAGCTTCTCCGCCACGCGCAATTCGCCCGAGTCGAGCAGGCCGAGCGCCGTCTCGACCGCCGCGCATAGGTCGGCGGAAGCAGTTTGCGCGGTAATGTTCGCGCGCGTTTCGAAAGCGGCCTCGATGGTCGCCTGCAGATCGTCGTACGGCATGATGTCCTGTTTTGTTGAGGTTCGAATCACGTCTCTAGACCCTGGCCGCGTCGCGCCGATCGAGCGCCCGCACCAGGGCTTCTTGCAGGCGTTGGCACGCCTCTTCCTGCAGGAGACTTCCCTCGGCGTCGGTGATGTAGAACACGTCCTCGGCGCGTTCGCCGACGGTCATGATCTTCGCGTCGTTGATCGCCACGCGTTCGGTGCGGAAGACCTTGCCGACCTCGGAGAGCAATCCCGGGCGGTCCGCGGCGATGAGCTCGAGAATCGTGCGGTCGTTGCGGCTGTCGACGCTGAAATTGACTTGAGTCGGCGTCGAGAACATGCGCACCTGCCGCGGCGCGCGCCGCGTCACCGTCGCCGGCGAATCTTCGGGCTGCTGCAGGTTGCGCCACAGGCCTTGTTCGATTTCCCGAATGCGCGCGGCGTCGGCGATGACCGCGCCGTTGTCCTCGAGCACCACGTAAGTCTCCAGGCTGAAGCCGTTGGCGCTCGTGATCAGGCGGGCGTCCACCACGTTCAGACCCATTTGATCGAGCACCGCGGTGGTTCGCGCAAAACTCCGCAGGCGCCTGGGGGCGTAAGTGAGCACCGCGGTGCCGCCGCGGTCCGTCAGTTGTCGAATGGCGACCAGCGGCGCGTCGTCGTGAGAATGCCGGTCCGCGAGCAGCGTGGTCTGCCAGGCGATCTCCTCGGGCGTGTAGCGCAGGAAGTAGGCATCCGTCCACTGCCCCCAGACTTGCGAGATGCGTGCCGCGGGAATCTCCGGCATCTTCGCGCGCGCGTGTTCCTGCGTCTCGCGGATCAACTCTTCTTGATCGACCGGGGTCTCGAGCCCGCGGCGCAAGGCGCGCTTGGTGCGCTCGTAGAACTGCTCGAACAGCCGCGCCTTCCAGGCGTTCCACAGCTTCGGGTTGGTGCCGCGCACGTCCGCGACGGTCAACACGTACAAATAATCGAGGTGCACCTGATCGCCCACGCGGCGCGCGAAATCATGAATGATGTCCGGATCGCTGATGTCTTTTTTCTGCGAGGTAATGGACAGAATCAAGTGGTTCTTGACCAGCCATGCGACCAGGCGCGCCTCGTAGCGGCCGAGCCCCTGTTCCAGGCAGAACGCCTCGGCGTCGACCGCCCCCAATTCCGAGTGATCGCCGCCGCGGCCCTTGGCGATGTCGTGAAACAGCGCCGCCAGATACGCGATCTCCTGGCGCGGCAGCGATTGCATGATCTGACTCAGGGCGGGGAATTCGTCGTTGAACTTCGGCATCGCCAGCCGGCGCAGATTGCTGACCACGAACAAGGTGTGCGCGTCCACCGTATACGCGTGGAACAAATCGTACTGCATGCGTCCGACCACCCGTCCGAACGACGGGATGTAGCGGCCGAGCACGCCGTACAGATTCATGCGGCGCAGTTCGTGCGTGACCCCGACGGGCGCGCACAGAATCTCCATGAACAGCCGGTGATGGCGCGGATTCTGCCGGAACTCCTCATCGATGAGCCACACATGGGTGCCGATCAAGCGGATGGTCTCGGCGCGCACGCCGCGCAGCTCCGGGTGCTGCTGAAGCAGCACGAACAGCTCGAGCAACGCCGAAGGGTAGCGCGCGAAGACTTCCGCATGCGTCACCTCCAGGTAATCGTTGCGGATTTGGAAGCGGGCATTGATCGGCAGCGGCGATCCGCTTTGCGTCAGGATGGCTTCGCGAAACAGCTGCAGCAGCATTTCGTTCAGCAGGCTGATGTCCATGACGGTGCGGTAGTACTTTTGCATCAGCTGTTCGACGGCCAGCGTGAAGCTCGCGTCTTCGTAGCCGAAGAGTTTCGCGAGCTTGATTTGGTAGTCGAACAGCAGCCGATCCTCGCGCCGCCCGGTCAGCACGTGCAGTCCGAAGCGCACCTTCCACAGGAACGACTGGCCCGCCTTGAGCTTGCGCAGTTCCTCGCGGGTGAGGAAGCCGTGCGCCACCAGTTCGTCGAGCGTGTCGGTGCCGAAATGGCGTTTCGCCACCCAGCCGATGGTCTGAATGTCGCGCAGGCCCCCGGGGCTCGATTTGACGTTCGGTTCGAGATTGTAGGCGGTGTCGAAGTAGCGATGATGCCGCTCGGTCTGTTCCTTGACCTTCGCTTCGAAGAAGTCCTGCGAGGACCACAGACGGTCGGGCGCCAGCGCGCGGCGCATGCCGGCGAACAGCGCTTCGGGGCCGGCCAGCAGCCGCGCCTCGAACAGCGTGGTCGCGACGCTGATGTCGGCGAGACTCTCCCGCTGGCAGTCGTCGATGGAACGCACGCTGTGGCCGACCTCGAGACCGATATCCCAGAGAAAAGTCAGGAATTTTTCGATATCCGGTTGCCAGTCGGCGGAGTCGCTCTTCGGCAGCAGCACCATGATGTCGATATCCGAACTCGGGTGCAGCTCGCCGCGTCCGTAGCCGCCGACCGCCACCAGCGCCAGATCGTCGGCAAACCGTCCGGCGTGGCGCACCCAGGCGGCGCGCAAGGTAATGTCGACCAGGCGCGCACGGTCGCGCACCAGATCTTCGACCGCTTCGTCGAGCGCGAAACGATCCTGCAACAGCTCGGTGCCGCGATCCAGGACCTGGCGGAACACGAGGGGTGAAAATTCGCCGTTTCGAAGGGCCTCGGGCGCGGCCGTGAGATAGGGCCAGTCAGCGGTGTGATCGAGAAGCTTTTCGTGGGCGTTCAAGAGGCCGCCGCGGCGGCGGGTAGATCGACGCTCGCGCCCAAGGTGAGCACTTCGTAGCCTACGTCCGTGACCAAAATCGTGTGTTCCCACTGCGCCGATAGGGACTGATCCTTGGTGACCACGGTCCAGCCATCGGGGAGCAGCCGCACCTCGCGGCGCCCGGCGTTGATCATGGGTTCGATGGTAAAGGTCATTCCCGCCGTCAGTTCGAGGCCGGTACCGGGTTTGCCGTAGTGCAACACCTGGGGGTCCTCGTGATAGACGCGGCCGATGCCGTGTCCGCAATATTCACGCACCACCGAGAAATTATTGCTTTCCGCAAAGGTCTGAATGGCATGGCCGATGTCGCCCAGCCGGGCGCCCGGTTTGACCACGCGGATGCCGCGCCACATGGCCTCGTGACAGGCGGCCGTCAGGCGGCGGGCGAGGACCGCGGTACTGCCGACGAAATACATGCGGCTGGTGTCGCCATGAAAGCCGTCGCGAATCACGGTGACGTCGATATTGATGATGTCGCCGTTCTTCAAGCGCTTGTCGCCGGGGATTCCGTGACAGACGACATGGTTCACCGAGGTGCAGATGGTCTTCGGGAAGCCGCGATAATTGAGGTTGGCCGGGACCGACTTCAACTCGTCCACGATGAAATCGTGGCAGCGTTTGTCGAGTTCGTCGGTGGTCGCGCCGGGCTGAACGAAGGGCTCGATCATGTCGAGCACGCTGGCGGCCAGCCGGCCGGCGGCGCGCATTTTGTCCTGCTCGGCAGGTGTTTTGATGGTCACGGTCATAGGAGAGCGGGGCTTTGTGTCCAATAGGTGTTCATGGTATAAAGCGCGGCTATTTTTAACAACCCCGCACGCGTGTCGTCACAGTCGGTGGGTGTTCGTCGGCTTCCATGTGGAACTTAGGCCTCCAGCCACCGGTTTCAAGTGGGAAAGGACGGATTACCGATTGGGACACGCGGAGGCTCAACCCGACCAGGAGTATTTATGACCAGCGTGTCTATGCGACAAATGCTGGAAGCGGGCGTCCATTTTGGACACCAGACCCGCTTCTGGAACCCCAAGATGGCTCCGTTCATCTTCGGCGAACGTAACAAGATCCACATCATCAATCTTGAAAAGACGCAGCCCCTGTATACCCAGGCGGCGGCATTCATCAAGGGCGTGGCCGCGGAGGGCGGCAAGGTGCTGTTCGTCGGCACCAAGCGTTCGGCCCGCGACGCGGTGCAGAAGGAAGCCACGCGTTGCAGTATGCCGTACGTGAACCAACGCTGGCTGGGCGGCATGCTCACCAATTTCAAGACCATTCGGCAGTCCATCAAGCGGCTCAACGAATTGGACGACATGGCCCAGAGCGGCGCCTTGGATCGACGCGGCAAGAAAGAGGCTCAGATGCTGCGCCGTGAAATGGACAAGCTGCTGCGCAGCTTGGGCGGCATTCGCGACATGACCGCGCTGCCCGATGCCCTGTTCGTGATCGACGTCGGCCATGAGCAAATCGCCATTCACGAGGCGCGCAAGCTCGGGATTCCGGTGGTGGCGGTGGTCGACACCAATTGCTCGCCCGATGGCATCGACTATGTGATTCCCGGCAACGATGACGCCATGCGCGCCATCTTGCTGTACGCCGGCGGCGTGGCCGAATCGGTGTTGGAGGGTAAGGCCTCGCTGCCCGAGGTTCCGGTGGGCGAGGACGAGTTCGTGGAGCTCGACGAGGAAGGCAATCCGAAGAAGCGCGCTGCCGGCGGGCGCCGCCCCGCTCAGCCGCCGCGCGGCGGGCACAAGAAGGCCCCGCCCCGTCGCAAGGTTCCCGTGACCGTGGTGCCGAGCGTGGCCGCCGTGGCAGCCTCGCTCGACGAAGTCGAAGTCGACGACGCCGATGCCGCGGATACCCCGCCGGCGGAGACCCGTCCGGCCAGTGCCCCGCGGCGCCGGCCGGTCGGCCGTGCTGCGCCGAGGCGCGGCGCGTAAAGCTGGGATTTTCCAATGAATATCACTGCAGATACAGTCAAGCAGCTCCGCGAGCGTACCGGCGCGGGAATGATGGAGTGCAAGAAGGCGCTGGTCGAGACCCAGGGTAACCTGGACGCCGCCGCGGAACTCATGCGCAAGACCGGACTTGCCAAGGCGGACAAGAAGGCGGCGCGCGGCGGAGCCGAAGGGACCGTGGCGGTAGAGCGATCCGGCTCGAGCGCCGTGCTCGTGGAAATCAATTCCGAAACCGACTTCGTCGCGCGCGGCGAGGAATTCCTGGCTTTTGCCCGCGACGTCGCTCGGGTGGCGCTGGAGAAGGCGCCGGCGGATGTGAGTGCATTGCTCGCGCAGGCGAACGGCGCATCCACGCTCGACGAGCAGCGCCGCACCTTGATCGCGAAAATCGGCGAGAACATCTCGGTCCGGCGATTCGTACGGATCACGGCCCCGGGCGCGCTCGGGACCTATATCCACGGCGGCCGCATCGGCAGCCTCGTGGCATTGACGGGCGGCGATGAGACCTTGGCGAAGGACTTGGCGATGCATGTTGCCGCCGTGAATCCCGCGTACATCGATTCGAACGGCGTGCCGGCTGCCGTGCTCGACAAGGAACGCGAGATCTTGGCGGAGCAGACCAAGGCCGAGAAAAAGCCGCCGGAGATCATCGCCAAGATGGTCGAGGGCCGGCTGCGCAAATATCTGGCGGAAATTACCCTGGTGGGGCAGCCTTTCGTCAAGGATCCGGATGTCACGGTCGAGAAGCTGCTGAAGAAAGCCGGCGCCACGGTGGTGCAATTCGTGCGTTACGAAGTGGGCGCCGGGATCGAGAAGAAGCAGGATGATTTCGTCGGCGAGGTGATGGCGCAGGTCAAGGCGCAGGAGAAGGGCGGCGCATAAAGCAGGCCTTCACCGGCTCATGCCGAAAGCCAGGGCCTCAACGGCTGGAACAAAGACCCCGCGCCTGCGGGGTCTTTTATAGTAGGGTACGGATACGAGATCATGACCAACACCAACGCCACGGCTCGCTATCGTAGAATTTTGGTCAAATTATCCGGCGAAGCGCTGCTCGGCGGCGAGGACTACGGCATCGATCCGGTCATACTCAAGCGCATAGCCGGAGAAATCCACGACCTGACCCAGATGGGGGTACAGGTCGCCGTCGTCCTGGGCGGCGGCAATATCTTCCGCGGCGCGGGCCTGGCGCGCGCGGGCATGGACCGAGTGACCGCCGACCACATGGGCATGCTCGCCACCGTGATCAATGCGCTCGCGATGCAGGACGCTCTGGAGAGCCTGGGGGCCTATGCGCGCGTCATGTCGGCGCTGCGCATCAACGAAGTGTGCGAGGATTACATCAGGCGGCGCGCCGTACGCCATCTCGAGAAGGGCCGAGTGGTGATATTCGGCGCCGGCACGGGAAATCCGTTTTTCACCACCGATACGGCGGCGAGTCTGCGGGCCATCGAGATCAACGCCGATATCCTGTTGAAGGCGACCAAGGTCAACGGCATCTACGACTCCGATCCGGTCACCAATCCGGATGCCAAGCGCTATGCCCGGCTGACCTTCGACAAGGTGTTGAACGATCGCCTGAACGTGATGGACGCGACCGCCATCGTGATGTGCCGCGAAAACAATTTACCGCTGCAGGTCTTCAACCTGTTCAATGCCGGCGATTTGAAGCGCATTGTCCTGGGCGAAGACGTCGGCACCGTCGTAACCGCTTAAGGCCCAAGGGGGGAGCCATGCTCGACGACTTGAAAAAAGATGCAACCCAGCGCATGCAGAAATGCGTGTCGGCGTTCAGGGACCAGCTGAAGAAGCTGCGCACCGGCCGTGCGCATACCAGCCTGATCGAGCACATCAAGGTCGACTATTACGGCTCGGAAATGCCGTTGAACCAGGTGGCCAACATAGCGACCGAGGACGCGCGCACGCTGACCGTGAGTCCTTGGGAGAAGGCCATGGTGCCGATCATTGAAAAGGCGATCTACAAATCCGATCTTGGCCTCACCCCGAACACCGCCGGACAGCTCATTCGCATCAACATGCCGGCGCTCACCGAAGAGCGCCGCCGCGACATCATCAAGGTGGTGAAGTCCGAGGCGGAAAACGCCCGCGTGGCCGTGCGCGGCGTGCGCCGGGAAGTCATGAACGAACTCAAGGAAATGCTCAAGGAAAAGCTGATTGCGCAAGACGACGACCGGCGCGCCCAGGACGACGTTCAGAAGCTGACCGACAAGCACGTGGCCGAAATCGATCAGGCCATGGCCGACAAGGAAAAGGAGCTGATGCAGGTGTGAAGATGGCCGACTCGCCGCAGCATGTCGCAATCATCATGGACGGCAACGGCCGATGGGCCCGATCGCGCGGCATGCCACGGCCCGCCGGGCATCGCGCCAGCCTCAAGGTCGTGCGCAAGGTGGTGGAGGAATGCGTCAGGCGCAAGGTGCGCTATCTGACGCTGTTCGCCTTCAGCAGCGAGAATTGGCGCCGGCCGCCCGACGAGGTCGGCATGCTCATGAACCTGTTTCTCGACGCCTTGGAGCGCGAAGTCGCGGACTTGCACCGCAACCAAGTGCGCTTGGGGTTCATCGGCGATCGCGGCCTGCTGGGCACCGAGCTCGCGCGCCGCATGCAGAGCGCCGAACAACTCACCGCGGGCAACGCGGGACTGCGGCTGATCGTCGCCATGGCCTATGGCGGGCGCTGGGATATTGCCCAGGCCTGCCGCTCGATCGCCGCCGATGCGGTCGCCGGCACTCTGGCCGCGGCCGACATCGATGAAGCAGAGGTCGCGAAGCGTCTCGCGTTGGCCGGCATTCCCGACCCGGACCTCCTGATTCGCACCGGCGGCGAACAGCGAATCAGCAATTTCCTGCTGTGGAACCTGGCCTACACGGAGCTGTATTTTTCCGACGCTCTATGGCCGGCGTTCTCGCCCTCGCATCTGGACGCGGCGTTCGAATGCTACGCACAGCGCGAGCGCCGCTTCGGCAAGACATCGGGACAGCTCGCGGCGAAAGCCGATGCTTGAGACCGCACATGCTTAGGACCCGAATACTCACTGCGGCCATTCTTGCCTGCATCCTGCTGGCGGGTTTGTTCCTGCTGTCCCCGCCCTGGGCGGTGCTGGCAATCGGCGTGGTCTTCACCATCGGTGCCTGGGAATGGGGCGGTTTCGGCGCGCTGCGCGGGAAACCCGCCCGCGCCGCTTACGCGGCAAGCGTCGCACTGCTGTTGCTGCTCACGTGGCGGTGGAGCGCCGACCCTGAGCATCTGACGCTCCTGCTCGTCGCTGCGTGTGCCTGGTGGGCGATCGCCTTGCTATGGCTGTCGTGGCGCCCCCCCCGGCATCATCCGACCTTGGCGCTCGTCTGTGGGCTGCCGGTACTCGTGCCGGCGTTCGTTGCTCTCGCCAGACTTCAAGTCGCGACCCAAGGCTTCGCGCGCGGTCCGCAAATCGTGCTGTGGCTGGTGCTCCTGGTGATTGCCGCCGACGTCGGCGCGTACTTCGCCGGACGCAACTTGGGCCGGCGAAAATTGGCGCCGCTCGTGAGTCCGGGCAAGACGTGGGAGGGTGTGCTGGGCGGCCTCATGATGGTGGCGTTGGTCGCCTGGGCCGGCGCCGCGCATTTCGGTTTACCGCCGCTCGCCGTGGTGAGCTTCGGCTGCGCAGTCGGCGTGTTCTCCGTCATCGGCGATCTTACCGAGAGCATGTTCAAACGCGCCGCGGGCCTCAAGGACAGCGGGTCATTGCTGCCCGGACACGGCGGACTGCTCGACCGCATCGACAGTGTGACGGCGGCGGCCCCATTGTATGCGCTCGGCCTATTCGGCTCAGGAGTGATCGCATGAGTACGCCACAGGGCCTGGCAATTCTCGGCTCCACGGGCAGCATCGGGCGCAGCACGCTGGCTGTGGTGGCTTTGCATCCTGAGAAGTTCCGCGTGGCGGTGCTGGCCGCTCACGGCAGCTGGCAGGCCATCGTCGAGCAAGCACGGCAATTTCACGCCGAGACCGTGGTGCTCGTGGACCCGCAAGCCGCGGCGCTGGCCCGCACGGCGCTGCGCGACAGCGGTTCCACGGCGCGCGTGGAGAGCGGACCCCAGGCGCTCGCCGACGCCGTCTCCGCCGACAATGTCGACGTGGTGATGGCGGCAATCGTGGGTGCTGCCGGATTGCCGTCCACCTTGGCCGCCGTGCGGGCGGCCAAGCGTGTGCTGCTCGCCAACAAGGAAGCTCTGGTCATGGCCGGCCAGATCCTGATGGATGAAGTGCGGCGCGCGGGCGCGGCGCTCATCCCCATCGACAGCGAACACAATGCGATTTTTCAATGCATGCCGGCCGGATATCTGCCCGGCAATAGCGCACGCGGCGTGATTCGCGTGATTCTGACCGCCTCGGGCGGACCGTTTCGAACCGCCGACATGGCTACCTTGCCGCATGTCACGCCGGACGAAGCCTGCGCACATCCGAAGTGGAAGATGGGCCGCAAGATTTCCGTCGACTCCGCCACGCTGATGAACAAGGGGCTCGAAGTCATCGAGGCGACCTTGTTGTTCGGCCTGCCCGAATCGCAGGTGGATGTCATCGTCCATCCGCAGAGCGTCGTTCACTCGCTGGTCGAGTATGCGGATGGTTCGATGCTGGCGCAGCTGGGCGCCCCCGATATGCGCACGCCCATCGCCCAGGCGCTCGCATGGCCGGAGAGGTTTGCTTCCGGTGTACAATCGCTCAACTTGGCCGAGATCGGGCAGCTCGGCTTCGAGCCGCCGGATCATGTGCGATTCCCCAGTCTTGGGTTGGCGCGAGCCGCGGCGCGAGCCGGCGGCACTGCGCCGGCGGTGCTGAATGCGGCCAATGAGGTCGCTGTACAGGCGTTTCTTGACCGGCGCTTGAACTTTACTGGGATTGCTGCGGTCATTGACAAAGTGTTGCAGCACCTCGATTCGTCCCCCGTCAAGGCTCTGGGAGATGTTTTGGACGCCGACGCCGCGGCGCGACGCTTGGCTAATGCATTGATCGAGCCTAGCCCTGGAGCCTTCGCATGAAGATGTTGTTTTTTCTCGTGGCCTTCTTGGTGGCGATCGGGATCTTGGTGGCGGTCCACGAATTCGGACATTACTGGGTTGCCAAGAAACTCGGCTTCAAGGTTCTGCGCTTCAGCATCGGCTTCGGTAAACCCTTGGTGATGCGGGTCGGCAAAGACGCCGATCGCACCGAATACTGCCTGGCCGCCATCCCCTTGGGCGGCTACGTCAAGTTGCTGGACGAGCGGGAAGGGGAGGTTTCCCCCGCGGAACTTCACCGCTCGTTCACGCGACGGCCCGTCCTCCATCGGATCGCGGTGCTGCTGGCGGGACCCGCCATGAACCTTCTGTTCGCCTCCGTCCTCTATGCGATTCTGGCCATGGTGGGCACGGAAATCGTCAAACCCGTGGTCGGACAAGTGCGCCTCGACAGTCCCGCCGCCGCAGCCGGGCTGCAGCGCGGCGACCAGATCGTGCGCGTCGGCGATCGCAACGTCGGCGATACCGAAGAGCTGCAAATCGCGTTGATCCGCCAATTCTCCGACGACGGCGTGATACCCCTGCGCGTGCGGCGCGACGGCAGCGTGCGGTCGCTGACGCTTCGGGTCCGCGATGATCGGCGCGCCATGACCGAGCCCGGCAAGCTGTTGCCGGGACTCGGCTTCGATCTCGCGACATGGAACGCCAACACGCTGGTTCACGACGCGCCCGCGGACAGCGCGGGTGCGCGCGCGGGCTTGCGCGTGGGAGATCGCTTGCTGGCGGTGGACGGTCAAGCCGTGGCCAACAGAATGGAATTCATCTCGCTGGTGAGCGGCGCGCCCGGCCGCGACATCTCGATCGAAGTCGAGCGCGGCGGGCAGCGATTGCGTATCGTAGCGCCGGTGCCGAGGGTCATCGAGCAGGGCCGGCCGATCGGCCGGCTGGGCATTACGCTCGAGGAAGGGCCTCAGAGCTGGCCGCCGGGGCTGGTGGAGACCCATCGCTCCGGTCCGATCGACGCGGCGGTCGGCGGCGTGGCGAAGACTTGGGAGATGTCCTCGCTCACGGTGCAGATGCTGTGGCGGATCGTGACCGGTCAGGTGTCCGCCAAGAACATCAGCGGTCCGATCAGCATCGCGGAATTTGCCGGGATCAGCGCCTACCTGGGACTGACTGCGTTTTTGGCGTTTTTGGCGATCATCAGCGTGAGTTTGGGCGTGCTGAACTTGATGCCCGTACCGTTGTTGGACGGCGGTCAGGTGGTCTATCAGATGGTGGAAGCCATCAAGGGCACGCCGCTCTCCGAGCGCGCCCAGCTGTTCGGGCAGCAAGTCGGGATCGCGCTCCTGGTCGTGTTGATGAGCCTCGCCTTCTATAACGATATATCAAGACATTTGAATTAACGGGAAATCATGATCAATCGAAATAGCAATCGGTCGTTGTCGCGTGCGGCTTGAATTGCGTTTGGCCTGCCTGGTGGCTCTTGCCATCCAGCCCTTGGGATCGGCTGTGCGCGCACAAATGGCGCAGGAGGAACCGTTCACGGTCGGCGACATTCGCATCGAAGGCCTGCAGCGAATCTCCGAAGGCACGGTATTCAATTACCTGCCGGTGAACATCGGCGACCACCTCGATGGCCAGCGCATCGGCGAGGCCATGCGGGCACTGTACGCGACGGGGTTCTTTCGCGATGTGGAGCTGCGCCGCGACGGCAACACCTTGCTGGTCGTGGTGGTCGAGCGGCCGTCCATCGCCAAGTTCGAACTCAAGGGCAACAAGGACATCAAGACCGAGGACTTGCAAAAGAGCTTGCGCAACGTGGGTCTGGCGACCGGCAAGACCTTCGACCGCTCGGTCCTCGATGAGGTGAAGCAATACCTCACCGACCAATATTTCAGCCGCGGAAAATATGCGGTGCGCGTCGACACCAAGATCACCGAGTTGCCGGGCAACAAGGTCGACATCATCGTCGACATCAAGGAAGGCAAGCGCGCCAAGATCGAGCAAATCAACCTGGTCGGCAACACCAAATTCAAAGAGAAGGACGTTCTCGGCACGCTCGAGTTGAAAACGCCGAATTGGCTGTCCTGGTACAAGCAGGATGACCGCTACTCGCGCGAGTCCCTGACCGGGGATTTGGAAAAATTGCGTTCCTACTACATGGATCGCGGCTACGCCAACTTCCAGATCGAGTCGACGCAAGTCGCCATCGCTCCGGAAAAAGACGACATGTACATCACCGTGAACGTCAACGAGGGCGACGTTTTCAAGGTATCGGAGATCAAGCTCGCCGGCACCATGGTGGTGCCCGAAGAGCAGCTGAAAAAACTGCTGCTGATTCACCCCGGCGACATCTTTTCGCGCAAGGCCGTCACCAGCTCGCAAGAACTGATGAGCTACCGCCTGGGCGCCGACGGCTACGCTTTCGCCAAGATCGATCCGGTGCCGACGCCGGACAACGACAAGAAGACCGTCTCGCTCACGTTCTTCATCGAGCCGGGCAACCGCGTATACGTGCGGCACATCAATTTCAACAACATCACCGCCATCAACGACGAGACGCTGCGCCGCGAAATGCGCCAGCTCGAAGGCGGATGGCTGTCCAACTCGGCCATCGAGCGCTCGAAGGAGCGCCTGCAGCGCCTGCCGTATGTGGAGAAGGTGGAGTTCGAGAACAAGCCGGTGGCCGGCAGCGCGGACCTCGTGGACGTGGACTACAACATCAAGGAAGGCCTGCCGGGACAGTTCGGCGGCGGCATCGGCTATTCCCAATCCCAGGGCATCAGCCTGAACGGCAACATCGTTCACAGCAACTTCATGGGCACGGGCGATCGCATCGCGCTGGAAGCCAATGCCGGAAAGTATATCAA
>DASYFQ010000275.1:0-3177 GCA_036498345.1 Steroidobacteraceae bacterium
GGTGGCCGACGAGGCGCTGCAAATACACGGCGGCATGGGGCTCATGAGCGACCTGCCGCTGGAGCGCATTTGGCGCGATGCGCGCATCGAGCGCATTTGGGACGGTACCAGCGAAGTACAACGCCATATCATTTCCCGCGGTCTGTTGAGGCCGCTGGGCGGGTAGCGCGGCGTGCACCGGCTTGGCGCACGGCAATTTAACATCTGTCTCCCTCTGTGGGCCTATGCCCTCACCGTTGCGGGCGCGCGTCCTACAGACCGCAGCGCGCCTCCCGCTTGATAATTTCGTAATTGCCCAAACATTGACGTTATGACGGGAAGGCCCGTCAGGGCATACGGATGAGTGGGTTGACACATGATCGACGCTGAAGTGATGCGATTACGGCGGCTACGCAATACGGCCCTCAGAGCCCGAGCACTCGCCGCGGCACTCGACGCCGATGCGGCGCGAGGCAACTCAGTGTTCTCCCGAAGCGCCGTGAGTTGTTGGCGCATCTCGCGCGTGATCACGGGCTGGCTGCGCGCCCATCCTTACTTGAGTTACCAGCAAGGACCCAGCGAGGCGCGTAGCGTCTACGATCGGTTCAGCGCAAGTTTGCTGAGCGCCGTCGCACGATCTCGAGGCCGAAGCCGGCAAGCCATGTTTGGGGAACTCCAGCGGGTTGCGCGTGAATTGGATGACGCTCGCGCATTGACTTGGTCTTCGGATCTGAGCGGCACCTTTGGCCGATCGCAGATGCAGATCCGTTCTTTGATGAAAGAACTGGATGCTGATGCGCTCAACGAAGCGGCGTCGCGCCCTCAAACGCCGGTGCGGCTCGACACGCGGATCGGCAATAGGCGAGATGATGCGGGCAACATCGCCGGGAATTGGCCGTACTTAGCCATTTGAGACCGGGCTATTTGACCTTGGAAAGTACGCTGGCGGGTTGAGGCGCAGGGGGTCGCGGGTCCGAGCCCGCCAAATACCGCGTTGCGATGTCCTACACGCCCCCCTCAATATTCCTACACGCGCCATCGCAGTGCGCCGATCGAGATCCCCCTACCGCGGCGGGATACTGCGCGCACCAAGTTATGTTTCTCCCATCGAGCTATGTGAGGAAATCAGCGATGCGCAGTGAGAACGTGCCTACCCCTCCGAGTCCCGAGAGACCGCCGTTTGCCCCCCACGATCCGCCGGAGCCGGCCCCTCAGGCCGCCGCTTGGCGTAGGGCACTGAAGGTGGTCGGATGTGCGCCCCCGGTGCGCCATGTCCGTGTCGCCAAAACCACGGTGCGCAGAATCAAATGGGGATGACCATCATGGGCAAGAAGCAAGAGATTGCCATCGGCATCGCGCTGCAGACGCAGGTGCTCAAGACCTGCCCTATTCACCATCAACTGTATCGCGACGACGAAGAGTCCACCGATGATGAAAATATGGCGCGTGCGTTCGCGGTTGCCATCGAACTCGTGCATCAGCACCCGCCGTATGCAGAGGAATTTCACCACGACCCCCACGAACTGACGGATTTATTGAGCGATACCATCGGCGCGGCGGCGATCTGCTGTCCCGAGTGCGTCGCGCAACGATACTCGGTGGGAGCGGAAGCCGGCGAAGCGGTGGCGGCCGGGTCCTGAGACGCCCGGCCCTGAGACGGCGGGGGCCCTGAGACGGCCGGCCCCTGAGACGGCCGGGTTCGCCGCGCACGGTTTCGGCCCGCTGAAAGAAACTCCCTCGGCGTAAACTCGTCGGTTTACAATCGACCGCCGGATTTCACGAGCGATTTCAGGGCCGTCGTTTGCTACAAATACATCGCCGCGGTGAGCGGCTCTCGTCGGCACGGGTATGACCGCGGTCGGCCGGCCGCCAATGGATGGCATCGACGTGTGCGCCATCGTGGTTACCTATCATCCGGATGCCGCAGTTCCGGACAGGCTGAACAGCCTATCGCCGCAGGTCGGCACGATCGTGATCGTGGACAATGGTTCGGCCGATGCAGAACGGAACATGCTGCGTGAAGCGGCTACGGATCCCAAAATCGAACTGGTGTTCAATCTCGAGAACCTCGGCTTGGCGCGGGCGTTGAATATCGGCGTCCAACGTGCACACGCGCTTGGGTATTCGCGGGTATTGCTGCTCGATCAAGATAGCCGCTGCGACCGCGAGATGATCCGTACGTTATTGAGCATCGAAGCGTCTTTTCCTGACCGAGAGCGGTTGGGGGTGATTGGTTCGAACTATGACGACGTCACCAAGCGAACCCCCGGCGCGATCGACCAGCTCGATGACGGCTGGGATGAAGTTGACCTCGTCATTACATCCGGTTCCTTCCTGCCCCTGTCGGCGTACTTCGCCATTGGTCCATTCAGGGAGGAATTTTTCATCGACTACGTCGATGAAGACTATTGCCTCCGGGCCAAAGCCAAGGGCTATCGAATAATCAGGTCCCGAAAGCACCTCATGTCGCATGCCATTGGCTCGCCGACTCTGCATGAGAAGCTTGGGGTCAAGAAATGGACGACCAACCATTCGCCGGATCGCCGGTACTACATCGCGAGGAATAACACCGTATTGCTGCGTGAATACGCGAATTTCCGCGCCGGCATGTGGGCGTTGAAAAGCTTGTCCCGATGCCTGCGGCAATGCAAACGCATTGCGCTATATGAATCTATGAAGACCCGCAAAATCGCCGCCGTCATGCAGGGATGGTGGGATGGAATACGCGGGAACATGGGACCGCGCATGAGCGGTGGTTAACGGCCGGTCCATCGGGGCTTGCGCTTCTCCGCGAACGCCCGGGCGCCTTCCTTGAGGTCGTCCGAACGGACGACTCGCTGCACGGCGTCCAGCGAGTCGTGCAATTCGAAGGCCTCGTGCTCGGGCAGCATTTCCGTATGACGCAGCAATTGCTTGATCGCGGGGAACAGCAGCGGCGGTCCGTCCATCAACTGCCGGGCAATTTCCCGGGCCTTCGTCATCGCCTCGCCCCGCGGCACGACGTGATTGGCCAGTCCCCAGTGTTTGGCCTCGGCGGCATCCATCCAGCGCCCCGTGAGCAGGAACTCCATCGCCACGTGATAGGGGATTCGCCGCCGCAGCTTGACGGTGCCGGCATCGGCCAGTACGCCGACATTGATCTCGGGGAGGGCGAACTTCGCGTGTTCCTCCATGATGATGATGTCGGTGCCGAGCACG
>DASYFQ010000276.1:0-4599 GCA_036498345.1 Steroidobacteraceae bacterium
GGCATCGGCATACCGGCGGAACCATGACTGGCGGGATTTCTCCGGATGAGCCAGCTATTTCAACTCACCCAAACGGCGTCGTCCCAGCGCCACTTGTCGCTCGAGCTCGAGGAAAGCGGCATCGCCCGGGACAACGTGCCCATTCGCCGCGGCCAGCAGCGCCTCGTACCGCGGCAGGGTGTCTTCGAGGTGACCTTGAGCGCCATCGATTTGAATCAGCTCGGCAGCGCTTCGGAGCACCGGCGCGGCCCCCGCTCCATCGAGCGGTTGGGCGAGCTCTATTGCTCGGTTGAAATGCGCAATGGACGACGAATAGTCGTGCAGTCGAGCATACGAATGACCGACGAGGTAGTGTAACTCGGCTGCAACGCGGGGCTGGGCGGCGAAGCGCGCGTCGATTTCGTCGCCGGCGCGCCTCAAGAGTTCGGGAGCAGTGTCCGTGCTGCCCTGTGTCAATACCTCGCTGGTGAGAAATTCAGCCGCTGCTTCGGCCTGTGCTGCCGCAGCACGGCTGCCAACCTCGGCGCGGCGCGCTTTGACGTAAAGGCCGGTGCTGATCGCGAGTCCAATGGCGAGCGCGGCTACGCCCACGGCAATGCCTACGTAGCGCGCGCGGGCCTGTTCGAGTCTGCGATGCGAGTTTTCCGCTCTCGCCTGCGCTTCCCGTTGACTTCTCATCTGGCGATGCCGTTCGTCGAGAGTCCGAAGCCGCTGCGCCAAGACGTCCGCGTCCGCGAGGCGCAGAGTGAGATTGCTTTCAGTCACGAGGGCAAGGTCTTCGCGCAGCAATTCATCTTCTATGTGGTCTCTCCATCCGGGCGGCATGGCCTTGTGAAAGTTGCTCGTGAGGATTTGGTACAGGATGACGCCCAGGGCGTAGTTGTCGGATTTCACCGTGAACGGGGCACCGTTAAGAGTCTCGGGCGCCCGGTAGAGCGATGTCGCAGGATCGTTCCCGGGCGGGACGACGGTCTTGGTGAAGCCGAGGCGCGTGATGCCGAGGCGATCGACGTGACCCGCGTCCATCACGGCTGCGCTGCCAAAGCCACCGAGCGCAATGTCGATGGGTCGGCCGGCGACGGGTTTCACGAAGATATTCGACGGCCTCAGGTCCTTATGCAGCATTCCCACCGAGTGCACCGCAGCGAGACCAGTCGCGACTTTCGCGACGACTTCGATCCGTTCCGCGAGCGGGATGCTCGCCAGGCCGCCGCGGCTCTTGGCCCAATCGATGAGACTGCCGCCGCCGATGTGCTCCGCCTCGGTGAAGTAAGGCATCTGTTCCAGATTCCAATCGAGCAATCGAACGATCTGGCCGCCGCCGCCGAGCGAGTCGTTGAGAATCCGAAATGCCGTGATTTCACGCTTGAGCGTACCCAGTGATGCCTCATCGAGGGCGAACTTGAACACCCGTTCCTCGTGAGTCTTATCATGGCGAGCGCGCCACGCTTCGCCGTACTCGCCGATGCCGAGCCGCTCGATCAAGCTCCAGAGCGGCCGGCCGGGTGGGTGGTCTCCCGGGTGAAGGTTCAGTGGCGCGGGTTGGGGCGCCGCGGCCAATTCCACCTGGACCGGGGCGATGAACCGGTAACCGAAGCCATAGGCGGTTTTTATGACGTCCTGATCCCGGTCTCCGAGCGCATCGCGGAGCCGGCCGATGCACTTGGTCAATACGGTTTCGCTGAGAATCCGCCCGGGCCATACGCCCGCGAGCAACTCATCCTTGGTGCAGACCTCGCCGGCGCGCTCCAGCAGATAGATCAAGACTTCGAGGGGCTTGCGCTCGAGCTCGGTGTCGGCTCCATTGACGAGCAGCTCCAGTGTCCGTTCATCGAGAACTGCGCCCGCAAAATGCCACCGCCGGCGGCCTCTGTCCGCCTTCACTCCCGGCGCCGCGCTCGGCTTGTCTCCCACGCATGCCCGTCCTCGTCGCATCATCGGCGACGGTTCGTGAATCGATCATGACAGAAGCCCGATGCTCGAACTACAGGGTTCACATTTTCTCCATGAGTTTTTCAGGAGACGGTCAAGATTGACCGAGTGTCGTTTCCTACCGTGTCGTCCAACCCGGCCATCGCTGCTGGGGATTGCAAAGACAAACCGAAGAGGAATTGACATGAACACAATCATTCGTACGAAGATATACACGGCCATCTCCTGCGTCATGGGCACGGCAGCGCTCTCTGCCGTCCTCTCGACTTCCGCGGAGGCGGAAGACGTGCCGAGCAAAACCGTCCGATACAGTGATCTCGATATCACCAAATCGGATGGCGCGAAGGTGCTTTACAGCCGCATCCGTGCTGCGGCGCGGGACGTCTGTGAACCGGCCATCGTCAGCGACCCGATCTTGAGAATGGCAATCAAGGCGTGCGTCGACAAGGCCATCGACAAAGCGGTCAAGGACGTCAACGCGCCTATGCTGACCTACTTGCGTTTTGGCAGCACCGACGTTCGGCTCGCCAGCAAGTGATGGGATCCCGGCGCCGCCGATGGTCGGCCACACGCATCGACGGCGCCCGAGATTCGGATCCTAAATATTGGGACAAGGACAGGGGGCGGTCATTTTGGCAAGAGAGCCACGCCCCCTAAGTTCACACTGTTCACCTCGGGCAACGTCATGAGCGCGTCAGAAATGATCCGTACGCCGTAGCGCAGGTCGGTGATCCACAGTTCGCTCACGAGAGCGCCGTCGCGCGCCGCGAGAGCATCGACAATTTGTGAATGCATCGACTGGAACCAGGCGGATACGTTGAGGCTGCGGATGCCCACGTATAGAACGCGCAGAGTCAGATCTTGCAGGCCGGTGATGGTGGCGACGAGGCGTGAATTACCGGCTGCCGAAGCGATGGTTAGATTGAAATCGCGGTTCGCAGAGAGAAATTCTACCAGCTGAGCGTGGCTCGTCAGCTCGTAGCTGCTTTGAGATATCTTACGCAGCCGATCGAGAGCCGCCGCCGGCAGACCGGCAGCGGCCGCGAGTTCTGCGGCCCTCGGCTCGAGCAGTATCCGAAGTCCATAGATATCCTGCACGTCCTTTAGGGTCAACGGAGCGATGCGCAGGTTGCGTTCATCCGCTTTATCGATCAAACCTTCCTGCATGAGGCGCTGCAGCGCCGATCGAACGGCGGCTTGCCGAAGATTGAATCGCTGAGTCAGCGATGCTTCGGAGACCCGGCTCCCCGGGGGTAGCTGGTAGAAAAGGATCTCGGTGCGAATTTGCTGGTACGCCTGCTCACCCAAGTTGCCGGTGCCCTTGGTGCTCTTGCCGGTGCCCTGGGTGCCCGAGGCGCGGTCCGTGCGATTCTTCTCGGCTGTGGATCTGGGCGTCATTGAATGATTGTCCTGGCGGTGCCCGTTGACAGGAAATTTCACATTGAGTCTTACGTAATGTTCAAATGGTTTTGTAACAGGTCAAAACAGAGTTTACAACATGTTTATGGAATGCTAACGTCCGATCCCTATGACTGCAAAACGCGAGCCCATCGAATACGCGGATGCCAGCGTCGAGGTGCGCGCCGTCTATGACGACATCATGGCGACGCGTAAAACGGACTGGGTCAACAATTTCTGGAAAGTGCTGGCCCATGATCCACCGACCCTCAGACGTATTTGGGCCAATATCAAGGAAGTCATGGGGCCGGGGACGCTCTCCCCGTTGACCAAGGAACTTCTGTACGTGGCGGTGAGCGCTTCGAATGGTTGCCACTATTGCATTGCCTCCCACGGTGCTGCGGCCCGGAAGCAAGGGATGACGGAGTCGCAATACTCCGAATTACTGGCCATCGTCGGTCTTGCGAACGAGACCAACCGTCTCGTGACCGCGCTCGACGTTGCAATTGATCCCGCCTTTCTCTGACCCCGTGACGACACGGCGCATCTAACCTTAGCGTATGGATCTCGGATTGAAAGGGCGCCGAGCGCTCGTGATGGGCGGTTCACGCGGACTCGGCAAGGCCATCGCCGAGGTCCTTGCGGGGGAGGGCGCGCGAGTCGCAATCTGCGCGCGCGACGCAAAGCGCGTGGCCGCGACTGCCGCGGAGATCGGGGTCGAAGGGCTGGTCTGCGACCTGTCGATGCCGGGCGCCGCCGAATCTCTCGTGCGCGACGCGCAGAGCCTCCTGGGGCACCTGGACGTGCTCGTCGTCAACACCGGCGGTCCGCCCTCCGGACAATTTGCCGGCTTGTCCGACCTCGCATGGCATACGGCATTCGAACAGCTATGGATGAGCAGCGTAGGCGCCATTCGCGCAGCTCTTCCCGATATGCGGGCGCGACGCTCGGGGCGGGTGATCGTGATCACCTCGATCTCCGCCCGCGAACCGTTGGCGAATATGATGCTCTCCAATTCGCTGCGCGCGGGGCTTCATGGGCTCATCAAGACGCTCAGCAGGGAAGTGGCCGCTGATCAGGTCACCGTCAACGCATTGATGCCCGGCTATACGCTAACCGAGCGACTCGAGGAGCTTCAGCTCGATGAGGTCAAGCTGGCCGCGCAGATTCCGGCGCGCAGATTGGGTCGTCCACGGGACTTTGCCGCGCTTGCTGCCTTTCTCGCATCCGATCAGGCGGGGTATGTCACCGGTCAGGCCATTGCGTGCG
>DASYFQ010000277.1:0-20849 GCA_036498345.1 Steroidobacteraceae bacterium
GCGCGGCGTGAGTTTCACGCCCTGCGCCGGTATGAGATCCAGAAACGGTTCGTGCTGCGGCGGCAAATGTTCGTGGACCGAGGCCACGACCTCTTCGTAGCGCTGCGGCCCGGTGATCTTGAGCACCTGTGGATGCCGGTCGAGAATTTTTTGCGGCTGCGCACCCAGACAGCCGGTGACGATGACCTTGCCGTTCTCCGCTAGCGCTTCACCGATGGCGTCCAGGGACTCGTCGACCGCGGCGTCGATGAAGCCGCAGGTGTTGACGATGACCAGATCCGCCTTGCGGTAAGTCGCCGCGACCTCATATCCTTCGGCGCGCAACCGCGTAAGGATGCGCTCCGAGTCGACCAGCGCCTTGGGGCACCCCAAACTGACGAAGCCGACGGTCGGGTTCTTATGGGTCACGGTTTTCAATCTGCTGATCGACCTTGGCGGAGAAACGGGGGCCGCATTCTACTCCAAAAAAGCGGATGCGTGCCCATAGGAGGCGTTCAGGCCGCGTGTTAACGCAACAACCCACGCCCCAGGAACCGCCCATGTGCACCGAATTGCCCGATCACTTCTGAGTGATCGCGAATATACTGGCGCACATGGTCGGATAGATCGCGCCCAGTTTGTAGCAGCCATCGACGTAGGCCTCATTGATGATTCCGGCCTGCAACGCCATGTCGAACTGAAAATTCGCCAGAGCCTTGAAGATCAGCCCGCCGCGCGCGACCACGGTCAAGCCGCTTTTGCGTATGTCGCTTTCGAGAGTATCGAATGAGTAGGTGCGTCGATGGCCGTGATTCCACTCAGGTACGGTCACCGCGTCGTTATATTCGACGATACCCATGTGTACGGCGATCTGCCGCGACGGCGCGTCGGCGTTCGGGACCAGTATGTACAACTTGCCGGAATCGGAAAGCCAGCTTCTCACTTTTTTTAAGGTGGCCTGCGCATCTTCCATGTGCTCGAGCGTGTTGATCATGAAAATAGAAGAGAACGAGTGATCGAACTCCGCATCTTCGATGAGTGAGTTGATGAACTTCGCATTCCCCGAAACTCGCGCCTGGGCAATGCTCATGGCTTCCGCCGACGCCTCGATCACCGTGAGATCTCGGAAATGTTTCGACAATTCGATCGTCGAATCACCGTGGTAGCTGCCGAGTTCCAATGCCGGGCCATCGCTGAAATGAGACTTGAACTCCCGCATCATGTAGTGGCGTACTATGCTGTCGAAGTCATAGTTATATTTCTTGTCGGGTTGCTCGCCGGCTTCTTTGTCAAAGTCTCTCATCCTATGATCTCCTGATATCTGCTCAACCCTGGTTTGCCTTATACAGCCTGGTGGACTCGGGCTGGTACCACTCCTCCAACGACGTGGGAGTCATCGCGTTGTAACCCAATATCTGACGCGTCAGGGGGCTTGCCCTCGTCGCGTATGCGGGGCCGAGCATCCGCGCGTAGTCGAGCTGCGGTTTCAGGAAGGGAAGGCTGAAGCCCAACGTCAGCGCGACTCTGTTTGAAGTCGTCGCATTGAAGCCGCCGCGATGCC
Source organism: Steroidobacteraceae bacterium (assembly GCA_036498345.1). Taxonomy (GTDB): domain Bacteria; phylum Pseudomonadota; class Gammaproteobacteria; order Steroidobacterales; family Steroidobacteraceae; genus Bog-1198. The sequence goes on from DASYFQ010000277.1 coordinate 1,541, forward strand.
AGAGGTAGGAATTGAAGAGTATCGCAGAGCCCTTGACCCCGATTATCGGTCTGTAGTTGGCATCGAAATATTCGTCCGAAGGCCGATCTGCGGTCTTATGGGATCCTTCCAATACCTGAGTGGCGCCATTCTCCACGGTGAAATCGTCCAACATGACGAGCATATTCAATTTCAGGTTGATGCCCGGTATGTATGTCCTCGCATCGCGGTGAATTTTGTGCAAATAGGTCGCGGACTTCGGCGCGCCCGCGACGGGATTGAAGGCATGCAATATATAGGGTTCGCCAAGGAAGTACGCGTCGACGTATTGATGCAACGGGTTGAGATTGATCAATTGATCCAGAGAGTCGTCCTTGCCGAGAGTATGGTGCGCGGTATCGTCACCGGCCGTGTTTATGCCGGCTCGTATCTGCATGCGATTGCAAATGTCTATCCACAGCAGGCAATCGCGATTCATCCGCTCTGCCAGATCCGGAGCAATTGCACGTTCGAACATGCTCCATCCTTTCAATTCCATGTCCAGCATGAAAGTCTCCGCGCTCGTCATCGTGCCCTCCAATTGAGCTTTATCCCTCTAACGTCGGTCGATACTTTGCAAGTCGAGGTGCATGAAAATCGACTCGCCGCGCGCTTCACGCGATGAGAAGCCCAGGCTTTCGTACAAACGGATGGCCGATCGATTCTGATCGTTCACCTCCAACCCAACAGCATGCAAACGTAGCTGCGTCGCGTAGGCGACACAGTCGCGCACGAGCCGGGTCCCGATGCCGCGACGGCTCCAGCCGGCCAAAACGCTCACGCTGGTAATGAATGCGATTCGATGCTCGCTCAGGTCGGCATAGGCGGCGACCAATCCGATCAGTGCGCCCTCATGCCAAGCCTCGAACCTGACTGACCGGTCAGCGATCTTGATCGCGTAGTCTGCGATGTCGACTCTTGCGCTGAGCCGGGGAATAAACCGCACATCGCAACGCAGCAGATGCTCGGCAATTTGCGTCGCGGTGGCGGCGTTGGTTTGAAAAACGACGGCTTCGCTCATCGCTCAAATCAGTTGATAGCCGCCGGACACCCACGCGCGGACCGTCTCGGCAGGATTGAACATCAATACATCGATGATCGATAGCGACGGGACGAAGCTGTGTCCGAATTGCGCATACTCGGATGGTTTCGAATCGAGGAACTTCAAGTCGGTCTCCGACGCCCGGAAATCCGCCGGTGAATACAGGCCGACGCCTCCGATTGCGTTCACATAGGTGGTCGCGCCGGTTGCGCGGCAGAGCGCGATAACTTTGTCCTGCTTCGTCAAGTTGTGGTCGATGGCTATGTCGGATGAGATCCGAATCGGTGTGCCAACGCGCAAGTAATCGCACAATTTGGATATCGACTGATGCAGGAACCGAAACAGATTGGTGTCTTCATGACGTAAAATGTCCTCGAGGATGGGAAACACGCTCGAGAAATTGGGTGCCTGCCGATAAGCGCCCGTGAACCTATTCAGCAATTCGTCAGGGACGAACCCTGCTGCGAGATTGCGCTCTCGTATGTCCAAAAAATCCGACGCTCGCTGCAACGGCAATGAAAAAAGGACGGCCTCTCCGTTCCGCAGCATTCGGTTTCGATTGATCCAACCCTTCTTCGTATATTGGATGTTGTCATAGACTATGAAGGTATCAACTGCGGAAATCAGTTGAAAATAGCCGAGGTAAGGAAGGAAGTACGGCTGCATAATCGCTATTTTCAATTCGCCCCCGAATCCCTGCGTCGGCTATCGCCGAAGCATCTCGATGACCCGATCGACGTCATGGTCCGCGAGTCCGGGATAAATCGGCAAGCAGAGGACCTGTTGCGACAGCTTGGTCGCGACCGGGAGGTTGCTGCTGGCGGCGGAAGGCAAACCCCTGTACATCGGAAATTCGCTGATGAGCGGGTAAAAATACCGGCGCACGAATATATTGTTGTCGCGGAATCGCTGGTAAAGGGCGTCACGACTCAGCGGATACTCAGGCTGTACCAGTATGGGAAAATAGGCGTAGTTCGACAGCATTTCCCCGGCTGACTGTAGACAGCGCAGTCCTGCCACGTCCGCAAGTCCTCGCCGATAGCGTTCGTCGATCGCTCTGCGTTTGGCGAATGCCCGATTGACGCCTTGCAGCTGCAGGAGACCGAGAGCTGCATTGAATTCGCTCATCTTGCCGTTGATCCCGGGTGCCACCACCGTGACTTCATCGGCGAATCCAAAATTCTTCAGGTAATTGATTCGCTGCCGGGTCTTTTCATCCGCACAAACGATCGCGCCGCCTTCGAACGTGGTGAAGACCTTGGTGGCATGAAAACTGACGACCGATAAATCGCCATGAGCAAGCACGCTGCCGCAGTCGCATTTCACGCCGAAAGCGTGAGCGGCGTCATAGATGACCTTCAATCCGTAGGCGTCGGCGATTGCGCGAATGCGCTCGACGTCGCAGGGATGGCCATAGCAATGCACCGGCATGATGGCGGTGGTTTGCGGTGTGATGGCTGCCTCGAGTTTTCCCGGATCCAAATTGAGCGTGAGCGGATCGATGTCGACGAACACCGGCTTGATGCCGTTCCAAAGCAGCGAATGGGCCGTTGCGACAAATGAATAAGGAGTGGTGATTACCTCGCCCGTAATACGCAAGACCTGCAGCGCCGTCACCAGTCCGACCGTAGCATTGGTAAAAAGCGCGATGTATTTGACACCGAGATAGTCGCACAGCGCCTCCTCGAACTTCTGGTGGAACGGGCCGCCGTTGGTCAGAATCGTGCTGCCCCAAATTTCCCGCAGGTACGGGATGAACTCATCGAGACTTGGCAGATCAGGCCGAGTGACATAAATGGGTTTTGACGCACCGCCGTCTGTCATCGGAAGGGGCGGGTCGATTTGATTCATGTTGTTCGGTTCCACGTCAGGTGAAAGGGCTGGCAATTCGTAACACCTTCAACCGGCCGATGGCGCGGCGGGACTATGGAAGGACTCAGCCGGCAGATTGGAACACCAGCGCCTCCACATGTGCCGCAGCGTGCGCTCGAACGCGGCGGCGATGGTGTCGGCTTGGCTGCCAGGCGAATGCCTCAAGCGGTCGCGCAGCCCTTCGCGCACACCGGCGAGGGCTTCCAGATGAGTCGCCCAATAGAGCCCTTGCTCCACGAACTGAGCAGCATTCGCGGCGGCGAATCCGTCGACACCAACTTGTCCCAGGATGGCCGCACCGGCGCGCGACGGCGGAGTGGATCCGGAGAGGGTCAAAGTCGGTACACCCATCCACAGCGCATGCATGGTGGTCGTTCCGCCGTTGTACGGGTAGGTGTCGAGGCATAAGTCCACTCGATGATGGAGGGCGAGATAGGCATCCATGCCGCATCGCGGATGAAATAAAAGTCGTTCGCGTAAGATGCCGTGCGCAGCGAACTCGAGTATCAGCCGGTGCTGTTCTCCGGCAGAAGGCAATCCTGCCAGGAGCATTCTGCTCTCGGGCAGCGCCAGCAGCAATTGCGACCATGCAGCTACAGTGGGCGCATTAATTTTTCCCAAGCGGTTGAAGCTGCCGAAGGTGATGAAGCCATTCGCCAGTGCCGGCAAAGGGTTAACCGGAGGCGCCGCCGCGTAAGGCTGGAACGGAGCGAGCGCAGGCAAATACACGAGCTTTTCCGTGAAACACCGGTCGAATTGGCCGGGTGGCAGGAAATGGCGGTCGACCAGAAAGTAATCCATGGCGCGCAGCCCCGTGGTGCCGGGGTAGCCCATCCAGCTGGCCTGAATCGGCGCTGGCTTGTGGGCGAACGTCCGCAACCGGTTCAAGGACGTGTGGCCGGACAGATCAACTAGAACGTCGATTCGATCCGCCATGATCCTCTTTGCGAGCATCGTTGCGGAAAGGTTGGAGATGGCATGCCAGTCCTTCAGGTACCCGCGCAGGCGGTTACTGACAGCATCCTCGGTCGGATTGGTGGAGTAAGCGTGAAGTTCAAGCGCGGAGCAGTCGCGCAATGTCGAGAATATCGGTTCGATGAAAGTAGCGATTGGGTGGTTGCACAAGTCACCTGAAACAAAGCCGACCCGCAGGCAGCGATCCGGGTCCGGAGTGTTCAGGTGCCGCGGCGATGCAGGCGACACAGGAGCTAATTTCTCGCCAATTCGGCAATGTTCTGCGAACAGTGCATCCCCGTCCACGTTTGGGTTGTGGCTCAGCAAGAACAGCAGGCTGGTGTAGCGTAGATCCTTGTCCTCTTGGAGGTCGCCGGAGGGTAGGGAAATCGCGCGTCGAAAGCTCTCCTCCGCCTCGGGATATCTTCCCTGCAATTGGTACGTATTCCCAAGATGGGCATATGCCGCGGCAAATTCCGGATCTATCTCCAGCGCCTTCCGGAGACTGGTTTCCGCTTCGTCAAAGCGTTCCAGCTTGTTGAATATCGTGCCGAGATTTCTATGCGTTTCTGCGTCGCGCGGCATCAGTTTCACGGCCGTTTGCATCGCGGCTGCGGCGGCGTCGAGACTTTCTCGGGTAAACAGCAATGCTCCCAGAGTCTTCCAGCCCAGGCCCCGTTCGGGATAGTGCTCGGTCAGGGTGCGGGCAAGGTCAAGCGCTTCGGCGAAGCGCCCCTGCTTCAACATGGCGTTCAGCGTGTTTTCCCGCTCTTGGATCAGACGTTGTTGTCGGCGCAGGTCGGCCCGCGCCGGTTTCTTGATTGGTTCGAGCGCTTGCGGCACATGAGCTGCCAGTCGCCTAGCGAACTCCTCGACCGCGGCGCCGGACAGGCCGTGGTGCCGGCCGAGCGCCAGGGTAGCCTCCGCATCGCCGATCTGACCGGCCAGAAGCAGCGCCTCCAGATATCCCAGCCAATAGTCCGGAAGTTCCGGATTCACTTCGATTGCGGCCAGCAGATAGGGCAGCGCGTTCAAGGGCCGATTCATCTGCACCGTCAACATTCCGACGCAATAATTGGCCGCCGCGTGCCTGGGGTCGATTTGCAGGATCTCTTGGTAGAGACGCTCGGCCTCAACCAGCCGGCCCGCGACCTGGTGCTTCATCGCATGGCCGCACATATCGTCGAGAGTGGGCGGAATGACGTGCTGTGAAGAGTCGCTATGCGACATGGAATTATGGTAACACGGGAATTGTGGGCGATGTGTGCGGGGAATTGGCGACGATAGTGCGCGGCGCAGTTGAGCGCTACCTCAATAATTGCCGTTCGCCGCCGATATAGGAAACCCCGGCGCGCGCTACTGTAAAGTCAAACGCGTTTTGCCGAAAGCGTGAAGTCGATTCGAATCCCGGCGGTGCCGGGTATGAATTTCTCCTCAAGAACCGCCGCACGGCTCCGATAACCCTTCTGAGTGTGCTCACCGGTCCGCCCGCTTGGCGGGTGAAGTGAACACAACGGTAATAGGGCCTAAGACGGGCCGGTGACATCAACTTCAGGAGATTGAACATGGCTTTAACCTTAAATACCAACATCGACTCGCTCAATGCGCAGCGAAACCTGACGACATCGAAGAGCTCGTTGTCCCAGGCCTTGCAGCGCCTGTCGTCCGGCTTGCGCATCAACAGCGCCGCGGACGATGCCGCGGGTCTCGCGATCAGCCAGCAATTCACGACGCAGATCAACGGCACGAATCAAGCCGTCAACAACGCGAACGACGCGGTATCGGAAGCACAGACGGCCGGCGGCGCGTTGTCGACGCTGACCGCGAACCTGCAGAGCATCCGCACCTTGGCGGTCGAGTCGGCCAACGGCTCGAACAGCGCCTCGGACCGCGCGGCACTCGATGCCGAAGTTCAGCAGCAGATTGCTGAAATCACGCGTATCGCGTCGCAGACTTCATTCAACGGCAAGAACGTGCTCGACGGCAGCAGCGGTTCGACCGCGTATCAAGTCGGCGCGAATGTCGGCAACACCATCTCGGTCAACCTGTCGCAGGGCGTGCGGGCGGACCAGATCGGACAGGTGGCGAGTTCCGCCAACCTCACCGGTGGATCGGCCAATACCGCCGTCACGTCGAATGCCTTGAGCGGCAGCAACCTGACCATCCAAGTGGGCACGGGAACTGCGGTCACGATCGGTGCGAGCGTTGCCGGTGCTGCCGGCGTGGCAGCCGGGCAGAGCGCCTACTCCGCCTATTCCAAAGCAGCGGCGATCAATGCAGCCGGCGTCGCGGGCCTGACGGCCAGCGCGTCGACCACAGCGACCGGCGCAGCGGCATTCTCGAACATCACCGGCGGCACGTCCGGGACCACCACCTACAGCCTGACCATCAACGGCGTAGCGATCTACGCGGCCAACACGGCGATCGCCTCCGGCCAGGTGCTGACCGGGTCCGCCGTGGCGACGCAGATCAATTTGTATTCGTCACAGACCGGCGTCACAGCGGGCTTGTCCGCGAGCGGCGCATTGCAGTTGACCGCAGCGGATGGTCGGGATATCAACCAAACCGAGACCGTGGTTGCCGGAAACGGCACCGGCACCGGTGCGGGTATCACGGCGGCACAGACTCGGGGCACGATCGCGTTGTCCGCCTCGAACAGCATCGTCATCGGCGGCGCGGGATCTGCGGACATCGGCTATGCAGCCGCGGGCCAGACGATCTCCCTGGGCAACCAGACGCTGGCCAACCAGAACGTGTTGACGGTCACGGGTGCCAACAACACGATTCAGGCGATCGATTCGGCTCTGGCCACAGTCAGCTCGTTCCAGAGCCAGCTGGGCGCCATCCAGAGCCGCTTCACGTCGACGGTCAGCAACTTGCAGTCCACCAGCCAGAACCTGACTGCGTCGCGCAGCACGATTCAGGATGCGGACTTCGCCGCGGAAACGGCCAAGCTGACCCAGTCCAATGTGTTGCAGCAGGCGGGTATCTCGGTATTGGCGCAGGCCAACCAGGAGCCGCAATTGATCCTCAAGCTTTTGGCGTAACAGCCGATAGGTTGATTTGATAGTTGAGAAGATCACTGCCCGGGCGTGTGAAAGCGCCCGGGCAGTGGTTGCACGGAGCAACCGGATTCGTTGGAGTAGTAGCCAGCCTTAAGGTTATCGAGTTCAAGCAGGTGTCAGCATGGCGAGCGACGGAATTCCGGTCAACGTACCGGTCACGCGCCTCGTGCACGGAGGTCGGGCGCAGATATCGGAGACAGTTCAAGTCCCGGGCGGCAAGGATTTGCCGGCCGGCGGCCAAACCGCGCCTCTCAATCCGGGCAAACAGACCGTCGGTGCAATCAAGGCACCCGATTCACAAGCCCTGGTCGCGCAATTGAACAAGCGCCTGAACGATTCGGGGCAACCCACTCAGTTCCGATTGGATGCCTCTTCCGGCCGCAACGTGATTCAAGAGATCAATCCCGCCAGCGGCGAGGTCGTCGGCGAATACCCGGAGTCCGAATTTCCGATTCTAGCGCAGGGGTTGGGCGTCTCGGGGCTGCTGGTCAATACCCGGGCCTGACTTGCCCTGGCGGCGCCGCTCCGCGCGTTGGTACGCGTCTTGCTTAAGTCCTGAGCAGATGCGCCGATAAATCGGCAATCCGACACAGGACAAGAGACCTCCATGACCACCCCCGTTACATCGAGTACCACCACAGCGGCGAACACCCTCATCTCCTCGCAGGGTATCGGGTCCGGACTCGATATCGGCAGCATCGTGTCATCGCTCACCACGGCCGCGGGTTTGGCGCAGACCAATGCCCTCAACGATCGAAAGACCGCGCTCACGACCCAGGTATCGGCCTTCGGCACATTCAGCAGCGCGCTCGCGACCCTGCAGGCGACCTTGACGACGCTCCAGGATCCGACCAAATTGGCGGGCCGCACGGCGACGCTCGCCGACACCACCATTGCCACGGCCACGGCGACGTCGAGCGCCGTACCGGCCCAATATTCGCTTCAAGTGCAGAATCTGGCCACCGCGGCGAGCCTCTCGTCGAATCCGGTGGCGAGCGGCACGGCGGTGATCGGCACGGGGACTTTGAAGATTTCGGTGGGCGGTGCGTCCGCTTCGATCACCATTGACTCGAGCGACAACACCCTTCAAGGCATCGTCGCGGCCATCAACAGCGCCACCGGCAATCCGGGCGTGAGTGCGAGCATTCTGACGACGACGGCCGGCGCGCGGCTCGTCCTATCAGGCTCGACCACCGGGGCTGCCAACGCGATTACGGTGACTCAGTCGGGAGGCGACGGCGGACTCGCCTCGCTGGTCTACGATCCGGCCAACAACATCAGGAATCTCACCCAGACGCAAGCCGCCCTGGATGCAAATTTTTCCCTCAACGGCTTTGCGGCGACCAGCGCCAGCAATGTGGTCAGTACGGCCGTTACCGGCGTGACGCTGACTCTGGTCAAACCGACGGCCGCCAACACACCGACGACTTTGACGATCGGCAACGACAACACCGCTGCGCAGACCTCCATCGGCACGTTCGTCTCCGCGCTCAACGGGGTGTTGACGAGTATTCAGAGCCTCACCAGCTATGACCCGTCGACCGGAACGGCCGGAGCCCTGCTCGGCAACGCGACGATCGAAGCGTTCAAAGGTCAGTTATCGAAGATTCTCGGGCAGGTGAATACCGGCATCGCGAGCGGACCGCAGACCATCACCGCCCTGGGCATTACCGCAAACACCCAAGGCACCTACGATACCAATTCGACCACCTTATCGAATGCCTTGAGTTCGAGTTTGAGTTCGATCGGCCAACTGCTCGGCGGCAAGACCGGCATTGCGACCCAACTCAACAGTCTGGTCGCCCAATATACGCAGGCCGGCGGCCTGTTGGACACGATCAACCAGGGCCTGAAATCGGGCTTGACCGACGTCGCCAAGCAGCAGACCGCACTGAAGGCTCGCATGGCGGTGTACTCGGCCACGTTGACCCAGGAATACAATGCCATGGATACCGCGGTCGCCCTGCTCAAACAGACGCAGACCTATCTGACGGCCCAGTTCAACGCGGGCTCCACGTCCAGCAACAACAGCACCTCCACGAGCAGCGGCCTCGGCAGCGGAACGCTGAGCACCACCGGCTGAGGCTAGGCACATGATGCATTCACACAAAGGGGCGGCTCAATACCGTGCCGTACGGACCCACGGACTGGTGGCCGAGGCGAGCCCGACGCGGCTGGTTCAGATCATGTTCGAGCAGATCCTCTCGCAACTCGCCGTCGCGCACGGGTGCATGGAGCGAATCAAGGACAATCTGCCGCTGAGCGACACCGTGGCGAAATGCGCCGCCATGGGCAAGGCCACCCGCCTGATCGGGCAGCTCAATGCCACGCTGGACATGGAGCGGGGCGGTCAAGTGGCCGAAAAGTTACGCGCTTTGTACGAGTACATGTTGCCGAGACTCACGCTCGCCAATGCCGCCAACGACACCCGGATCGTGGCCGAGGTCGCGAGCTTGGTGCGTGAAATCAAAATTGGCTGGGACGGAATCGTCACGGACGCAAGATGATGGCGGACGAACCCGGTGCCATGCTGGCCCGCGCGTTGCAGCTCTCGCAGGAGCTGCTGGCAATCGCCGAGGGCGGAGACCCGCAGGGGGTACTCGAACTCGGCGCCGAGCGTCTGCGCCTGCTACACTCGGCGCGGTCCTTGCCGGCACCGATGGGCGATGACCAGCGGTCGTTGCTGAAGGAAATCGCCGAATTGAACGACAGGGCAATCGGATTTTTGGAGCATCGTCGGCGCGGCAAGGAGCGAGAGATCGATACCGCGGCCGTGGGCCGGCGTGCTGTTGCCGCGTATTCCACGACCCGTCTGCAGCGTTAGAGGCGGATAGCAAATCAAGGCGGAGCCGTGCCAGAGTCATTTCTCGGCGATGGTCTGATATTCGAAGAATCACTGCCGGTGGCGTGGACGCCCGGGCCGCTCCCCGAAGGTTCGACGCTCGCGCGCCTGAATGCCGACAACTACCAGCTCCTCGGCGCCGAATCCTCGCTGGACGAGATACGGGTGCACGAGGCGCTCAAAGACGAATCGCCGGCCCTGGTGCATGAGTTGCAGCGCTTGGAATACAAAATGAATATTTTGCTGCGCCTGACCGCCGAAATCGCGGTGCGTCATAGCGCATTGCCGCCGCTGCAACGGGTCAGGCTGTCCTCGCGTGCGTTGGAGTGGTTCGGCGCCGAGACGCCGGTCATCGGCAGCACCGGCTTGCTGGCGGTCTATATCAATCCGGCGCTGCCGCAGTCGATGAAGGTCCCCTGCGTCGTCGCGGGCGAGCGGCTGCAGGACAATTTGCGCGTCGCACAACTGCGTTTCAGCGGCTTGAGCGATACTGTGGCCGAGTTGCTCGCGAAGCTCATTTTTCGACATCATCGGCGGCTCATCGCGGGCGCCAAACAGGCCGCTCACTAGCTAGTTTGCCAGCAACCTCGCAATCACTTTTAGGGGATTGCCCTACATGGGTTGCGGGGTTTTGCCAAGTTCTTTTCTCACAACTCCATCAGTTAGTATGTCGCCACACCCGACATTGAGTGAGCTATGTCAAAGGGTTAGACGCAATGGTTAAGACGGAACCCGAGATTTGTGGACTCCGTCACACTTTATTCACGGGAAGGAGTCCCGAATCGTGGCAGATGCCAAAGTTATTGTGATCGAACCCTCGGATTCGGAGGCACGTACCCTCCAGGCGCTGCTGCGTTTTTTGGATCTCGAACCGGTTCATGTGCACGATTTGGCCGCACTGTGCCGGTCACCGCATGGTGCGTCGCAAGATTGTCTGGCCATCATCATCAGTAAGGATACGGTCGCCACTGTCGGTCCCGAGCTCGTCGCGGAGCTGCGAGCCATGCCTCAGCCACTGCCGATCATCTGTGTGAGCAAAGATGGGCCGCCGAAGATCGCCGAGACCAGCGGCGACCTGGCGTGGTTCCATTTGGATCTGCCGGTCAAGCAACGCCGTTTGTCGGCCGTTTTGCATCAGGCGCAGAGCGTACGCTCCGGTCACCCGACACAGCCGGGAACGCATCGCTTTCGTCCCAGCGGCACGTCGCGCCCGATGCGCGACGTGCATCGGCTCATCGAGCAGGTCGCTCCGTTCGATACCAATGTGCTGATTCTCGGAGAGTCAGGCACCGGCAAGGAAATGGTGGCGCGCCACGTTCACGAGCTGTCGGGCCGGGCGGGACATCCGTTCGTGCCGGTGAACTGCGGCGCGATTCCCGCTGACCTCCTGGAAAGCGAATTGTTCGGCCACGAAAAAGGTGCGTTCACCGGTGCGCTGTCGACCCGGATGGGCCGCTTCGAGTTTGCCGAAGGCGGTACGCTGTTCCTGGACGAAATCGGCGACATGTCGCTGCAAATGCAGGTCAAGCTGCTTCGCATATTGCAGGAGCGGAGTTTCGAGCGCGTCGGCAGCAATCGCACCGTTCGCTGCAACGTGCGCATCATCGCGGCGACGCATCGCGACCTGGAAGCTGCCATCAGCGCCGGGCGCTTCCGCGAGGATTTGTACTACCGTCTGAACGTATTTCCCGTGCAGATGCCGCCGCTGCGCGAGCGGCTCGAGGATCTGCCCGTGCTGATCGAGCACCTGGTGCAGCGGCAGGGACAGATTTCAGGACGCCACATTCGCTTGGACAAGGAAGCGATGAATTGCCTGGCGCGCAATCCGTGGCCGGGCAACGTGCGCGAGCTCGCGAATCTGCTGGAGCGGCTGGCCATTCTATTTCCCGAACAGACCATCACGGCCACCGATTTGCCCGAGCGGTATCGCAACAAAGGGACCACGGGATGGTTCGCCAGCGGCATGCGCATCGTGCCGCCGGCATCGGGCGTGCTCGCGAGCGCGACCAGTGCGCTGCTCGAGGAATTGCTCGAAGCGGGAGAATCGGAACTCTCGGACGCCGGAGAGCTGGCGGACACGGCGGAGCTTCAAGACACGGTGGATCTGGCGGAGGGCATGGGCTTGGCGGAGCGGGCGGGCCTCGCAGAGCAGGGAGAGCTGGCGGAGCGCGTGGAGCTCGCGGATTTCGGCGGCCGTCCGGAGGCGGCGAACACGGCATTGCCGCGCGGCGGGATCGACTTGAAGGACCACCTGTCGGGGATTGAAATCGGACTCATCCGCAAAGCGCTCGAGGAAGCCGACGGCACGGTCGCGGAGGCGGCGAGGCTTCTGGGCATGCGGCGCACCACGCTGGTGGAGAAGCTGCGCAAATACCGTCTCAGCGCCTGACAAATTATTGACGCTGGCATTTTGCGAGACGCCCACCGCGGCGTAACTGGTTGATAGGAAGAGAAAATACTGCCAAGGCACAGAAGTTGCTTTCCTCTTCCGGCATGGCAGCCACCCAACTCGAGCTGATCGAAAATCGGCGTTCCGAATTACAGGCAGCGTTCCTCGCCTTCGGTTCCGTGTCGGACCAACTCTCCGGCGCCTTCGATTCCCTGCGTGCAGAGGTCGCCCAGTTGCGCGCGGAATTGGGCGAGGCGCATGCGGGCAAGGAGCATCTGGCAGGGCGCCTATCGGCGTTGATCAAGGGTCTGCCGGGCGGGGTGCTGGTGCTCGATTCCGGCGGCGAGATTCAAGAATGCAACCCGGTTGCCCGTGAACTGCTGGGCGAACCGCTGCTTGCGCAATCCTTCACCGCGGTGCTGGAGCGTGCGGCGGTCAGCATCGGCGGTGCGGGGGAGCACATCGAGCTCTGCACGCGGCGCTTCGTCAATATTTCGCGGCGCGAATTGGAAAGCGGCGGCGAAGTCGTGCTGCTGACCGATGTGACCGAGTCGCATCTGATGCAAGTGTTCCTGACCCGCCAGCAACGCCTGCTGACGTTGGGAGAATTGGCCGCGGGGCTCGCGCATCAGATCCGCACGCCGCTGGCGGCCGCCTTGCTCTACGCCTCGCAGATGACGCTGCCCGGGCGCCTGTCTTCGGATCTCTCGCGCTGCGCCGAGAGGACGGTCGGCAGCCTCAAACAGCTCGACAAACTGGTCAATGACATGCTGGCGTTCGCACATGGCGGCGCGGCACGCGAGGCGGTGAGCGTGAGCGCGTTGCTGGAACAGGTGGCTCAATGGCTGCGGCCGGCTCTGCGCCGCGGGGTTCGCTTGACGATCCGTACCCAGGCGCCCGATCTCATGGTGCGCGCGAACGCGCCATCGCTGGTGTCCGCGGTTCTGAACCTCGCCACCAATGCGCTGCAGGCGGCGGCCGCCGACCTCGATCTCGAGTTGCTGGCGCGCCGCGCCGCCGACGGCCGGGCGCAAATCGTGGTGAGCGATAACGGTCCGGGGGTGCCGGCGCAGATTCGCGAGCGTATTTTCGAGCCGTTTTTCACCACCCGCGCGCGCGGCAACGGCATCGGTCTCGCCATCGTCAAGTCCGTGGTCGAGGCGCATCAAGGCAGCGTTTCTTTGGCTGATGCCCCTGTGGGCGCCACCTTCATCATCGATTTACCGGCAGAGGACAGAGCATGAGCAAGGTGAACGAATCGGTCCTGGTGGTCGAAGATGACGCCGCGCTGCGCGAGGCATTGGTCGATACACTGCGGGCTGCGGATCTGTCGGCGCTTTCCGCCCCGGACGCACCGGGTGCATTGGAGCTGCTGCAGAGCGAAGAGATTGCCCTGGTGATCTCGGATGTGCAGATGCCCGGCCCCAATGGCTACCAGCTGCTGTCCTCGATCAAACAACTGCGGCCTGATTTGCCCGTGGTGTTGATGACCGCCTATGGAACCGTGGCCCAGGCGGTCGCGGCGATGCGCGAAGGGGCGACCGATTACATCGTCAAACCCTTCGACGCCCAGGCGCTGATCGAGATGGCGCGGCGTCAGCTCGCGTTGCGAGTCGTGCCGAATGAACTGGTCGCCGTCGCACCCGAGTCCAAGCGCCTGGTAGCCCTGGCGCGGAAGATTGCCGAGAACGATGCCACGGTGCTCATCACCGGCGAGAGCGGGACCGGCAAGGAAGTCTATGCACGCTTCATCCGCGATCATTCGGGGCGCGCCGCCGCGCCCTACGTTGCGATCAATTGCGCGGCGATTCCGGAAAACATGCTCGAGGCGACCCTCTTCGGCTACGAGAAGGGCGCCTTCACGGGCGCGCTCAGCGCCCATGCCGGCAAATTCGAGCAGGCGCAGGGCGGCACCTTGCTGCTGGATGAGATTTCCGAGATGGATTTGGGCTTGCAGGCGAAGATCCTGCGGGTATTGCAGGAGCGCGAGGTAGAACGCCTGGGCAGCAGCCGCACCATCAGCCTCGACGTGCGTCTGATCGCGACGTCGAACCGCGATTTGCCCGAAGAGGTGCGCGCCGCGCGCTTTCGCGCCGACTTGTACTATCGGCTCAACGTGATGTCGCTGCGCCTGCCGCCGTTGCGCGAGCGACGCGGCGACATTCTGCCGTTGGCGCGGCGCGCGATCCAGGCTTGCGCACGCGGCGGTCAGGCGGCCTTGAGCCTGTCCGCCGAGGCCGAACGCAAGCTATGGCAGCATGACTGGCCCGGCAACGCGCGCGAGCTGACCAATATCGTGCAGCGCGCCGCCTGGCTCGCTTCCGGCGGCATCATCCATGCGGCCGACTTGGATACGGGCGTTGCTGCGGGTGTCATCGCGGGAATCGCCGCGCCCGGCGCGGATCCGGACTTCGCGGCGGGCGAGCAGGGCGCGACGCCGATCCGGGCGCAAGAGGTCGGGCTGGGTCACGACCTGAAAGAACGCGAGCGCGAGCTGATCCTGGCGACGCTGCGTGTGACCGGCGGCAGCCGCAAATTGACCGCCGAGCGTTTGGGCATCAGCCCGCGCACCCTGCGCCACAAGCTACAGCAGCTCAAAGCCGCGGGCGTCAGTGTGCCGCGTGTGCACGATCATCAATACATGGCGGTCTAGATATGAGCAGCATGCAAATTCAGCAGGTGTTGGCGGAAATGCGCTCGCTGCAGGCGCGCGCATCGGGCATTGCCGAAGCGCCCGCCAGCGCGGCGCAGCCCTCGGATTTCGCCAATCTGATGAAGAATTCCGTCGACCACATCGCCACCATGCAGAACCAAGCGGCCTCGCTGGCGGATGCCTATGAGGCGGGCGACAAGAGCGTCGACCTGACGAAGGTGATGCTGGAAGTGCAAAAGGCGGGGCTGGCGTTTCGCGCCATGACCGAAGTGCGCAATAAGCTGGTCGACGCCTACACCCAAGTAATGAATATGTCGGTCTGATCGACCGCGAGGCTTAATCCATGGCTGACATCGTCCCTTCACCAGCGCGCGGCATCGCCGACATACCCGGTCTCAAGCAAGTCGGGTTGCTCGCGGGCGTCGCCGCGGCCGTTGCTGCCGCCATTTGGCTGGTCATGTGGTCGCAGGGGCAAAATTACACCGTGCTGTACGGTCAGCTGTCGGAACGCGAGAGCGGTCAGGTGATGGATGCGCTGACGGCCGCGGGAATCGAATTCAAGCTCAATCCGTCCGGCGCAGTGTCGGTACCGGAATCCAAAGTGCAGGAGGCGCGCATTCGCCTGGCGAGCCAGGGTTTGCCGCAGAGCGATTCGATGGGCATCGAGATGATCCAGAAGGAATCAGCGCTGGGTTCGAGCTCCATGATGGAGAGTGCGCGCTACCAGTCTGTGCTCGAGACGGAATTGGCACGAACCATCATCAAGGTGCAAGGCGTGCAGACCGCGCGCGTCCACCTGGCGTTGCCCAAGCCCACGGTGTTCCTCCGCGATGCGCGCAAGGCAACGGCATCCGTCATGCTGCAACTCTATCCCGGCAGGCGTCTCGAGCCGGGACAGGTCGCCGCGATCGTGCACCTGGTTGCATCGAGCGTGCCTGAGTTGGCGGCCAGCGACGTGACGCTGGTGGACCAGGCCGGAAGCTTGCTCAATTCTCCCGATGAAAGCGCGGAGTCGGCCGCCAGCACTCGCCAATTCGAGTACACGCGCAAGCTCGAGGAAAGCTACCAGCAGCGCATCGTCGAGTTGCTCGAACCCATGATTGGGGTGGGGCGGGTGCGCGCAACGGTCACGGCCGACATGGATTTCACCGTCACCGAGGAGACGCGCGAGAACTATGATCCGCAAAAGACCGCGGTACGCAGCGAACAAACCAGCACCGAGCAACGCAGGGGCGGCGACGCCGCGGAAGGGATTCCCGGGGCTTTGAGCAATCAACCGCCGGGCACCTCCGGCGCGCCCACGATTCCGGGCGCTGCCACGCCGGGAAATCCCGCTCCCGGTGCCGCACAATCGACCGCCACGAGCAGCGGACCGAACTCGAGCGCGCAGCGCAGCACGCGCAATTTCGAAGTCGACCGCACGCTGTCGTATGTGAAGCAGCCCGTGGGCATTTTGAAACGTCTCAATGTGGGCGTGGTACTCGATGACTGGCAGAAATTGGATGCGGACGGCAAGGTCACCACGACGCCGATGAGCGACACGGACATCAAGCGCTTCTCGCAGCTGGTGCGCGAATCCATCGGGCTCAAGGAGGATCGCGGCGACCAATTGAACGTGCTCAATCAAGCCTTCAAGACCAGCGCGCCCATCGGGCCGGTCGAGGGGCCGCCGCTGTGGGAAACACCCTGGGTCACGCAGCTGGCCAAACAAATCGTGGGCGCCGCGCTGGTGCTGGTGGTGGCATTCCTGATTTTGCGGCCATTGATGAAATCCGTGACCAAATCGGCGCCGCGGCGCATCGCAGGCAGCGGCGATGCAGCCGATATCGAGGGCGATCGCGTGAGCCTTTCGGGGCAGGGCAACGCCATCAAGCTCGCTCCCAGTTTCGAGCAGCAGATCGCGGCGGCGCGAACGCTGGTCGGGCAGGACCCGAGGCGCGCAGCACAGGTCGTGAAGGACTGGGTCTCGGCGGATGGCTAACAAGCCCGACGAACTTGCGGGAACGCAGCGTGCCGCCATCCTATTGATGAGCTTGGGCGAGCAGGATGCCGCCAATCTGCTCAAGCAGCTCGACGCGCGTGAAGTGCAGAAATTGGGAATCGCGATGGCCGAGCTCAAGGAGGTATCGCGCGAGCAGATGACCTCCGTGCTCGACAAGTTCATCGGAGTCGCCGACTCCAAGGCGAACATGGCCGGCGGCTCCCAGGACTTCGTTCGGCGCGTGTTGACCCAGGCCGTAGGCAAGCAGAAGACGGATATGCTGCTCGACCGCGTGACCACGGGTCAAACCGGCCAGGGCATCGAGGCGCTGAAGTGGATGGAGTCGAAGGCCGTCGCGCAAATCATCAGCGGCGAGCATCCGCAAATCGCCGCCATCGTATTGTCGCATCTCGAGCCCGAGCAGTCGGCCGGCATCCTGCCGCTGTTGAGCGACGACATGCGGACCGAAGTCCTGATGCGCATCGCCACGTTGAACGAAGTGCCGCAGTCGGCTTTGACGGAGCTCGATCAATTGGTCGAAAAGCAGGCCAACGCCACGCCCTCCGCGCCGCTGCGCCGCATCGGCGGCGCACGCACGGTGGCCAATATCTTGAATGCCATGGAGCGCGACAAGAGCGGCGAAGAGCTCGGCAAGATCGAAAAGTCCGATGGCGAGATGCATCAGAAAATCAAAGATCTGCTGTTCATTTTCGACAATTTGTTGGACGTCGACGATCGCGGTATTCAAGCGCTGCTGCGTGAAGTCGGTTCCGATACGCTGGCGGTGGCTCTGCGCGGCGCCGAACCCGAAGTGCAGGAGAAGATCTTGAAGAACATGTCCAAGCGCGCGGCGGAAATTCTCAAAGACGACATGGAGGCACGCGGCCCGGTGAAACTCGCCGACGTGGAGGCAGCGCAGAAGGAGATCATCATCATTGCGCAGCGTTTGGCCGAGGAAGGCACCATCAGTCTCGGCGGCAAAGGCGGAGGCGAATTTGTCTGAACCCAGCTTCAAGCCGGCCGCGGCCGGCGCCGTGCGGTGGACCGCTCCGGACATGGGGAATCCTGTGCCCGCGCAGAGCATGGCGACGGTGGGCGGGCTCGCTGACTTGCAGGCTGAAGCGCACCGCGAGGCCTTCGAGCTGGGGCTCGCCGAAGGCCGCGAGGCCGGCCGTGCCGAGGTTCGCGCGCAAGTCGAACGCCTGGCCGGAATGTTCTACGATCTGGCCAAGCCCTTCGAGGCATTGGACACCGAGGTGGAGCGCGAGCTCCTGACCCTCGCCATGGCGCTGGCGCGGCAAATCGTGCGCCGCGAGCTCAAGACCGATCCGACGCAGATCATCGGCATCATTCGTGAAGCCATCGCCGCATTGCCGGTCGCCGCCCGCGAGGTGCGCGTGCATCTGCATCCGGAGGACGCCGCCGTGGTGCGTCAGCACCTGGCGCCCACCGAAAGCGAGCGCGCCTGGATGATGGTCGAGGATCCGGTGATGGCGCGCGGCGGATGTCAGATCCTCAGCGCGACGTCGCGCATCGATGCTCGCTTGGAAACTCGGCTCGGGGCCATATTGAGCGAATTGATGGGCACCGAGCGTCACAGCGACGGAGCGCGCGGATGAGCGTCGCGGCTGCCGAAAGGCCGCGGCCCAAGGCATGGGCACAGGGTCTCGTGCGCGCGCGCGAGCGCATCGCCGGTGCCGACAAATTCGTCGTCGAAGGCACGCTGCATCGCATGGTCGGCATGACGCTCGAGGCCGTGGGGTGCGAGGCCGCGGTGGGCGGCCGCTGCTTGGTGGATACCGCGGAAGGCAAGCAGATCGAAGCCGAAGTGGTCGGATTTTCGGGCGACAAATTGTTCCTCATGCCCACCGGGGACATCCGCGGCGTGATGCCGGGTGCGCGCGTCATTCCCACGCACAGCGTGTCGTCGGCGGCCGTGGGCGACGAATTGCTGGGTCGAGTGCTGGACGGCGCCGGCCGGCCGCTCGACGGGCTCGGCGAACTGCGGTGCACGGACCGGATATCGCTCACGGGCGAGCCCTTGAACCCCTTGATGCGTCGTGCCATCCGCGACCCTCTCGACGTCGGGGTGCGATCGATCAATGCGCTGCTCGCCGTGGGCGGTGGACAACGCATCGGATTATTCGCCGGTTCCGGGGTGGGCAAATCCGTGTTGCTCGGCATGATGACCCGCTATACCAAGGCGGACGTGACCGTGGTCGGGCTGATCGGCGAGCGCGGCCGCGAGGTGCAGGACTTCGTCAGCAACACGCTCGGGCCGGACGGCATGCGGCGCGCCGTCGTCGTCGCCACGCCCGCCGATAACCCGCCTCTCATGCGCCTGCACGGCGCATGGCTCGCTACCGCCATCGCGGAGTATTTTCGCGATCGCGGTCTCAAAGTCCTGCTGTTGCTCGATTCCTTGACCCGGTTCGCACAGGCGCAGCGCGAAATCGCGCTGGCCATCGGCGAGCCGCCGGCGACCAAAGGCTA
>DASYFQ010000278.1:0-11963 GCA_036498345.1 Steroidobacteraceae bacterium
CGGAGCTCGCCGACGCCGAGCTCATCTTGCACGGCGAGTTCACCCTGTACCACGTATACCGCGCGCTCGGCATGGTCGGCCGGCACCTCGAGCGTGACGCCGTTCGCGATTTGCGCGTGAACATAGAGGGTCGGCCACGGCGTGGCCACCGGAGAGCGCAGCCCAAAGGCCTCCCCGGCAATGACGGTCAGCTCGATGCCGTCGCCCACGCGGGTCGGCAGGGTCGACGCAGGATGATGCGCAAAAGTCGGTTCTCCATCCTCGTGGCCGTCGGGCAACGCCACCCAGCTCTGAATGCCATGAACATGCTCCCCGGACGCGCGCGCCGCCTGCGGTGTACGCTCGGAATGCGCAATCCCGTGCCCGGCCGACATCCAATTCACGTCGCCCGGCCGGATCTCCTGGACGGTGCCGAGGCTGTCGCGGTGCTGCAAGGAGCCCTCGAAAAGATAAGTCACCGTCGCGAGTGCAATATGCGGATGCGGCCGCACGTCGATCCCAAACCCAGGTGCGAATTGCGTGGGACCCAAATGATCGAAAAAAATGAACGGTCCCACCATCTGCCGGCCGCCGGCGGGCAGCACACGGCGCACGACGAAGCCGCCGAGGTCACGCTGGCGCGAATCAATCACTTGAAGGATCGTCATGGGTTGCCTACATCGTCAAGGGTTGCCTACGGAGCCTTAGTAGCGGCCATTATGGCACTTTCGGGCCGGGACGTTCTCTGCGGGAGCTGCGCAACCTGAAATGCACGATGGCTCTGCTGCGCGGCCAAGTCGCCTTCGGCTCGAAGTACCATAACGATGTTATTCTGCGCGGCAGTAGCGGCGAGCACCCGGAGAGATGCGACATGGTCAAGAAGAAAAAGAACCACAAGGTGACCCGTGGCGCCGCGGAAGCCGCCGTGCGCACCTTGCTGACGTGGGCCGGCGATGACCCCATGCGCGAGGGGCTGCGCGACACCCCGAAGCGCGTCGTCAATGCCTATAGCGATTGGTTCTCGGGATATTCCATCGATCCGGGTGCGTACCTACGGCGCACCTTCGAGGAAGTCGAGGGTTACGATGAAATGGTGGTGCTACGCGACATCAGCTTCGAATCGTTCTGCGAGCACCACATGGCGCCGATTATCGGCAACGCCCATATCGGTTACTTGCCCACCGACCGGGTCGTCGGCATCAGCAAGCTCGCGCGCGTCGTCGACGGCTATGCGCGCCGCTTTCAGGTGCAGGAGAAGCTCACCTCGCAAATCGCCGCGTGCATCAACGACATTCTCAAGCCGCGCGGCGTCGGGGTCGTGATCGACGCGGTACATCAGTGCATGACGACGCGCGGCGTTCACAAACGCGGCGTCTCGATGATCACGAGTAAGATGCTCGGCACTTTCCGCGCCGATGCCAGCACGCGCGCGGAGTTTTTGCGTTTCATCGATATCGAGGGTCGCACTCTGCGTTGAGGTCCGCGGTGTTGAGGTCCGCGGTCGGCGTTGATTAGTTTCGCTTGCGGTCGGCGGGCGCGCGTACCGGCATCAAGTCGACCGAGAAGTCGTATTTGTGCTTCTCGCCGGGCGCCAGCGCACCGACGCCGACCACTTGGCGCGCGATTTTCTCGCCGCGCTCGTTGGTGATCGAGATGACCACGACGTATTCGCAACTCTCGTCGCGCACGGTGTGACGAATCGTTCCTTCGATGCGCATCGCGGACGCCGACTCCGCCTGCGGTTCCGCATTCCCGGAGTTGAAGCGCAGATGGTGCTGGCACCCAGGACAGATATTGGCGCTCTGCAGGACGACCGCCTTGCAGTGCGGACATATTCGAGTCGCGCCTAAGGTGCCAGCCCGAGCGACGCTCATGGCTAGCTGCCGCTGCCCACCAAGCCCGGTTTGACCTTGACCTTCTCGTCTTCCCAGCCGAATTCGACGTGCCCGCGCATACGCGAGCCGGCCGCAACGGTAATCGATCCCGCCTTCACGTCGCCGACGATGACGCCACCCTCTTGCACGTCGACTCGCTTGGCGGATTCGATGTTGCCCTGCAACTCGCCGCCGACCACCACGATGCTGGCCAAGACCTGGCCGGTCAAATGGGCCCCGGGCTCAATGCTGAAATTGCCGTCGATGCGGACGTCGCCCTTGAAGCGGCCAGCCATGCGCACGTTGCCGGAACCCTCGATCTTGCCCTCGATGGTCAAATTCGCCGCAATGACGGATTCGCCTCCCTCAGATGAGGTCTTGGGCGTGGGGCGGCGCGGCGAAACGGCCAGTGCCGGGTCGCTGACGTGGCGCTCGGGCTGAGATCGTTCCGGCGGCAGCGCCGAGGGGGGGGCAACAGGACCCGCGGTGGCGGGCGTAGCTTTTTCGTTCCAAAGCGCCATGGGTTAACTCTCCATTGATATGGTAACTAAAGCGTACACGCTAACGCCAAAAAATGTCATCGGACCACTGTCTTTTATTGGAGACGGTGGCCTTCAGCGAGGCGGCGTACGGGGGTCCCCTACAGACGGCAGATCGCGGGCCGCATCGAGCAGGCCGCACACCTCGCGCACACCCTGCAAGATGCGCGGGGCCATTCGGCCTACCAACGACGGATCGACGGTGAATACGTGATGACTCCTTACCGCCTGAAGGTTCTGAAAGTGATTCCACTCGAGAGTCTGGCGCGCGCCGTCGGCGCCGATGGCGGCGATGAGTATCACATCGGGATTGCGCGCGAGCACCGCCTCCTTGTCGATTGCCGGGGCCAGTGTGGAAAGATCGGCGAACACATTGTCGCCGCCGCACAGCGACAGCACTTCGCTGACCACATGCGCGCCCGACAGCGTGTACAGCGGCCGGTCCCACACCTGATAAAAGACTCTGAGCCGCGAGCGCCCCGCATAATGTGCACGCAACTGCGCGAGTTCGGTCCGGTAGCTGCGTGCCGCGGCGGCCGCCGCGGGTTCCGTACCCGCGAGCCGGCCGAATTCGATCAGCGTCGCGCCGATATCGTCCAGGTGGCGCTGGTCGGTGACGTACAAGCGCAAGTGCAGCCGTTCCAGCTCGGCCTTGCGGCTCGCCGGGGTGCCCGAATCCCACAGCACGATCAGCGTGGGCTTGAGCCTCAACAATCCTTCGATATCGAGCGCCGCCGGTTCGCCGACGCGTGCAATGCCGGCTACCGCCGCGGGGTAGTCGCTGGAATCGTCGACACCGACGATCCGGTCGCCCGCACCGGCGGCGAACAGCAATTCCGTAATATGCGGGCTCAGGCTGATGATTCTCGGCAGGGCTTCAGCCGCCTCGGCCCGGCACGCCCCGCCGCCCCATACGCCCGCACCGCCGAGCGTGAGCGTCAAACTCAAAATGCAAGTGCGGGAGATCGGCATGTCGGCGTGGACTATAATGTGGGCGCACAAAAAATGGGGCATTAACTCTTGTTTCAACACATAAAGCAGCTGAGCGCCGATTCGATCCTTGGACTGATGGCGAAATACCGATCCGACACTTCGTCATCGAAGGTCGACCTCGGCGTAGGCGTCTACCGCGACTTGAGCGGCAATACGCCGGTGCTCGCCTGCGTGCGTCGGGCCGAGCAGGCGGTGCTGGCTGTGCAAACGACGAAATCCTACGTGGCCGCCGCAGGCCGAGAGGAATTCAATACCGCGGTGGAAGAAATGGTTCTTGGATCGGCGCATGCCGTTCGCCGCGACCGGCGCGTGCGAACCGCGCAGACGCCCGGAGGCTGCGGCGCGCTCAGGGTGGGCGCGGAACTGATTCATGCGGCGGCCCCCGACGTCACGGTCCACGTCAGCGATCCGACGTGGGGCAATCACACGCCCTTGTTGGGCGGATCGGGCCTACGGCTCGAGCGCTATCCCTACTATGACGCGGCTGCGCACCAGCTGCGCTTCGATGCCATGCTCGAGCGCCTCGACCGTGCGGCCGACGGCGACGTGGTGCTGATTCATGCCTGTTGCCACAATCCCACCGGCGCCGATCTCGATCCGGCGCAGTGGCAGGCGTTGGCGCAGCTGGTGACGCGTCGGCGCCTGGTGCCGTTCCTGGACATCGCGTACCAGGGCTTCGCCGTCGATCTGGAAGCGGATGCCGCCGGCGTTCGGCTGTTCGCCGAGCAGGTCCCGGAGGCGCTGATCGCCATCTCATTCTCCAAGAATCTGGGGCTGTATCGCGAACGCGCCGGCGCGTTGATAGTGATCGGCGAGAACGCGACCCGCGCCGATGCGATGCTGAGCCATGTACTGCAGATCGCGCGCAGCATCTATTCGATGCCGCCCGACCACGGTGCCGCGATAGCCGCGCACATCTTTGCGAACCCGACGCTGAAGGGGGAATGGCTGGAGGAGCTCGCCGCGATGCGAACGCGGATAGCCGATATGCGCGCGCTGCTCGCCCGGCAGTTGCGCGAGGCTACGGGCGACGGTACGTTCGATTTCATTCGCGCGCAGCGCGGAATGTTTTCTCTGCTGGGCGTTTCGGCCCAAGCGGTGGAGCGCCTGCGCGACAAGCACCACATTTACATGATGTCGGACAGCCGCATGAATCTCGCCGGCATCATGCCCGCCAACGTCAATTACGTCGCCGAGGCCATCGCCGCCGAGCGATTCGGCTGATTTCCTGCTCGCTCAGCGAGCCTATCTGACGGGGTCGCTTCGACCCCGTTGGAGGGTGCGCGAAGCGCATTGGCATGGTGCGCGAAGCGCATTGGCATAGTGCGCGAAGCGCATTGACAAACAATCATTCGCCGAGGGCCTGACTGAGCGCGGTGACCTCGGCGGCGGATTCGCTCATCACCGCCTGAGTCTTCGCTTCGTCCAAACCGAGGCGTCTGACGGCTCCCAGGTCGCTCAATGCGGCTTCGAGTCCGGAACTATCCTCGACGTGCGCTGCCATGATGATTGCGACGGCAACGACATCCGTCAAGTCAGGCGGACCGTCCTCGTTCCGGTTGAAGTCCGCCTGATCTCCGACCGCCTGCGCCATCGACTCGGAGAAGTTCCAATTTTCCAGAATGGCCTTGCCGATCGAGGTATGCCATTCGCTGATGATTTGGTTCAGCATGGTGTGGCTCGCGAACAGCTCCGGATGATCGATCACCCGCGTCAACACGTACAGTTTGCCGATGCCGTGCATCATGCCCGTCAGCATGGCCTCGTCGGGATTGACCTTGGTGTAGTTCCTCGCGAGAACATAGGAGAAGGCGGCCACGACGGTACTACGCTGCCACAGTTCGTTGAGGTGATGCTCCAGACCGGCCAGTTTGTTGCTTTTGCGAATTTGCGCCATCGAGAAGGAGATCGAGGCGCTGCGCACCATGTTGTAGCCGATCCGATTGATCGCCGTGCGCAAGTCCGTCACTGCGCGGCCGCTGCGATTGAGCGAGGCGGAATTGGAAATCCGCAGCAGGCGTGCGGCCAGCGCCGGCTCGGATCCTACGACCCGAACCACCTGCTCCACCGAGGATTTCGGGTCCGACAAGACCCGCCTGACGCGGATGGCTATTTCAGGAAAGGAGGGTAGATCCAAATTGCCGCCGGACAACTCGGCCGCCAGGGTGCGGACGAAGTCAAATGCGGCCTGGGATTGGGCTTGCAAGGGTGTATTCGTCAAATTCGCGCTCACATTAACACGACGCTACGGTCACGCCGAATTACCGGCCCGAAGCAATGCAATCGACCGATAGCGGCGATTCTTGAGGGAAGACCTAGAGAATTTACATAACATCGCAGAACCAATGCCGGGTCAAATCAGCGCAATGCCGACGGCCGGCTCTTGAAGCGTTGCTGCACTTCGCCATGGCGCGAGCGCTCCACGTAGCTGCCGCCGCAATAGCCCGCGACCACCCGCCGCCAAAACGCCACCGCGCCCGGGTTGCGGAGATATTCGACGATTTCCCAATCGCCGGCGAACCGGTCGAAAATCAGCGTGGCCGCGTCGCGGCCCATGCCGACTCTGCGATGCTGCTTGCGCACGAAGAACTCGGACATCCGATAGTCCGCGGACGGCTCACCCGCGGCCGGGATACGCGGGCGAGTCACCAGCGCAAAGCCCACGGGCTCGGACCCTTTGAGAATCACCAGGGGGTGCGAGTGATCGTTGGAGAACCAATTAGCGAAGATTTCATCTTCGCGAGGATTGTCGGCGCCGATGACGCTGAACAGTCCCGTGTTCAAATCGGCCAACGAATCGATGTATTCACCGTAGACACTTTGAATCCACTGGCGATCCTTTTTCGAGTGTCGGCAGTCGCGAATACTGACTAGCAACGAATCCGCTTCCATCTCTAGAAAAAACACAGCCCGGACGAACGTGCCTGATGGCCGCCCGCCCGGGCATGTGGATCAGCTATCGAACCGAATTACGGCTTCGCAGCGGATGCTGCGCTCGAGGCTGCATCGGCCGCTGAGCTCGCAGCTGCAGCGGCATCGGCGGCGGCAGAGGCGGCAGCGTCCGCAGCCGGCGCGGCGGCCGGAGGAGGAGTCTGATCAGCAGCCGGGGCAGGAGCCTCGGTCTTGCTGCCGCAGGCACTCAGCACGAATGCTGCGACAAAAGCGCTTAAAGCAAGTTTGGTCTTCATCTATCGATACCCCAGAAATATTAAGAGTAAAATTTTAAGGCCGAGCGTGTTATTGGGCCTTCACCCAAATCTCCGCTGCGATTTTAGAGTGTTTCGCCTCAATTTCATATCTCTTTCGCGCCACTGGCAACCCCTTTAACGTGCTGGAATCGCGAGTGGGGTTAAAGCTCTATAGCTGACATGGCGTCCGGCGCATACTTTAGGCTGCTTTGGACAGGTAGGAGGAGATGTGAGCAAATCCGGTCTCGATCAGCTATATAAGCCGCATTTGCAGACGCTCATGCGGCGCACGGAGCAATCGCTCGCAGCGAGCGGCTTCGACGCGTTGGTCATCCATGCGGGCTCTCCGCCCACGCAGTTCCTGGACGATCAAGACTACCCTTACAAGGTCAACCCGCATTTCAAGGCTTGGGTGCCGATCGTGGATAATCCACGCTGCATTCTGGTGATCAAACCGGGCTCGCGGCCCAAGGTCCTGTTCCACGCGCCGAGCGACTACTGGCACAAGCCGGCCACTCTGCCGCAGGCGCCTTGGACGGCCGAGGTCGACTTGATCGCCTTGGAGGAGCCATCGAAGGCGAGCGGTCATTGGGCCCATCTTGGCCGCGTGGCCTTCATCGGTCCGGACGCCTTCGCGACCGCGACCGATCCCGCCGGCATCAATCCGCCGGATCTGCTCACGCGGCTGCACTACGATCGCGCCGTCAAGACCGGCTACGAGCTCGAATGCATGCGGCGCGCAAGCGAAATGGGCGCTCGCGGGCATCGGGCGGCACTCGCCGCGTTTCGCAGCGGTGCGTCCGAATACGAAGCGCACATGCGCTATTTGCTGGCCTCCGCCCAGCGCGAAGAAGAGATGCCGTACAACAACATCGTGGCATACAACGAAAACGCCGCGGTGTTGCATTACCAGAATCTGGAGCGCGCTCCCCCCGAGTCCCTTCGCTCGTTTCTGATCGACGCCGGCGCCCAATACCGCGGCTATGCGTCGGATATCACGCGCACCTATGCGGCGTTCCCCGGCCGATTTGCCGATCTGGTGGACGCCGTGGACACGGCACAGCAGGCGCTTTGCGATGAAATCGTCGCCGGCCGCGACTACCGGGAGGTGCACCTGTCGGCGCACCGCGCCTTGGGCGACGTCATGCAGCGCGTGGGATTGACCAAGCTGCCGGGCCAGGCCGCGCTGGAATTGGGCGTAACCTCGGTATTTTTTCCGCATGGAATCGGCCATTTGCTCGGCCTGCAAGTGCACGATGTGGGCGGCGTCATGGCCGACACCTTGGGCCACGAGCGACAGCGGCCCGAGGGACATCCCTATCTGCGGCTCACGCGCATGCTCGAACCGGGGGTGGTGGTGACGGTGGAACCGGGTATTTATCTGATCGACTCCCTATTGGCCGCTGCGCACGCCGATTCGCGCCGCGCCCATATCGACTGGGGCGTGGTCGATGAACTCAAGCCGTTTGGCGGCATTCGCATCGAAGACAATGTCGTAGCCACCGCGGCGCGGGCCGAAAACATGACTCGAGACGCGTTTGCCAGGGTGAATTAGCACCCACCCTCGCATCGCCATGCGCATTCTCAAAATCTCCGATGTATTCTTTCCGCGCGTCAACGGTGTTTCGACGTCGATAGACACCTTCCGCCGCGACCTCGAGACCCTGGGTCACGAGGTGGTGCTGATCGCCCCGGCGTATTCGCGGGCATCAGCCGATCCGCGTGAGACGCCCGATCTGCCCGAGATGCCCGATCCACGGATCGTCCGAGTGCCGGGTCGAGCCGTGCCGCGAGACCCGGAGGATCGCATCATATCTTGGAGCGGCCTGCGCCGTGCGCTCGCTGAGCTCGCCCCGCGCAAGTTCGACGTGGTGCATATCCATACCCCCTTCCTGGCGCACTATGCGGGCCTGGGATTCGCCCGGCAGCAGGGCACGCCCGTGGTAGCCACATACCACACCCTTTTCGAAGAATACCTGCATCACTACGTGCCGCTGTTACCGCGCACAATCACCGGCGGCCTGGCTCGCCGCTTCAGCCGGTCGCAGTGCAATCAGCTGGATACCGTGATTGCGCCCTCGCAGGCCATGCAGCAGTCTTTGGTGGCCTACGGCATCACCAAGCCCATCGAAATATTGCCTACGGGGCTTCCGGCGGAACGCTTTCGAGCGGGGGACGGAAAGGCATTTCGCCGCCGTCATGGGTTTCACCCGGAGCAGCCTCTGCTCCTGTTCGTCGGCCGCGCCGCGCACGAAAAGAACATCGGCTTCCTGCTCGAGATGATGCTCGAGCTGCGCGCCATCCGTCCCGATGCGGTGCTCTTGATTGCCGGCGAAGGCCCGGCGGCGCCCAGCCTGCGCGCCCAGGCGACACGCTTGGGGGTGGACGGGAACGTGCGCTTCCTCGGCTACTTCGACCGCGGCGGCGAACTCCAAGACTGCTACAGCGCGGCGGATGTATTCGTGTTTTCCTCGTTGACCGAGACGCAAGGGCTGGTGTTGCTCGAGGCGATGGCGCAGGGCGTGCCGGTGGTGGCCATCCCGCGCATGGGGACGATCGACATCTTGGGGCGGGGCCTGGGCTGCCGCCATGCGCCGAATGACCGGAAAGGCTTCGCGGAAGTGGTTCGCGGCGTACTCGCCGACCCCGATGGGCGCCGCGAGCTCGGCGTACAAGCCCGCGAATATGCAGAGAGCTGGGCGTCGATCAGAATGGCGCAGAGGCTGTCTGCGCTCTATGCAAGCCTGGCGCCCGATGCCAGCCTGGCGCCCGCCACGACGCGATAGCGGGCCCCCGGGGGCGGGGGCACCCTCCCCGCGGGGCTAGGCGGCTGCCTTGGCCTTGCGGCGCTTGGGGGCGGCCGGCGCGTCCTCGGCATCGGGAGCGGCCTTCTTGGGCTTCTTCGGGGCCTTGGCGGCCTTCGTGTCCTCGGCTTTTTCGGCTGGTACCACGGCGGCGTCGACGAGCTGCATCAATGCCATATCCGCCGAATCACCGGGGCGCGGCTCCATTCGGAGGATTCGCGTATAACCACCCGCCCGCGCCTTGAAGCGAGGACCCAGGTCCACGAACAGCTTTTCCACCACGCTGTCGTCGCGCAAACGCGCGAACGCCAGACGCCGCTTGGCCAAGGAATCGATTTTCGCCAGGGTAATCAGGGGCTCGACGACGCGACGCAGCTCCTTGGCCTTCGGCACCGTGGTGCGAATGGTCTCGTGACGCAGCAGGGACGTCGCCATGTTGCGCAGCAACGCATGACGATGTGAGGAGTTGCGCGAGAGTTGGCGCCCGCTGTTTCTGTGCCGCATGTTCTAAGCCCTTGTCGAAAATCTCTAAGCGTTAAATACCGTCGCGCTCGTCGTCGCGTTTCAACCCCGGCGGCGGCCAGTTGTCGATGCGCATGCCGAGCGTCAAGCCGTGGCTCTCGAGCACTTCCTTGATCTCGGTGAGCGATTTCTTGCCCAGATTCGGGGTACGCAGCAATTCAACCTCGGTGCGCTGCACGAGGTCGCCGATGTAATGAATGTTCTCGGCCTTGAGGCAGTTCGCGCTGCGCACGGTGAGTTCCAGCTCATCGACCGGACGCAGCAGGATGGGATCGAACTGCGTTTCGGTGGCCTTGGTGGTCGACTCATCCTGACCCTGCAAGTCGACGAATACCGACAGCTGGTCCTTGAGAATTCCGCCGGCGCGGCGAATCGCCTCTTCCGGATCGATCGTGCCGTTGGTTTCGATATCGAGAATGAGCTTGTCGAGATCGGTGCGCTGCTCGACGCGCGCGCTTTCGACGTTGTACGTGACCTTGCGCACCGGGCTGAACGAGGCGTCGAGCTGCAGCCGGCCGATGGCGCGGGTCTGCTCTTCGAACGCCATGCGCTGCGCCGCCGGACGATAGCCGCGTCCGCGCTCGACCTTCAGCGACATGGACAATTCACCGGCCTTGGTCAAATTCGCGATCACGAGATCCGGATTCAAAATCTCGATGTCGTGGTCGCCGGCAATATCGCCGGCCGTCACGGGGCCCGGGCCTTTCTTGTGCAGGCGCACCTCGGCGACGTCGCGGGTGTGCATGCGGATGGCCACCGCTTTGAGATTCAGCAGAATGTCGACGACGTCTTCTTGGACGCCCTCTATCGCGGTGTACTCGTGCAGCACGCCTTCGATTTCGATTTCAGTGATGGCGGCGCCCGGCAGCGAGGACAACAGCACTCGGCGCAGGGCATTGCCCAGCGTGTGACCAAAGCCGCGTTCGAACGGTTCGATCACGATACGCGCATGGCGCGGCGACACGGGCTGTACTTTGACGACCCGCGGCTTCAGAAATTCATTGATCGATCCCTGCATGGATATCACCTACGTTAACTAACCGGGGACAACGCAGCGTCGGGCTGCGGTGCGTTACTTCGAATACAACTCGACGACCAGGCTCTCGTTGATGTCCGGCAGAATTTCCTGCCGATCGGGAACCGACTTCAGAATTCCCGAGAACTTCTTGTCGTCCACTTCAACCCAGTCCGGAAAGCCGACTTGCGCGGCAATCGTGAGGGCGGCCTGAATGCGAGTTTGCTTCTTGGCCTTTTCGCGCAGGCTGACCACATCGCCGGCCTTGCATTGGTAAGAAGCGATGTTCACCAACTTCTCGTTCACGGAAACGGCCTTGTGGCTCACCAGCTGGCGCGCTTCGGCTCGCGTGGCGGCGAAGCCCATCCGGTAGACCACATTGTCCAGCCGGCATTCCAAAAATTGCAGCAGAGTTTCGCCCGTCGCACCGGGGCGGCCGGCCGCCTTCTGGTAGTAGTTGCGGAACTGGCGCTCGAGCACGCCGTACATGCGGCGCAGCTTCTGCTTCTCGCGCAGCTGCAATCCATACTCCGACAGGCGCTGTTTACGCTCGCTCTTCACGCCGCCGGGCGGCACTTCGAGCTTGCACTTCGACTCGAGAGGCTTCACACCGCTCTTCAGGAACAGGTCGGTTCCCTCGCGACGAGACAGCTTGCACTTCGGACCGGTATATTTTGCCATTACAAACCCTTGAACCTTATCTTGGACAGACGCTAGACGCGGCGCTTTTTCGGCGGACGACAACCGTTATGGGGGATCGGAGTCACGTCTTCAATGTTGGTGATCTTGAGCCCGCAGCCGTTCAACGCACGAACGGCGGATTCGCGGCCGGGTCCGGGACCCATCACCCGTACCTCGACGTTCTTCACGCCATGCTCCTGTGCCGCCGTGCCCGCGCGCTCCGCGGCCACCTGCGCCGCGAACGGCGTCGATTTTCGCGAACCGCGAAAGCCGCAACCACCCGAGGTCGCCCAGGACAGCGTATTGCCCTGCCGGTCGGTGATGGTGATGATGGTGTTGTTGAAAGACGCGTGCACGTGCGCAATCGC
>DASYFQ010000279.1:0-1955 GCA_036498345.1 Steroidobacteraceae bacterium
ACTAACCCAAGCAGCAGCAACCGAAGCGGTGAAGGCGGTAGTACAAGCCGTTCTCGAATCCCTCGTAGCCGGAGAGCCGGTACGAGTTTCCGGCCTCGGCACTTTCAATGTGGCGGCACGGCCTGCGCGCGACGGGCGGAAGCCGCAAACCGGGGAGAGTATTAAAATTCCGGCCAGCAAGGCAGTGCGGTTCCACGCAGGGAAGACCGTCAAAGATGCCCTTAACCCACCAAGAAGCGTTGGCAATAAGAAGTCTGCGCGACCAAAGAGATCCGCCGCGCCCAAGTAAGCAATACCCCTGCTCGAGCAAGAAGACACCGTGCCCAATAACAATCCGTGGGAGACCAGGCTGGCAGGGCCCGCGTTGGCGCCTTCTGGAAGCCCAGTGACCCGGCGTTGATATCATTGCCGGGGCCAGCCTGGCTCTTGGCACATTAAACCTGCCCGAGTCAGTCGTCAAAGCTCGGTCCTGGTTTCCCCGCCGTTTTCTCGCGCCAATTTCGGCTTCCTCGAAAGGCATCCCCTCTACGAAATGGCCGAGCGCCGATAGCGTAGACCAGCACCATGCGCACCGCCCCATTCCGGTTTTTGCCGAGGCGTCCGAGCTGGGGTCGCCGGTTGAGCCGACGCGCGATTCCCGTTTTTGAGCAAGCCGATACGTTGCGATGAGGCACAAAGCGGCGCGCGGATAGGTTAGCCGGACAGCGCCTGCGCGAGGAATGGCAAGCTCTCGTCCATCCGGTAGTCGACACCGGTATGGTTGTCCGGGAACTCCTCGTAGCGGTGCGCGATGCCAAGCTGATCCAGTCGCCGCACGAACCGACGAGCACCGTACAGCAGATTGGAATTGATCGTTCTTGCCGCAGTCGATGTAGAGCGCCTTCAGCCGTCGTAAGGCAAACCCAAATCCCCGGGGTTTGTTTCTGTCGCTGGAGTTTCTCGAACTCCATGCGGTAGTTTTCGAAGATCCCCTGGTTCGACGGAAGTTCGCACCCGACTCGCCGCTGGAGGAAAGCAGATTCGAACCATCGGTCCCGGGTGAACGCCCGAGTTCGGGACCGCCTCATGCGCCTGGCACGGTTCCGATCGTAGAAATCGGGTTACGGCTTTGCTAGGCGACGACCAAAGTCCGAAAATCGGTGCTCAGGCCAACGGCAGCCACCCACTTTCTATTTGTCCGTCAGCTGCCACACGCCATCCCAATCCGCCGGGAGCGTCTTGCCGCGGAGGAACTCGCAACGTCGACGGAAAACAGCAGCGGGCCCATCCGCCGGCATCACCGCCAGACATTGGGCAAAGCGCTGCTCTGAGCGATCCCAATCGCGGGCGCGATAGGCCGCCAGCCCCTCGGCGAACAAGCCGCGCAATTCTTGCTCTGCATCGGAAAGGCCTCCGGCCGGCGCCATGATCTCGTACACGCGCACCGGTTCAACTTTGCCGAACACGGTGATGACATCAATCTCCCGCCCCTCGATGTCGTTTTGGGCGAGCTGAAACGTTTCTCCGTCGACCAGAATGCTCGTCTCATATGCGTTGTTCGCCCCCTCCAGACGCGACGCAAGGTTGACGATGTCGCCGATTACCGTGAAGGACCGCGCGGTGGGCGCGCCGATCGTGCCGACCACCAGGTCGCCGGTGGCGAGGCCCATCCGCACCCGAAACTCCGGCAGCTCGCGGCGCAGGCCAAGGATGTCGGATAAGCGTTTTTGCAGCTCGCCGATTGCGCGCTGCTGCGCGAGGGCGGCGAGGCAGGCATCTGCAGCGTGGCTTTCGCCACGAGAGAAGGGCGCCGTCCAGAACGCCATCAACCCGTCGCCGATGAGTTTGTCGATGATGCCGTTACGAGCGTGGATGAGCGTTGTCATTTCCGAGAAGTAGGTGTTCAGCAGCTTGACCAAGGTCGTCGCGGTCAATAGCTCGCCAAGGCCGCTGAATCCCTTGATATCGGAGAAGAA
>DASYFQ010000280.1:0-5339 GCA_036498345.1 Steroidobacteraceae bacterium
GCGCGGCGGCGCGCACCAGGGCTTGCAACTGCGCGGGAGTGCGGCGTGCCGCCGCGTATTGCGCGGCCACCGGTTCGATCGCCATCATCGCTTCCCACAACTCGAGGAAGGTCACATCGTGCAGCGCCAGCGCACGGCTCACGCCGGAGCTCACGCGCCGCGGCTCCGGGCGGGTGACCCGGAGACGTTTCTCGCCGCGCACGCGGCCGAGTAGGCCATGGGTTTCGAGCTCGCGAATCGCCTCGCGAATGGTCGAGCGGTTGACGCCGAATTGCCGCGCCAGATCCGTCTCGGAAGGCAGGGGATCGCCGGTGCGCAGCGAGCGGGCGACGATGCGCTGCTCGATGACATTGGCGATCTGGCGGTACGCCGGATGATCATCGAGAGGTACGAATAGATCGGTCACTAGCCTTCTCCGAACAGCTCGCGGCCGATCAGCATGCGGCGGATCTCCGAGGTCCCGGCGCCGATTTCATAGAGCTTGGCATCGCGCAGCAAGCGCCCCGTCGGATAGTCGTTGATATAGCCGTTGCCGCCCAAGAGCTGGATCGCATCCAGCGCCGCCCGCGTCGCCGCTTCGGCGCAGAACAAAATGCAGGCGGCGGCATCTTTGCGCGTGGCATCGGCGCGATCGCATGCCGCGGCCACCATGTACGCATAGCTGCGGCAGGCATTGAGCGAGGCGTACATGTCGGCGAGCTTGCCCTGCACGAGTTCGAAGGTGCCGATGGCCTGGCCGAACTGCCGCCGTTCGCGCACGTACGGCACGGCCACGTCGAGTGCGGCGGCCATGATGCCCAGCGGGCCGCCGCACAACACGACGCGCTCGTAATCCAGGCCGCGCATCAACACGCTGACACCCTGGTTTTCCTCTCCGAGGAGATTGTCGGCGGGCACTTCGCAGCCGTCGAACACGAGTTCGCTGGTGCTCGAGCCGCGCATGCCGAGCTTGTCGAGCTTTTGCGCCGGCGTGAATCCTTCGAAATCCTTTTCGATGATGAAGGCGCTGATGCCGCGCGCGCCGGCGTCCGGACTGGTTTTCGCATACACCACCAAGACGTCGGCTTCCGGGCCGTTGGTGATCCACATCTTGCGGCCGTCGAGCACATACCGGTCGCCGTGCTTGATCGCCTTGAGCTGCATGGAGACCACGTCTGAACCGGCGCCGGGCTCGGACATCGCGAGCGAGCCCACATGTTCGCCGCTGATGAGCTTCGGGAGGTACTTCCGCTTCTGCGCATCGGAGGCATTGAGCGCCAGCTGGTTGACGCACAGATTCGAGTGCGCTCCGTAACTCAAGCCCACGGCGGCCGAGGCGCGCGAGATCTCCTCCATCGCGACGGTGTGGGCCAGGTAGCCCAAGCCTGCGCCGCCGTATTCCGGGCTCACCGTCATGCCCAGAAACCCCAGTTCGCCGAATTCGCGCCACAAATCCCGCGGGAATTCGTTGCTGCGATCGATCTCGTTGGCGCGCGGCGCGATGCGCTCCTCGGCGAAACGCTGCACCTGATCGCGCACGGCATCGATGACTTCGCCGAGTCCGAAGTTGAACTCGCGGTATGCGGAATTGGCCATGTTACGGGTTCCCCATTGTCATCGGACCTAGAATCGTTGGATAATCGGACTGTCGGACAATTTTGCCACTCCCGAGGCAACAAAGCCAATGGCCCAGATCGTTTCGAAAATCGACATCCGCACGAAGGAATTCGCCGACAACCGCGCGGCCATGGAGCCGTTGGTGGACGATCTGCGGTCCACGCTGCAGCGCAATGCCGAAGGCGGCAGCGCAGCGGCCCGCGACAAGCACACCCGATCCGGCAAGCTGCTGGCGCGAGAACGCATCACGGCATTGCTCGATCCCGGATCGCCGTTCCTGGAGCTGTCCGCGCTCGCAGCACAGGGCGTGTACGGCGAGGATTTGCCTGCCGCGGGTCTCATCACGGGCATCGGCCGCATCTCCGGCCGCGAATGCATGGTGGTGGCGAATGACCCCACGGTGAAGGGAGGCACCTACTATCCGCTCACCGTGAAGAAGCATTTGCGCGCGCAGGAGATTGCCGGCGATAACGAGTTGCCATGCATATACCTGGTGGAGAGCGGAGGCGCTTTCCTGCCGAAGCAGGACGAGGTATTTCCCGACCGCGAGCATTTCGGCCGCATCTTTTTCAATCAGGCGCGGCTCTCCGCGCAGGGCATCGCTCAAATCGCGGTGGTGCATGGTTCGTGCACGGCCGGCGGCGCCTACGTGCCCGCCATGTCCGACCATGCCGTCATCGTGCGCAATCAAGGGCGAGTGTTTCTGGGCGGCCCGCCATTGGTGCGGGCGGCCACCGGCGAGGAAATCGATGCGGAATCCTTGGGCGGGGCGGACGTGCATTGCCGGCGTTCCGGCGTGACCGATTACTACGCGGAGAACGACACGCATGCGCTGGCGTTCGCGCGCCGCGCGGTGGCGCGGCTGCGGCCGGCTGCGATGAGATCCGTCGTCGGCGCGGCTTCGGGCGCCGTTGCCGGTGCAGCCGCCGTGGGGGCGGGCGAGCCTGCATTCGATCCTGCCGAACTGTACGGCATCATTCCGACCAGCTCGCGCAAGCCCTACGACGTGCGCGAACTCATCGCACGCCTGGTCGATCGCTCATGGTTCGATGAATTCAAGGCGCTGTACGGCACGACCCTGGTGTGCGGCTTCGCCGACATCCACGGCTCGACGGTGGGAATCTTGGCCAATAACGGCATCCTGTTTTCGGAGAGCGCATTGAAGGGCACGCATTTCATCGAATTGTGTTGCCGCGAAGGGATCCCGCTGGTGTTCCTGCAAAACATCGCCGGCTTCATGGTGGGTCAGGCAGCGGAGGCCGGCGGCATCGCCAAGGACGGGGCCAAGCTGGTCACGGCGGTAGCGTGTGCGGCGGTGCCCAAGTACACCGTCGTCATCGGCGGCAGCTTCGGCGCCGGCAACTACGCGATGTGCGGGCGCGCCTACAGTCCGAGATTTCTATTTCAATGGCCGAACGCCAGAACCTCGGTCATGGGCGGGGAACAAGCCGCCAGCGTATTGGCGACCATCAAACGCGAGGCGTTGCAGCGCGGCGGGGCCTCCTTGAGCGATGCCGAGGAGGAGCAGCTGAAGGCGCCGATACGTGAACAATTCGAGCGCCAGGGCCATCCCTATTACGCGTCCGCGCGCCTCTGGGACGACGGCGTGATCGACCCGCTCGACACGCGCCGGGTTCTTGGCCTCGCGCTGGCTTTGACGAAGACGCAAGAAACGAAGGCCACGCGGTACGGCGTGTTTCGGATGTGAGGCCGGCCATGCTCCGACGACTACTGGTCGCCAACCGCGGCGAAATTGTCTGCCGCATCGCGCGCACGGCGCAGCGCCTCGGCATAACGACCATTGCGGTGTACTCCGAGGCTGACGCCGGCGCGCGCCACGTGCGGGTTGCCGACGAGGCGTACCACTTGGGGCCGGCGCCCGCGGCCGAGAGCTACCTCGATATCGCAAAGATCATTGCCCTGGCGCAGCGCGTCGGTGCCGACGCCGTGCATCCCGGGTACGGATTTCTGTCGGAAAACGCCGCCTTCGCACAGGCCTGCGTCGACGCGGGGATTATTTTCGTCGGACCGCCAGCGTCCGCGATTCGAGCGATGGGTTCGAAAAGCGCATCGAAGGCCGCCATGGCGGCGGTGGGCGTGCCCGTGGCCCCCGGCTACCATGGTGCGGACCAGTCGCCGGCCGGACTGATCGCGGAGGCCCAGCGCGTCGGC
This sequence comes from Steroidobacteraceae bacterium, assembly GCA_036498345.1. Lineage (GTDB taxonomy): Bacteria > Pseudomonadota > Gammaproteobacteria > Steroidobacterales > Steroidobacteraceae > Bog-1198. The sequence goes on from DASYFQ010000280.1 coordinate 3,769, forward strand.
TTCCCGCTCATCATCAAGGCCAGTGCCGGCGGGGGCGGCAAGGGCATGCAGGTGGTGAACTGCGCCGCCGAGGTCGCGGCGGCAGTCGAGTCGGCGCAACGTCTGGCGCGTGCCGCATTCGGCGACGATCGCTTGCTGCTGGAGCGTTATTTTCCGCAGGCGCGCCACGTGGAAGTGCAGGTATTCGCCGACTCCCACGGCGGTATCGTGAGCTTGTTCGATCGCGATTGCTCGGTGCAGCGCCGCCATCAGAAAATCATCGAGGAGGCGCCGGCGCCGAATCTTCGCGATGAGGTGCGCACCGCAATGTCGCAGGCCGCCATCCAAGCGGCGCGCGCGGTGGGCTATGTAGGCGCGGGCACCGTCGAGTTCCTGGTCGACGAAGCCCAACAGTTCTACTTCATGGAAATGAATACCCGCCTGCAGGTGGAGCATCCGGTGACGGAGTTCATCACGGGGATTGATCTCGTGGAGTGGCAACTACGCATCGCGACTGGCGCGCGCCTACCCAAGGCGCAGCACGACATCCTCCGGCATGGCACCGCCATGGAGGCGCGGCTGTATGCCGAAGATCCGAATCATGGGTATCTGCCGAGCGTCGGCCGCCTGGCCCACCTGCGCTGGCCCGACGCCGCTCCCCATCTGCGGCTCGATATGGGGGTCGATGCCGGCGATGAGGTCTCGACCTTCTACGATCCCATGCTCGGCAAGGTCGTCGCCTGGGGCGAGTCGCGCGGCGAAGCGGCTGATCGGCTGCGCAAGGCGCTCGCCGACATCGAGATCGTGGGCGTCACCACCAATCGCGCGCTTCTGACCAGCGTGCTCGCGGACGAGGAATTCCGCCGCGGCGGTGTTACCACGAGTTTTCTCGATGCGCGCCGCGCACACCTGGCGTTCGGCGAGCCCGCTGCCGGCGACCTCGATGCGGCATTGGCGGCATTGTGGTGCGCGACCCGTCGGACCGAGGGTGATGCGTTGTGGGCCGACAGTCGCGGCTGGCGGCTGGCGGCGCCGCCGCGGAGCGCTTGGACTTTTGGGGACCGGAGCGTGATCATTGAATCGTCCGCGCCGAATTGCTACCTGGGACGGGTCGCGGTGCAGGAATATCCGCTGCGCTTGGTGGCGCGCGGCGCGCAGTCGTTGGACGTCGAAATCAGCGGACTGATTCAGCGTGTCAGCGTCATCGAGGTCGATCAGTCGCTGCATCTTTTCCGGGCCGGGCGGCACGTGGTGTTGCGCCTGGCGCGAACCGAAGATGCCTTGCAGGTCAGCGCCGGTGCCGAAGAGGGCTCGCTGCTCACGCCCCTGCCGGGCACCTTGGTGGCAGTGCACGTGACGACGGGCCAGCAAGTGGCTCGCGGTGCGCCCTTGGTGACGGTCGAGGCGATGAAAATGGAACATACGCTGACCGCGCCCTACGACGGAACAGTCACGCGCGTCGCGTTCGGCTTGACGGAGCGGGTTGCGGCGGGGGCGGTGCTGGTGGAGCTTGCGCCGCTCGATGCATCGAATCCTGAACGAGGCTCCTAGGCGACTTGCGAATCGGCGGCCGCCGCTGCCGGCAGCGTGAC
>DASYFQ010000281.1:0-6374 GCA_036498345.1 Steroidobacteraceae bacterium
CGCCGCGCGCCGCGCGGTCGCCCTGCTCGAGCCGCGTAAACCGAAGATAAGTCGCTTCGTCGGTATCGAAGTACGCATAGATCGGGTCGTCGGAAACCACCGTCGTCAATAGATTGGTGCTGGACACGAGGTTGCCCGACGTAATGAGGGCGCGCGACACATGGCCGTCGATGGGCGAACGCACGTGCGAGTACTCGAGATTCAAGCGCGCCGCGTGCAGCTGCGCGTTCAGAGAGCCGACATCGCCGGAGGCTTCGGTCTCCGCCGAAGTCAGTTGTTCGTATTCCTCGCGTGCGATCGCGTTCTGCGCAAACAGGCGCTCGGCGCGGGCATGCCCTGCCGTCGCATAATCAAGCTTCGATTGGGCGCGCTTGAGTTCGGCTGTCAACCGCTCGATCTCGATCTCAAACGGGCGCGGGTCTATCTGAAACAGCACCTGTCCTTTACCGACCCGCGCGCCTTCTGTGAACTGCACGCTGTCGACGAATCCGCTGACCCGCGGATGCACTTCGACGGTGTTGACCGCCTGTAGCTCTCCCGTCAATTCGTCCCAATGGTGCAGCGGCCGCGCGATCACTTCGGCGACCGTGACCGACGGTGGTGGCGGTGCAGCAACGGATGACTGGGCATGCGAATGGCCGCAGGCACTCAGTACGATCGAGCCAATAATCGCTAAAATACGGGTAGATGTCCGCAAATACATGCCATGCTCCGATAAAATGGGGTCTTGACTTAGAACTTTGAGGCGACGATCCTGTCTATGTGAGTTACTGGTAAGTAACACGACACGAGGTGAAGTTACCGGGTGGTAACATCCTTGTCAATAGAGAGTTGGCTATGAGTATCGATAAAACAGGCATAAGCCTAAGTGACGACGAACCGGGACCGTGCGCGTCGGCGCCGGGCGCCAAGACGCGCGTGCGCGACCGGATCTTCGAAACGGCCTGCGAGCTCTTCTATCGCCATGGCATACACGGCGTGGGTGTCGACGCCATCGCCGCAGAAGCCGGCTCCAATAAAATGAGCTTCTACCGTAGTTTCGCCTCCAAAGACGCGCTGGTCGCCGAATATCTTCGCGAACAGGAACGGGATTATTGGGCCTGGTGGGACACCGCCGTGGCCCGCTATCCCGGTGATCCGCGCCGCCAAATTGAGGCTCTGTTCGAAGCGCAATTGGAAATTGCCATGTCCGACAGCTGTCGTGGGTGCGCGCTCGGCAACGCGGCAGCGGAAATATCCGATGACGAAGACGAATTGAGCAGGCTGGTGCGCGAGTACAAGGAAAAGGTGCGCAGGCGCCTGCATGCCATGGCGGAGGCCGCGGGAGCGCGCGATCCGCTAAGCCTCGGCGACGCGCTCATGTTGCTGTTGGACGGCGGATACTTCACGCGCCTGATTTTTCCGCTCGGCAGCGGGCCCATATCCGCGGCGCTGCCTGCGGTGCGCGCACTCATCGACGCGTACCTGCCGCAGCGCGAGGCCCTGCCGGGCCCCGCGCGGACCGCGGCAGCCGGAAACTAGTCAAGGTGCCGGACCGCTGGGAGTCCGCAGCGCGCAGATCCCTATAAGTCGCGGCGCAGCGCCTCTGCCGCCGCAAAGTCCGGCAGCTTTCCCGCGATCAGGCGCCAAAGCGACGCCACCGGCACCAAGAGATCGCGGCCAAGCGGCGTCAGTTCATACTCAACCCGGGGCGGTACCTGCGGGTACAAGGTGCGGGTGATCAGACCCTCTCTCTCCAGTGTGCGCAGGGTCTGCGTCAGCGCTTTTTGACTGATGCCTTCGACGCGTTCGAGCACCCGGGAGAAGCGCAACGGACCGTTCGCTTCCGCTAAGATGCGCATGACCGACAGCGCCCATCTCGCGGTGATGCGTTCCAGCACTTCGCGCGCCAGACGATCCTCGGCTTGCGTCAACGTCTCGTGAAACTCGAACAACTCAGAAGCCGACTTAGTTACCATTTGGTATGTATAGCGCTTATTGGTGCTTTCTTTCAAGTCAGAACTGTCCTAATTTCTCCTTCCGAAACGCCGACGGTCCATTAACGGAACTTAACAATCCGACCACTCGTGTTTAATGGCTACGAGCCCAGGGTGGCGGGCATGAAATGGCAACCCTTAGGACCGGCGTTTTTCGGGGGAATCTGCGCCTGGGTCACGGGGTGCAGCGTGGGGCCCGCCTACAAACGCCCGGATATCCCGTTGCCGGCGCAATGGCACGAATCAGCAGGCGCAAACGCCGGCGGCGAATCGGCCTCGGTTTGGCCCGCGGCCGAATGGTGGCATGGATTTGGATCGGCGAAGCTCGATGAATTGATTGCCGAAGCTCAGCACAACAACGACGACTTGGCCGGTGCCATTGCCCGCGTGCAAGAGGCGGATGCGCAGGCGCGAATCGCCGGAGCCGCGCTCCTGCCTTCAGTCGACCTTGGAGCGAGCGGCAGCCGCCAGCGCGCGCAAACCACGAATTCGGGCGTCAGCCGCCTGTTCAACACGTTCAATTCCGAGTTGAGCGCGAGTTACGAACTCGATTTCTGGGGCAAGAATCGGGCCACGCGCGATGCCGCACGCGCGGCCGCGACGGCCAGCCGTTACGATCAGCAGACCGTCGCGCTCACGGTGGTCAGCAGCGTGGCTACCACGTACTTTCAAGCACTGGAGTTGCGCGACCGCATCCAAGTGGCGCAGCAGAATCTCGATAACGGCCAGAAGATCCTCGACGGCTTCAGGCTCGAACTATCCGCCGGCACCGCCACGGGACTCGACGTCGCGCAGCAAGAGACCACGGTGGCGATATTGAACGCAGCCATTCCGCCGCTGCTTCAGCAATTTCGCCAGACCGTGCATGCGCTTGCCGTGCTCATCGGCGAAACGCCCGAATCGGTCGACGTCGACATGGGCACGCTCACGAATCTGTCGAGCCCGGCCATCGCCGAAGGTCTGCCGTCGCAGCTGCTGTCGCGCCGTCCGGATGTGGCCTCGGCGGAGCAGCAGTTGATTGCCGCCAACGCGGACATCACCGTGGCTCGGGCGGCTTTATTTCCCAACATCCAGCTGACCGCGGCCGGCGGCTACCAGAGCCAATCGCTGACCTCGTTCGTGAATCCGCGCAACCAGGTGTACTCGATCGCCGCGGGTCTGACCCAGCCGATCTTTCACGGCGGCGCGATCCGCGGCCAGGTGGCTTTCAGCAAGGCGCGCTATACCGAGCTGCTGACCACCTATCACAAGACCGTGCTCACGGCGTTCACCAACGTCGAAGATGCCTTGGTGGCGGCTCAACAAACGGCCGAGCAGCAAAAGCGGCAGCAGGACGCCGTGGCCACGGCTCGGCGAGCCTATGAATTCGCCCAGAAACAAATGTCCGCCGGAACCGTCAACATTCTGACCGTGCTCAATACGGAAAATGCGCTGTTCAGCGCGCAGGACCAGTTGGTACAAGTGAATTTTTTGCATCTGCAGGCGCTGGTGAATTTGTTCATCGCGCTCGGCGGCGGGTGGCATGTAGGGTAACGCTCAGATGAAAGATATCTCGAAAGTCCGTAAACACACTTGGCTTGGGCTGGCCGCTCTGGCGGCAGTACTGCTGTTCGTCTGGCGTGCGGCGGTACACAAGCAGGCCGATGCCGCCACGCCCGGTACGCCGCCGGCAATCGTCGTCGACACTGCAACCGTGGCGCACGCCGACGTGCCGATTTATCTTTCGGGGCTCGGCACCGTTCAGGCATTCTATACGGTGACCGTGACCGCGCGCGTCGACGGCGAACTGCAGAACGTCGCGTTCACTGAAGGTCAGAGCGTGCACAAGGGCGACCTCCTCGCGCAGATCGACCCGCGCCCGAATCAGGCGGCGTATGAGCAAGCGCTCGCCACCAAGGTGAAGGACGCGGCCCAGCTGGCAAACGCCAAGCTGGACCTCGAGCGATACACGCTATTGCAGCCGCAGGACTTGGCGAGCAAGCAGACCGTCGACACGCAGCGCGCAACGGTCGGTCAGCTCACCGCCCAGGTGCAGGTCGACCAGGCCGTCATCGACAACGCCCGTACTCAGCTCGACTACACCCGCATCACGTCGCCGATCAACGGCCGCACGGGCATACGCCTGGTGGATCCGGGCAACATCGTGCACGCGGCGGCGACCACGGGCATCGTGGTCGTGACGCAGGTGCAGCCCATTTCGGTGATCTTTACGCTGCCGGAGGATGATTTGGCAGCCGTCAATGCCGCGCTCGCCGCCGGCCCGGTCAGCGTCACCACCGTCTCGCGGGACGGGAACACCGAATTCGATCGTGGGACATTGGCATTGGTGGACAACCAGATTGACCAGACCACCGGTACGGCGAAACTCAAAGCGACGTTCAGCAATGGCCACAATACGCTTTGGCCGGGGCAGTATGTCAACGCCCGCGTGCTGGTGCGCACCGAGCGTAATGTGCTGACGCTGCCCACGGCGGCGGTGCAGCTTGGGCCGAATGGGCCTTTCACCTATGTGGTGAAGCCGGATTCGACCGTGGAGGTCCGGCAGCTGAAGATCGGCGACGAAAGCGGCGGGTTGACCGTGGTCCGTACCGGCCTCGCGTTGAATGAGCGCGTCGTGACCAGCAATCAATACCGTCTGCAGGCGGGCGTGCACGTACGCGCGGTGGCCGCCGAAGAATCATGAGCATTTCAGAACCCTTCGTCCGGCGGCCGATCGCCACTTCGCTGTTGATGGGCGGCATTTTTCTGGTTGGCCTCGTCGTCTATCCCATGTTGCCCGTGGCGCCTCTGCCGCAGGTCGACTTCCCCACCATTCAGGTCAGCGCGCAGTTGCCGGGCGCAAGCCCCGAGACCATGGCTTCGTCGGTCGCGACGCCGCTGGAATATCAATTCGCGGAAATCTCCGGTCTGTCGCAGATGACCTCGACCAATGTGCTCGGCACCACGCAGATCACACTGCAGTTCGATCTGAACCGCAACATCGACGCGGCCGCACAGGACGTGCAAACGGGAATCGACGCCGCAGGCGGCCAGCTGCCCAAGAACCTGCCCACCCCGCCGACCTACCGCAAGGTCAACCCCGCCGATTCGGCGATTCTGATCTTGGCGGTACACTCGGATGTGCTGCCGGTGACCACCGTCGACGACTACGCCGAGAATATTCTCGCGCAGCAAATATCCCAAATTCCGGGGATCGCGCAGGTTTCGATCGGCGGACAGCAGAAGCCCGCGGTACGCGTACAGATCGATCCCACCAAGCTGGCGGCGCTGGGCCTGCAAATGGAGGACGTGGCCGCCGTCATCACGGCCGCCACGGTCGATGCACCCAAAGGTTCGATCAACGGGCCCAAGCGCAGTTTGACGATATACGACAACGATCAGCTGCTGAAAGCCGCTCCCTGGAACGATGTGGTCGTGGCCTACAAGAATGGCGCTCCGGTACGCATCCGCGACATCGGCATCGCGGTCGACGGTCCGGAGAATACCTTGCTGACGGCCTGGCAAAACGGCCGCAACGGCATTTTGCTGCAAGTCTACAAACAACCCGGCGCCAATGTCATCGATGCAGAGCAGCGCGTCGAGGCGCTATTGCCCCATGCGCTCGCTTCCGTGCCGCCATCGATCAAAGTGGACACGGTCGCCAACCGCACCATCACCATCAAGGCCGCGGTGCAAGACGTGGAGTTCACGCTGGCGCTCACCATCGCACTGGTCGTGATGGTCATTTTCCTATTCCTGCGCAACGCCTGGGCGACCATCATTCCCGGCATCACGGTACCCCTGGCGCTGCTCGGCACCGCGGCCATGATGTACGTGCTCCATTACAGCCTCGACAACCTGTCGCTCATGGCGCTGACTATCGCCGTCGGTTTCGTGGTCGACGACGCTATCGTGATGCTGGAGAACGTCTATCGGCATATCGAGGAAGGTCTCTCGCCCATGGAGGCGACCCTGAAGGGTGCCGGCGAGATAGGCTTCACCATCCTGTCCATCAGCGTCTCCCTGATCGCCGTGTTCATCCCGCTGCTGCTGATGGGCGGCATCATCGGCCGGCTGTTCCGCGAGTTTGCGATCACCATGACGATGACCATCGTCATCTCAGCCTTCGTGGCCCTGACGCTTTCCCCGACCATGTGCGCCTTGTTCTTGCGCGACGAGAAACACGCCAAGCACGGCAAAGCGTATATGGTCATCGAGAGAGCCTTCGATCGTCTCTTGGCCGGGTACACGCGCGGTCTGGATTTCTGCCTGGACCACAAGCGCGCCACCTTGACGGCGTTTCTGATCACGGTCGCCGCGACCGTGATCCTGTACATCGAGATACCCAAGGGTTTCTTCCCGCAGCAAGACACCGGAATCATCGCCGGGCTATCCGATGCACCCCAGGATATTTCGTTC
>DASYFQ010000282.1:0-4080 GCA_036498345.1 Steroidobacteraceae bacterium
ACGACAAGGCCATCCGAAAATCACGCCTCGTCAAGATCTGGACCCCGCCGGACTCGCCCTCACCGGATGTGAAAGCTGGAGCTCGCAAGTCGACACGCAGGCGGCGCAACACCGGCTGACGATTTCGTTGCCGCGTTGGCCGCGCAAGATGACAATAGACAGCCACACGCCGAGTCATCTGGCGCTACGACGGCCTGTTTCCAGGCGTTTCACGGTGCGGCCGAAGTGGGAAAGCAAGGACAATAGCCGAAAACGCGTCCGCGACCGTCAATGCACCAGAACCGTCCTAGATGGCTTTCGATAAAGCGTCAGCCATTCGCGTCTGCCATCCTGGACCCGTCGCTTTCCATCGCGCCAACGTCTCCGGTGGTAGTCGCAGTGAAATCGATGTACGTGCCTTACCCGTTCTGGGCCGACCCCGAGGTTTAAGCATCCTGGCCGCCGTCGATGGTCCAAAGATTTCCGGCAAGACATCCTGCCCCTTACGCGCGCGCGCGAAGGTTGACTTCGTCCACGCTGGATTGTCGCGATCTGTTTTATCTGGGTTACGCTTGCGTTTCATATCGCCTTACCTCACGTTTGTTCGCTTTGCGCAGGCTGATGACAGGGGCTTTACGTGCCCGAGGAGTAAACCAGCATGTGCAGGCGGCCAGCAATCAACCCCAATGCTTGATATCGCTGCTCGCCATAAGGGCGACGCAAGTCCTCGACGAGCAGTGCGCTATCCCACTCGAACTCAGCTGCCTGTTCGAACGACATTCCCCGCTTAGCGACATTACGCTCGCTTTTGGCAGCATCAAAGCTGATGTCCACCCATTTAATGTATATACGTATATACACTAAATCAAGTTGGTCCGACCTTTTAGTCCTTCGGCTCGGCGCTGAACCTCAACGTGCACTTTCACATGCTGTTTCTGGACGGCGTGTATCGGGTCGATGGCGCCGATTCGCCGGTGCTCCGCCACGTGGCGGCGCCCGGCGCGATAGCGGGCGCGGACTCCCGTCGTGCGCACGCATTTCAGCCGTGCACATCAACGTTGCAATTCTGAACGTGCGCACTGAAATGCCGGTGGGTGGCAAACGCCCTTGAGCCTCGCTCGTGCCGCGGACGGCGGATTCGCAACACGCTTTGGTGCGTGGCCCGCCGGCCACCGGCATCTGTGGTGAAGCCCTAGGACCGCCGCGGGGTGGCACGATAAATGCTTACCATCCTTTGAAAGGCGCGGCGCACTCCTAGGCCGACGCACTCGCGACTCATAAGAACGTACGGTTGGGGGGGGCGCGTACATGTCGAAGTTCGGGAGCTTCTCGGCCCACAACAACCACACCGGTCTCAAGGTCGTCCAGGCCTGCAACGCCGCGCAGCACGATCAAGGCTGTGGAGAGAGCCCCAAGTCAACTATCGAGAAAAAAGCGGGGGAATGACATGTATTACGACGAGACGCTTATGGATGGCGATCGCTTGCGGGATGGCGATCACTTGTGGGATGGCAATCATTGCGTGAAGCGCTGGTGCATCAGCAGCCTCGCCGCCGCGGCAATCTATCTGGCGGCGGGCCTCGGACGCGTGTACGCAGCAGATGTCCCTCAGGATCCACCGAGCCCGCAGCAGGCACCGAGCGCCCAGCAGGCGCCGAGCCTGCAGGAAGTCGTCGTCACCGGCACGCGCATCCGCGCGCCGAACATTACCAGCGAGAGCCCGATCACCGCGGTGTCGAGCGCCGAGATCCAGTACGAGGGCGCCACCAACATCGAGAACGTCGTGAATGAACTCCCGCAGTTGCATACGGCCCAAAGCAACACGACGTCCAATAATTCGACCGGCGTCGACAACGTCAACCTCCGCGGCCTCGGTCCGACCCGCTCCCTGGTGCTGATCGACGGTCGCCGTCTCGGCCCCGGTGATCCGCAAAGTCCGGACGGCGAAGCCGCCGACATCAACTTCATTCCGGCGGCGCTCGTCAGCGGCGTGGATGTCCTGACCGGCGGCGCTTCGGCCGCGTACGGCTCGGACGCGATCGCCGGCGTCGTCAATTTCCATCTAATTCGCAATTTCCAAGGCGTGCAGATCACGCAGACCTTCAACGACGCCCAACATACCAATGGAGGCCCATCAGATGCGATGCTGGCGTCGGCGCCTCTCGTGAACAAGCCCCCCATTCCCGGCGGCAACCAGTTCGGCGGGCTCGTCAGCGATACAACGCTCGTCCTCGGGACCAATCTCGACCAGGACCGCGGCAACGTCACCCTGTACGTCGATTACCGTTCGACGGACCCGATTCTGAACGTCTCGCGGAATTATCTCAGCTGCGAGACCAACCTCAACAAGGCGGGCAACGGGCTCGTCTGCGGGGGCAGCTCCGACTCTGCATTCGGCAATTTCCACACCAACAACGGCAAGGACTACGCGCTGAATCCCGACGGCTCGGCGACCTTCGTCAAATACAATAATTCGTTCAACTTCAACACGCCGTCGACCAACTATCTGCAGCGCGCGGACCAGCGCAAGTCGCTGGGAGCCTTAGGTGACTATCGACTCAGTGAGTGGGCGGACGTGTACGCCGAAGCGATGCTCATGGATGATTCCACCAGCGCGCAAGTGGCCCCGGGCGGGCTGTCCCAAGGCCAGGGCCCGACGGGATTTTTGCAGGTCCCCTGCAACAATCAGTTCCTGTCGGCGGCCGAGGAGCCCCTCATCTGTCAGGACGCCAGCGGCAACCGGCTGCCGGTCTACCAGGCCAACGGCCAGCCGAACGTCGCCACCATTGAGATGCCGGGTCTGCGTCTTCCCGCCACTTATCCTCGCATCGACCAGCTGCGACACACGGACTACCGGGCGGTGGTGGGAGTGCGAGGCCGCATCGGCGCCAGCGATTGGACCTACGACGCCTCCGGGACGTATTGGGACTCGCTGTTGTCCGAGCATTACATGAACGACATATCAACCGCCAAGCTGGAGAACTCTCTTTTCGGGTGCGCCACCCCGGGAAGTACCGGCTGTGTGCCGGTCAACATCTTTAAATACGGCGCGATTACGCCGGCCATGTTCAATTATCTCTCGACGCCGGGATTGAAGACTGGCAGCTCGGTCGAATCGACGGTGGATGCGAACGTCTCCGGAGATTTCGGCGCGTGGGGCGGCAAGAGCCCGTGGGCGCACAATCCGCTTGCGGCCACGCTCGGCGTAAGCTTCCGGCGCGATCAGCTGAATTTCCTGCCGGACAATGAGTTGCAGAGCAACGATCTCATCGGCCAGGGCCAGGTCTGGCCGGTGGTATCGGGATCGGAGAATGTCACCGAGGAATACGGCGAGATCCGCATTCCGGTTATCGAGGGGATGCCGCTCGTCAAGGCGTTGAATCTGGACGTGGCCGACCGCCATTCGAGCTACTCGATCGGGGGGTCGCGGGGTGGTTTCTCGACCAATACCTTTAAAGTGGGGGCTGATTACGCTCCGACCAGCGATATACGGTTCCGCGGGAGCTTCAACCGCGCCGCCCGGGCGCCGAATATCTACGAGCTTTTCTTTCCGCAGTCGCTGAACACCGACGCCGGCTATCAAGATCCGTGCTCCGGCGCCACGCCGGCGGCGACGCTCGCCGCATGCGCGAAGACCGGCGTCACCTCGGCGCAGTACGGTACGATCCCCGGCTGCCGATCCAGCGACTGCGGGGGTCTCTTCGGCGGCAATCCGGCTCTGCGACCGGAGACGGCGGACACCTGGACGGTCGGCTTCATACTCACGCCGCGCTTCGCGCCAGACTTCGACCTCTCCGTCGATTACTGGGCCGTGCGGGTCGGCAACTACATCACCCATCTTGCGGGGGCGCAGGTCGTCAACGGCTGTCTGCTCCAGGGCCAGGACAGTCTCTGTTCTCTGATCCATCGCGGTCCGAATGGCATCATCTTCGGCAGCGCCGGCTGGGTGACGGAGACCGACCAGAACATTGGCTTTCTCCGAAACCGCGGCGTCGATTTGAACCTCCACTACCGCCAGGACCTGGATGATCTCGGCCTCCATCATCTCGGCAGTCTGGCGTTCAACATGACGGGTACTTATCTACTGGAGCAGACGATTTC
>DASYFQ010000283.1:0-23374 GCA_036498345.1 Steroidobacteraceae bacterium
CAGCGTTCGGTGCGCAGGAACCACAATCCCGTCTGCCATCGCTCGTCTTCCACGCTTCGCGCCAGGGGCAGTACATGGCCGATGGTTTCGCCCAAGCCCTGTTCGAAGATCTTCGCCAGACGCGCGCGCTCCATCGGGTCCTCGAGCCGCGAATCGAGCGGATCGACGTTTGCCGGCAGACGGCGCTCGCGCCATAAGTAGTAGAAGGCGTCTTCGTAGGCCGGAAAGACGAATGTCGGATCCAGTCCCAATTCCTCGGCTACGCGCACGAGGAAGCGCCGCGCCGTGTCCTCCGACACCGCATACCGGGTGCGCTCATCGGCGATCAATCCGGAGTTCGCCCACAACGGCTCGCCGTCCTTGCGCCAATAACAGTTCAACGACCAGCGCGGCAGCTGTTCGCCCGGATACCACTTGCCTTGTCCGAAATGCGCGAGGCCCGCCGGAGCGTATTTATTCTTCAGGCGGTGATATAAATCCGCGGCCAAGCGGCGCTTCTGCGGACCCAGCGCCGCGGTATTCCATTCGGCGCCGTCCGGATCGTCGATCGACACGAACGTGGGTTCTCCACCCATCGTGAGGCGCACGTCCTGCGCTTCCAGGTCCGCATCGACGGCGCGGCCCACGGCTTCGATGGACGACCACTGTGCATCGCTGTACGGCTTGGTGACGCGCGGCGCCTCCCAGGCTCGCTGCACGCTCATCCGATGCTCGAACGACGTCTCGCACTCATCCACCCCGCCGCTCACGGGTGCGGCCGCCGACGGCTCGGGCGTACATGCGAGCGGTATATGTCCTTCGCCGGCCAGCAATCCCGATGTGGGATCGAGCCCGATCCAACCCGCGCCGGGCAAGTACACCTCGCACCAGGCATGAAGGTCGGTAAAGTCTTCCTTGGCTCCCACGGGCCCGTCGAGCGCCTTCACATCCGGCACCAGCTGGATGAGATAGCCGGAAACGAACCGTGCCGCGAGACCCACGTGGCGCATCAGCTGCACCAGCAAGGCGGCGGAATCCCGGCACGATCCTGAGCGCTTCACCAGCGTTTCCTCGGGCAATTGCACACCGGGTTCGAGGCGAATCAGATAGCGAATCTCCGCGGCGAGACGCTGATTGATGCCGACGACGAAATCGATGGTGCGGCAGCGCTCGCGCGGGATTTCGGCAAGATAGCTCGCGAGCAGCGGCGTTGCCGGTGCCTTGACCAAGTACGGCACCAATTCCCGGCGCTCGTTCGCCTCATATTTGAAAGGAAATTGTTCCGCGTACGGCGTGAGGAAGAAATCGAACGGATTGATGACCGACATCTCGGCAACCAAATCGACCTCGATTCGAAGCTCACGAGTCTGGTCCGGAAACACCAGCCTCGCCAGATAGTTCGCCTGCGGATCTTGCTGCCAATTGATGAAATGACCCGTCGGCTGCACCTGGAGCGAATAGCTCAAAATCCGCGTACGGCAATGCGGCGCCGGGCGCAGCCGCACCACTTGCGGACTCAAGCCCACCAATCGGTCATAGCGATAGTGGGTGACGTGATTCAGGGCAACATGGATAGACAAGGATTTCTCCGTTACGCACCACGACGGTGCATAACAAAACCGCGTCAGGGAGACATTCCCGCCGAATTGTATAACGCGCGCTCGGGGCGTAGGGCCGGTTACGGGAACCGCATGCGATTAACGACGACTGATTATCACTCGGTCCGGAAAACGCGCGATCTCGTGCATCGCAAGCCCGCGTTCGGACAGCTCATCCCGGGTGTCCGGCCGCATGATGGCAAAGCCCTGGCTCAGGGACTGCCAGGCCTCGGCGAATTTCGGCAAAGTCGCAATGCCGCGCTCCGGATCCAGGGTCAGGCCCAAGTCGAACTCATCCCGATAGTCGACCAAGATCACGGGGCGCTGCAAATAAAAGACCAGCGACTGTTGGTAGGCCTGCACGGCGAATATGGGTGCGCGGGCAGGATCGGCTGCAGCGGGCCGGAGGCGCAGCGCCGCCGCCATATCCTTTGCGCTGAACAGAGCCTGCGCGGCATTCGCCGCGACGAGAATCGTGCCTGACCCCAAGAACCACGAGACGCACAAACTCGCGAGCGCCGCGAGCGGCCGGCCGCGCAGCACACACGCCACCGAGGCGAGTGCGCCGACGGCCAGCAAGACGCACGTCCAGACCAGCGTCGGGCGTATGAGCAGCAGCAGTGCGCGAGCGTCGATCGAACCCCACCGGCCGCTCACATAGACCAGTACCCCCGCGCAGGACGCCAGGGACAGCAGTGCGCCGGCCAGCAAGCTGCCGCGGCTGTCGCCGGCCGTCCGGCTTGCGCAGAGCAGCGCGAGCGCGGGCACGGCCGGCAGAATGTACGGAATCAATTTGGAGTCTGAGCACGAGAAAAATATCAATACGAATACGCTCCATATCCACAGCAGCCGAGCCGCATCGAATTGGCCGCGCGGCGCGCGCTCCGCGAACGGCACAGCCAGGGCGCGCGCCGCCTGGGGCAGCCACGGCATGATTCCCACCACGAGTACCGGCGCGAAGAACCACCACGGCTGCGTACGATGTTCGATCGGCGTGAGAAACCGCTGGAAATGTTCGCGCACGAAGAAAAACTTCAAGAATTGCGGGTTGGCGCGCGCCGCCAGTACGAACCAGGGCGCTGCGATCGCCATAAACAGCGGCAGCCCCCAGCGTAGATTCAACCGCCGCAGCAGTGTCCAATCCCGTTGCCACAGCACGTACACGCACGAGGTGGCCGCCGGAATCAGCACACCGATCAATCCCTTGGTAAGCATCGCGAGCGCCATCGCGGCCCAGCAACCCAGCATCCAGGCGCGCCAAGACTCGCCGCGCCGCGACTGCGCCATCAGGAAAGCGCCCAAGGCCGCGGTCGAGCAGAAGCTCAACAACATGTCGAGCGTCAGCTGATGTCCCAGCAGCACGAACAAGGTGGATGCAGAAGTGAATAACAGCGCTCTCACGCCGGCGTCGAATCCCCAGAGTTTTCGGCCGAGCAAGAATACCGTCGCGAGCGACAGATAGCCGGCCAGTCCCGTGCATAACCGCGCCGCGAACTCATTCTCGCCGAAGGCGCGGAAGCTGAGCGCAGTGAGCCAATATTGCAGCGGAGGTTTTTCCAGGTACACGAGCGCATTGAGATGCGGAATCACCCAATCGCCGCCGCTCAGCATCTCGCGAGGTATCTCGGCGTAGCGCCCTTCATCCGGGTCGAACAGCGGACGCTCCGCCAACAGAGCGAACCACAGCACTGTGCCCATCATCGCGGCTGCGCAAAGCATCCATGACTTGCCGAACATTGAACCCCGACAAAATAAACCCAAATGCAAAAGGCGTTGCTACTATACCGGTGCATGGCAGGTCAAACACAAGAGTCCTGGGTTCGCTCTGCGGGTTTCGGTCTCGCCGTTCTCTCGTTCATCAATCTGTTCAGCTATTTGGATCGCTACGTCGTATCCGCGCTGATCGAAAGCCTGAAGCACTCGGAGCTCGGACTCTCGGACGCAAATCTGGGATCGCTCATGTCCGGTTTCCTGGTGGTGTACACCCTGACGGCGCCGATATTCGGCGCATTGGGCGATCGACGTTCGCGGCCCCGATTGATCGCCCTCGGGGTCGCCTGCTGGAGCTTCGCCACCGCCCTGTCGGGGTTTGCAGGCAGCTACCTGACCCTGCTCGCCGCGCGCGCGTCCGTCGGCGTCGGTGAAGCGGCCTACGTCACGATCGCACCGAGTTTATTGTCGGATTATTTTCCCGTGCGTCAGCGCGGCCGCGTGATGGCCATTTTCTTCTGCGCCATCCCGGTCGGTTCTGCCCTGGGCTACGTGGTCGGCGGACTGGTCGACAAGCACTATGGCTGGCGCATGGCGTTCTTCGTCGCCGGCATTCCCGGCTTGTTGCTGGCGGTACTGTGCTTGTTGCTGCGGGATCCGCCGCGCGGGGTGCAGGACACCGACGCCGTGCACGCGGATGCGGGCGCTGCCGGCGCCGCGCCTGCCGCCAAACCGGTACCGACGTCGCCGGCGGCCAACTTGCGCCAAGACACCTGGGCGGCCTATGGCCGGCTCGTGCGCAACAAGCCGTATGCGCTCACGATTCTGGGATACGCCGCCTACACCTTTGCCGTGGGCGGTCTCGCCGTTTGGATGCCGGCGTTTCTCGAACGCGCCCGCGGCATTCCGCGCAGCGAGGCCACGGTGAGCTTCGGAGCCATCGTGGTCATCACCGGCTTCATCGGCACTTTCGTCGGCGGCTGGCTGGGCGACTACTGCGCCAAGTATTCACGCCGGGCCTATCTGTGGTTGTCCGCGATCGCGACCCTGGTGGCCGCGCCTTTCGTGTGGGTGGCGCTCACCACGGGTTCGCACACGGTGTACCTGGTGAGCATGGTGTGGGCGCAATTATGTCTCTTCCTGTCGACCGGTCCGATCAACGCCGCCATCATCAATCTCGTCTCGGCCACCGAGCGGGCGACGGCAATCGCGCTCGGCGTGTTTGCCATTCATCTCCTCGGCGATGCGCTCTCGCCGCCCCTCATCGGTGCCTTGTCCGATCAGTTCTCCCTGGCGCAGGCCGTCAAAATCGTACCCATCGCGGTCGTGATCGGCGCCTGCATCTGGGGTTGGGCGGCGCTGGCGCAAGCGCGCGCGGAAAGCGCCGCAGACGCGGGCACCGCTGCGCAAACGAGCCCAGGTTAGCCTCGCGCCAGGCGAATTTCGTCGAAGCACGCCGCCAAATCGGCACGCATGGCCACCTCCTCGATATCGGCAGACACCTTGCGCTGCCAATTGGGATATTCCCGATCGGTTCCGGGCACGTTCACCGGGAGAGTCTCGCCCAATAGATCTTCGAGTTGCAGGGCGACCAGCGTTGTCGCCGAGCGCGCGAGGTATAGATGCAAGGCATGTGCAAGCTCGGCGGTGAACGCATCGAACGGCGTCGCCGGCTGCGCGGGTTTGAGCCCCTGCGCCTGCAGGGCTTCCAACAGCGATGCCCGGTCGTGCTCCCGCTCGCGGATGACGTCGCTTTCGATTTCGGTGCTGGGATAGAGATTCAAGCGGCGGCGCAGCTCGATATCGCGTCCCTCCCAGTAGCTCCGCAAGGTCGGCATGTCGTGAGTGGTGACCGTGGCCAAGGCATGCCGCACATATTCGTCGGGTCGCCGAAATCGGCCGTCCAGCTTTTCGAACAGCAGCACCTTGTAGTGGTAGAGACCGCACTCGGGCATGGCCCGGCGCATTTCATCGGGCACCACGCCGAGGTCCTCGCCGACGACCACACAGGCACCGCGCGCGCTTTCCAGCGACAATACCGTGAGCAGTTGCTGCAAGGGATAGTGCACGTACGCGCCCTCGGTGGGCGAGGACCCGGCTGCAACCCACCACAAGCGGAACAGCGACATCACGTGATCCAGGCGCAGAGCGCCGTAGTAGCGCATATTGTTGCGGATCAGTGTCACGAACCCTTGCAGCCGCTGCGCCAGCATCGCGGACGGATCTTGCGGCGGTATGCCCCAGCCCTGACCCTTGAGCGCCAGCGGATCCGGCGGCGCGCCAATCTCGGCTCCGCGCCGGAAACTCTCTTGATCCGTCCAGGTCTCGGAGCCGGAAGGGTTGGCGCCCACGGCATAGTCGCCGTACAGACCGATGGGCATGCCGAGTTCGCGTGCCAGCGCCTGCGCCCCGCACAGCTGTTCATGCGCCAGCCATTGCAAATACGCATGGAATTCAACTTCGCCGGGATGTGCGGCCGCGAATCGCACCGCCGCGCTGCCATTCACATCCCGGAATTCTTCCGGCCAACTCAGCCAACCGGAAGCCGTGCCCAAGGTGGCGCGAAAATACCGGTCGAGCGCGTCGAAGCGCGCGTGCATCTGCAATAGCGCGCCGCCCGACGCCGTGAAGGCGCGGAAGTCCCTCGCCCGGGCCGTTCCCAATGCCAGGTGCCGGCTGCAAAAATCGCGATACAGCAGCGCGAGAACGTCGAGCTTGAGCTCGGCCACGCCGCGGTAGTCCACCAAATCACGGCCGCGCAGTTCACTCAGGCGCTGCACGGTCGCGGGTTCGGCCATTCGTTCGCGCGCCGCCTCGCAATCTCGAAATTCCGGCACCAGCGGGACGGCAATGTACAGAACGTTGAGGAAGTGTCGGCTCGATGCACTGTACGGGCTGGATCTGTCAGGATCCGCGGGCGCAAGCGCATGCAGGGGATTCAGGCCGATGAATCCCGCGCCGTGCGGCGCCACCCATCGGATCAGCGTTTGCAGATCGTTGAAATCCCCGATACCCCAATTGTCCCGCGATCGCAGCGTGTACAGCTGCACGGCCATGCCCCACAGCCGTCGGTCCGCGATGATCGCCTCGGGCTCGTAGCATCGCGCCGGCGAGATGATCAGCAGGCAGCGATCGGCGGTCCCGCCGGCGATTTTCGCCTCCAGTTCGTGATAGCCCGCAGGCAGATCGATGGGCAACTCGAGGCGCCGGCGCGTGATCCAGGATCCCTCGACTTCGCCCCTCCAGATCTCCGGGCAATCGGCCGTCGAGGTCGTCCCCCCGCGCCGCGAGCCGTCCTCGAACTGCACCGACCACACCAGTGCGGATCCGAATTCGCGCGCGGTGACATTGATGTCGACGCCGATGCGCGCGCTGCGCGCGGCCGCGACCTGCGGCAGGAGCTTGCGCCAACGAGCGATCTCGAGCTGGTGGAGCTCGAGCGTCAAGGCGGCAGGTTCGTCCACTTTGCACCCCATCGCCCGCAACAGATTCTTCTTCGTCCCGAGAGTGAAATGCCGCAACTCGCCGCGATAGTCATGATAGGCGTCGCCGATGCCCCGCAGCCGGGCCAACCTCTCGATCACTGTCGTGTCCGCCATTTCAGCACTCCAATAGAGCGACACTGCTGGCATCCAGGCGATATTCGCGCGCGTGGCCAAGGCCCACCGCCTCGAAAACGTCGAGCGCCGTGTCGAATTGCCGGATCCAGGGCTCGTCGGCCGGAGCCGCCGGCAGCGCAAATGTCTGCGCCGACTCGCCGGCGTTCATCAGCAGCAACAAGCGTCCTTCCAAATTGTTCCGCTTGCCGAACCAGATACCCAGGGTGCGCAGGCTCCCGTCCTGCCACTCACCTTGCTTCATCTCGGTGCCGCCGACATTTAACCACGTCACATCCTTGGCGCCGACGCGTGACGCCGCGCCCTTGAGAAAGGTCTCGCGGCGAAACTCGACATGTCGCCGCCGCAGCCGTGCCAGCAATTGCACGAACCGCAGCAAATCTCGGTTGACGCTGCGCAGGTGCCAGTCGATCCAGGATATCTCGTTGTCCTGGCAGTAGGCGTTGTTATTGCCGCGCTGCGTCCGCGCGAACTCGTCGCCGGCTTGAAGCATGGGCACACCCTGTGAAAAGAACAGCGTGGCCAGTAAGTTGCGCATTTGCCGCTTGCGCAGTCCATTCACGCCGGCCTCGTCCGTCGGGCCCTCGACGCCGCAATTCCAGCTCGAACTATCGTTGTGCCCGTCGGAGTTGCCGTCGAGATTGGCTTCGTTGTGCCTCTCGTTGTAGGAGACCAGATCGCACAGCGTGAAACCGTCATGCGCCGCCGGAAAATTGATGCTGGCGGTCGGCTTGCGGCCGTTGTGCCTGAACAGGTCGCTCGAACCCGAGAACCTCTCCGCGAACTCGCCGATTTTTCCGCCGTCGCGCCGCCAAAACGAGCGCACCGCGTCCCGGTAGCGGTCGTTCCATTCCGCCCAGCCCGGCGGAAATCGCCCGAGCTGATAGCCGCCCCATCCCACGTCCCAGGGTTCGGCGATCAGCTTGACGTAAGCGAGCGAAGGCTCGGCGCGCAACGATTTGAAGAAAGCGCAGTGCTCATTGAAACCGTTGTTTTCACGCGCCAACACCGTCGCGAGATCGAATCGGAATCCATCCACGTGCAGGTCTTCGGCCCAGTATTTGAGGCAATCGATGATCAATGCACGGACTTGCGGGTGTTCGCAATTGACGGTGTTGCCGCAACCCGTGACGTTTTCATAGAAGCGTCGGTCTTGCGGCATGAGGCGGTAGTAGACGGAATTGTCGATGCCCCGCAACGACAGGAGAGGCCCGGCCTCGTTGCCCTCGGCGGTATGATTGAACACCACGTCCAGAATCACCTCGATTCCCGCCGCGTGCAGCGCCTTCACCATGGTCTTGAACTCGACGACGGCATCGTGCAAGGCATAATCGTTCGCCGGCGAAAACCACGCCACCGAATTGTAGCCCCAGTAGTTGCGCAGTCCGCGGTCGCGCAGAAATTGTTCGCTGACGAAGGCCTGGCAAGGCAACAGTTCGACCGCCGTCACGCCGATGGACTTCAAGTGTTCGATCACCGGAGCCACAGTCAGTCCCAGATATTTGCCGCGCCATTCCGCCGGCACCGCAGGGTGAAGCTGTGTAAATCCCTTCACGTGCAGCTCATAGATCAGCGTATCGCGCCAGGGAACGGCAGGCGGCCGGTCGCCGCCCCAATCGAACCCGCCGTCGATCACCCGCGAGCGCAGCGGCGTACCGCGTGAAAGTCCGCGCGCATAGGGATCGATCAGCGCCGCCGTGGCATCGAAACGATGGCCCTTCTCCGGCTCATGCGGCCCATGAACGCAGAATGCGTACTGTGTTCCCGGGCCCGCGCGCCGCGGCGAGAGCAAGCCATGCCAAATATCCCCCGTGCGTCCCGGCAGATCCCAACGCCCCACCTCGGCGCCGCTGTCGGCATCGAACAGGCACAGCTCCACGCGGGTCGCATTTCGCGAGAATAGAGCGAAATTGACTCCGCGGTTGGTCCATGTTGCGCCCAAGGGCCGCGGCATACCCGCCTGAATGCGCTTCATTACGCCGGTCCGATGAGGAACAGCGCCCCGAGCGGCGGCAGATTCAGCCGCAACGAGTACGGATATCCCTGAGCGCCTTCAGGCGCCGCGCTCAACCACGATTGTTGGTTATAGCCGCCGCCGCCGAATTTTACGTCGTCGGAATCGAATATCTTCCGATAAGACCCGGGTTCTGCGACCCCGACGCCGTACCCGTCGCGCGGCACCGGCGTCGCATTGAAAACACAGGTGATGGGGGCGCCGCAGTCCTCGCCGACGGCGCAGCGTGCGAACGCCCAGATGCTCTCATCGGCATTGTGCAGGTCCACCCAGCGGAATCCGTCGCGATCGCAATCGCTGCCGTACAGCTGCGGCGACGCGCGGTACAGATGATTGAGGTCGCGCACGCAGTCGCGCAGGCGTTGATGTTCCGCCGCGGCCAATTGGGACCATTCCAGTTGGCCCTCGTCCCGCCATTCCTGCCATTGGCCGAATTCAGACCCCATGAACAAGAGCTTCTTTCCGGGATGAGCGCACATGAAGCTCAGGAACAGGCGGAAATTCGCGCGCCTCTGCCAATCGTCGCCGGGCATCTTGGCGAGCAGCGAGCGCTTGCCGTGCACCACTTCGTCATGCGAGATGGGCAGAATGAAATTCTCCGACCAGGCGTACACGAAGGAGAAGGTGATCAATTGGTGGTTGTAGCGCCGATGAATGGGATTGAGCGCCGCATACGCCAAGGTGTCGTTCATCCAGCCCATGTTCCATTTGAAATTGAATCCGAGCCCGCCGTGTTCGGGCGGCTGCGTTACGCCGGCGAACGAAGTCGACTCTTCGGCGATGGTCAACACGCCGGGAAATGCGCGGTGCACCGCATCGTTCATCTGGCGCAGAAAATCAATGGCCTCCAGGTTCTCGCGCCCCCCATGGCGGTTCGGCAGCCATTCCCCGGGTTTTCGGCTGTAATCCAGATACAGCATGGACGCGACGGCATCGACGCGCAGCCCGTCCACGTGATAGAGATCGGTCCAGAACAGCGCATTGGCCACCAGAAAGTTACGCACTTCATGGCGTCCAAAATTGAAGATCTTGGTGCCCCATTCCATGTGCTCGCCCAGCCGGGAATCCGCGTGTTCGTACAGCGCGCTGCCGTCGAAGTACGCGAGTCCGTGATCATCGCGCGGGAAATGCGCAGGCACCCAGTCGAGAATCACACCGATCCCTGCCTGGTGGCAACGGTCGACGAAAAACATGAACTCCCGAGGAGATCCGTAGCGCGCGGTCGGCGCGTAGTAGCCGGCCACTTGGTAGCCCCAGGATGCGTCGAGGGGGTGCTCCGCGACACCCATCAGCTCGATGTGCGTGTAACCCATCTCCGCCACATAGGGAATCAGTTGATCCGCTGCTTCGAGCCAGCTCATGAACGGCGGAATTCGTTGATCCCACGGACGCCGCCACGAGCCCAGGTGCACTTCGTAGGCATTGAACGGGCGGCGCAGCGGATCGCTGCGTTCGCGGGCAGCCAGCCACTCCGAATCCTGCCAGGCATAGCCGGCGAGAGAGGCCACCACGGAACAATTCTCCGGGCGCAGCTGCATCGAGAAGCCGTACGGATCGGCCTTGGTGAACACGCGCCCCGCATGGTCGCGGATTTCGTATTTATAAGCGGTGCCGACGCCGATGCCGGGAATCGCCAGTTCCCAAATTCCCCCCGTCGCGCGGGCCCGCATCACATGAATGTCCCCATGCCACTGGTTGAACGCACCCACCACGCTGACCCGCTCGGCGTTGGGCGCCCATACCGCGAATCGAGTTCCTGCCGCGGCGCCGTGGCCCTCGGTGTGCGCACCGAGCTTGTCATAGATGCGCTCGTGCTTGCCCTCGCCGAACAAATGGAGATCGAAGTCGGTAAACCCCGAGTCGGTCAAATCGGTTGCACCATAGACTGCACCATCACATGACCGGCTTCACTGCCCATATGCGGTCCGCGTATTCGCGAATGCTGCGGTCGCTCGAGAAGTAGCCCATGGCCAGGCAATTGACGATCGCCTTGCGGCTCCAATCGTCTTCCAGCACGTACAGGGCATCCACCTGATCCTGCGCTTGGGCATAGGCGGCAAAATCCGCGAGCACCAGGAAGGGTTCGCCGTCGCTCAGCAGGCGGTTGACCACCGGCTTGGCGTCATCGGGACGCCCCGGCGAGAAGAAGCCCGACTCGATGAGATCGAGCGTGCTCTTGAGTTCGGGATTGGCATCGAGTTCGCGTCGCGGTTGGTAGCTCGGGCGCCGTGACGCGACCTCTTCCGCCGTGAGACCGAAAATGAACAGGTTCTCGGCGCCCACATGGTCGCGAATCTCTATATTGGCTCCATCCAACGTGCCGATGGTCAGCGCACCGTTCAGCGCCAGCTTCATATTCCCGGTTCCCGACGCCTCCATGCCGGCGGTGGATATCTGCTGCGACAAATCCGCCGCCGGCATGATTTTTTGAGCAAGGGAGACATCGTAGTCCGGCAGAAACGCAACACGCAGCTTGTCGCGCATGTCGGGGTCCGCATCGATGGTGCGCGCCACGTTGTTGATGAGTTTGATGATGGCCTTGGCCATCGCATAACCCGGAGCGGCCTTGCCGGCGAAGATCACGGTGCGGGGCACGACGTCGGCGCGCGGATTCTCGCGAATCCGCCGGTAGCGAGTCACGACGTACAAGAGGTTCAGGAGCTGGCGCTTGTACTCGTGGATTCTCTTCACCTGCACGTCGAACAGCGAGTCGACGCTGATCTCGACCCCGGTGCGGCGCATGATTTCGTCGGCGAGCCGCTGCTTGTTGGTACGCTTGATGCCGCGAAACTGGCGGCGAAATTCCGCATCATCGGCGGCGCCGCTCAAGCGTCCGAGCTCTTCGAGATCGTTCTCCCACGCCGAGCCCAAGCGCTCGGTCAGCAAGGCCGACAGGCCGGGATTGGACTGTTTCAACCAGCGGCGCGAGGCGATTCCGTTGGTCACGTTGATGAATCGATCCGGATATAGATCGGCGAAACCGGAGAACACGTGCTTGCGCATGAGATCGGAGTGCAGCTGCGCGACGCCGTTGACGCGATGGCTGCCGATGATCGCGAGATGGGCCATGCGCACCCGGCGGTCGCCGCCATCGTCGATGATCGACAGCCGCCGCCGGCGGTCATCGTCGCCGGGGTACCGGAGTTCGACCGATTGAAGAAAGTCGCGATTGATCACATAAATGATCTGCAGATGCCGCGGCAGCAGCCGCTCGAACATCGCCACGGGCCACGTCTCGAGCGCCTCCGGCAACAAAGTATGGTTGGTGTAGGAAAATACTCGGGTCGTGATTTGCCAGCTGTCGGACCACGACAAGCCGTGCTCATCGATCAGCAAGCGCATGAGTTCCGGAATCGCCACCGCCGGGTGCGTGTCGTTCAGTTGAATCGCGATCGCATCGGGGATGGACGCCAGCGTTCGTCCCTCGCTCAAATGCGTCGCGAGGATGTCCTGCAGGCTGGCGCTGACGAAAAAATACTGCTGCTTGAGCCGCAGCTCCTTGCCTTGCGGCGTCGAATCGTCCGGGTACAGCACGCGCGACAAGTTCTTTGCTTCCATCTGCTCCTGCACGGCGGCGCCATAGTCGCCGGCGTTGAAGGCATCGATATGGAACGGAGTAATCGCCCGGCCGGACCAGAGCCGCAGATGATTGACGGTGGGGCCGCGGTTGCCCGGAATCAGCTGATCGAAGCCGATGGCGTAGATATCCGTCGTGTCGACCCAGCAATGCAAATCGCTCGGTGCCGCGTTCTCGGGAGCCTTGATCCGGCCGCCGAATCGCACGATGAAGCGCACGTTGCCGGGGGACGCTTCCCAGACATTGCGCAGGCGCAACCAGCTGCTCGCCACCTCCCGCTGACCGCCGTCGACGCCGATGACCTGCGTAAAAATGCCGTAGTCATAGCGAATGCCGTAGCCGACGGCGGGATATTGCAGCGTGGCCAGTGAATCCAGGAAACACGCCGCCAGGCGGCCCAGGCCGCCGTTGCCCAAACCGGGGTCGACCTCCTGCGCGGCAATGTCGTCGAGGTCATGACCCATGTCGCGCAAAGCGGCCCGTGCTTCCTGAAGCAGGCCGCCTTCCAGGCTCGACAATGCATTCAACAAAGTCCGGCCCGGCAGATATTCGACCGAGAAATAGCACACACGCTTCACGTGGGCATTCGCCACGCGGCGCTGCGTGGCCAGCCAGCGCAGCGTCAGCTCCTCGCGTGCCGCGAGCGACAACGCATCGTAAAGATCGCGCGCCGTTGCCGAGTCCGGGTTTTTGCCGAGCGTTCGGGTGAGGCGGTCCAGCAAAGCCGCCTGTAGAGTGCCGGGCTGCAAAGCGACGTTCCGGCGGGTCGAAAACTGGGTATCAATCGAGTTCATATTACGGGTTATTATAGGGTCGTAAACTCCAGGACGGCGGGTGAACCTCACAATGCGTGACTTAAATTGACGGCATCCCCCCTGGCCATCGGCATCGATGTCGGCGGATCATCCATCAAATGCGCGCTGGTGGACTTGCGCACGGGGGCGTTCGCCGGCGAGCGCTTCAGTACGCCGACGCCGGCGCAGGACTCGACCGAGACCCTGCTGACTGCTCTCGAGCGCGTGGTGTCGAACGTGCCGGGCGACCATGCCGTGGGCCTGGCGTTTCCCAGCGTGATACGCAACGGAACTGTACGCACGGCGGCGAATCTCAACAAGGCATGGATCGGAAAATCCCTGGCGGCTCTGGCCGGCGATCGGTTGCAACGGCCCGTGATCGCGATCAACGACGCCGATGCCGCGGGCTTGGCCGAGCTGCGCTATGGCGCGGCTCGCGGCGTAGCCGGAACGGTGCTCCTGTTGACCTTGGGTACGGGCATCGGCAGTGCCTTATTCGTCGACGGAAAGCTGGTGCCCAACACCGAATTCGGCCATCTTCAGGTCGCGGGACGCGAGGCGGAACAGCGCGCGTCGGGCCGTGCCAAGGTGGACCAGCACCTCGACTGGGATGACTGGGCGGAGCAATTGAATCTGGTGCTCGGGGAAATGCATGCGTTGTTGTGGCCCGATCTCATCGTGCTGTGCGGCGGCATCACCGAGGAGCCGGAGAAATTCTTGGATAAACTGCACTGCGAGGCGCGGTTGTGCGTAGGAACCTTACGCTCGGAAGCGGGTATCGTCGGCGCGGCATTGGCCACCACCGGGGTGTGATCAGAGCCGCACTCGCTGCCGCACTGTCGATCGTGCTGGCCGCCTGCGCGAGCACGTCGCTCAAAACGCGCAACCCGCCGGATTCGCTCGGCGCGTCGGGTGCGCAGAATTCATCCGGCGTCACGCGCCCGCCCCAGGACCCGCGGGCAGCCATGGTCTATCTCGCCAAGTCCATGATCGGCCAACCGTATCGTTGGGGAGGTGCCGCGCCGGGCGGGTTCGACTGCAGCGGGCTGGTCGTGTATGCGGCGAACGGTGCGGGTCTTCGCGTGCCGCGCACCGCCCACGAACAACTGCGCACCGGCATCCCGATCGCTCGCGGCAAGGTGCACGAAGGCGATCTCGTCTTCATGCACCTCGCGCACAAGGAACTGCACGTCGGCATCGCCATCGACGACGCGCGCTTCATCCATGCGCCGTCCGCAGGCGGCCATGTGCGCATCGATTCGCTCGCCGCGCCGCCCTACGCGGGCGGCTTCTTGAGCGCGAGGCGAATCGTCACGATACAATGATCCCAGCAATCTCAGGCCGCTCAACATCACACTCTCACAGGATGTCCGTAATGAAGCTCTTTTATTCGCCGGGCGCGTGCTCGCTGTCGCCTCATATCGTACTGCTCGAGGCCGGCCTGCCGTTCACCGTCGAGAAAACCGATCTCAAGACCAAGAAAACCGAGACGGGCGCGGACTATTACGCGATCAACTCCAAGGGCGCCGTGCCTGCACTGCAGCTGGACGACGGGCGCGTTCTCACCGAAGGCCCGGCGATCGTGCAGTACCTCGCCGATCAAAAGCCGGAATCCGGATTGGCGCCGCGCGCCGGAACGTTCGAGCGCTATCAGCTGATGGAAATCCTGAACTACATCACCTCCGAAGTGCACAAGGCATACAGCCCGCTGTTCAACCCGAAAATTTCGGCTGACTGGAAGGCGTCGGCCATGTCCAACCTCGGTAAGAAATTCGATTGGCTCTCGGGCTTTCTGGGCGGCAAAAACTTCTTGATGGGAACTGCGTTTTCGGTGGCAGACGCCTATCTGTTCACGGTCCTCCGCTGGTCCGAGCACGTGGGCGTCGATCTCGGGAAATGGCCCGTTCTGGCCGCCTATCGCACACGCGTCGGGGAGCGTCCGATGGTGCAGGAAGCGCTCAAGGCCGAGGGTTTGAGGAAGTAGCGCCCACCATCGCCGATGGTCTTGGACGGCGCGTTTCAGCGGAAACGTGGTCATCCACGCCCAGCGCCTCGACGTTCCCGCGGAAACGTGGTCATTCACGCCACGCGCCTCGAGGTTCGCGCGGAAACGCCGCCGGGAGCGAATATTTTCCCTAGCGCGACGCGACGTCCACCGCCTCGCTGGCAACCGCCGCAAATTGCAGCGAGGCGAGCCGTGCATACAGCGGACTGTGCACCAAGAGCTCGGCGTGAGTACCGACCGCGATCTTGTGCCCGTGGTCCATCACCACGATGCGGTCGGCTTTGAGCACGGTGGCCAAGCGATGGGCAATGATGATGGTGGTACGGCCCTGCATCAGCTTCTCGAGCGCCTCCTGCACCAGCCGTTCGGATTCCGCGTCCAGTGAGCTGGTCGCCTCGTCGAGCAACAGGATCGGCGGATCCTTGAGAATGGCCCGCGCCAGCGCGATCCGTTGGCGCTGACCGCCCGACAGCCGCGTGCCGCGCTCGCCGAGGAAAGTGTCGTAGCCTTGCGGCAGCTTGCGCAGGAATTCGTCGGCGGCCGCGGCGACCGCAGCGGCCTCGATCTCGGCGTCGGTTGCCGTCGGGCGCCCGTAGCGAATGTTGTCGCGCGCGCTGGCGCCGAACAGCACCGTCTCCTGCGGCACCAGACCGATCTGTGCACGGATGTCTTCCGGGCGCAAATCCGCGAGCCGCCGATCGTCGATCAGCACGCGGCCCGAATCGGGATCGTAGAACCGCAGCAGCAGCTGGAACGTCGTGCTCTTGCCCGCGCCGGATGGACCCACGAAGGCAATGGTTTCACCCGGCGCCACGTCGAGGCTGAAATTGGCGAGCGCCGCGCTATCCGGGCGCGATGGATAATGAAACGTGACATTGTCGAAACGCATCGTGCCGGCGACTCGCGCCGGAAGATCGACGGGGTGCGGCGGCGCGCTGATGGTCGGCCGCGCCTGAAGCAATTCACTCAGGCGCTCCATGGCGCCCGCGGCACGCTGCATCTCGCCCCACATTTCGGTGAGCGCGGCGGCGGAACTGCCGACGAAGCCGGTGTACAGCAGGAACTGCAAGAGCTGCCCGCCCGTCATCGTGCCGGCGAGTACTTGGCGCAAAGCCAGCCACAAGACGAACGTTATGCCCGCGAATACCAGCATGATGCCGATCGCCGTGAGCGCCGCGCGCACCCGCGTGCGGCGTATCGCGGTGACGAAACTGTCTTCGACCGCTTTGCGGTACCGCTCGCTCTGAAGGTCTTCCAAGGTGAACGCCTGCACCGTCTGGATCGCGTTCAATGTTTCGCCCGCGAGCCCGCTGGTGTCGGCGATGCGGTCCTGCGACGCGCGCGACAGTCCACGAACGCGCCTGCCGATGACGATGAGGGGAACGACCACCACGGGAATCAGCACCAGCATGATGCCCATGAGCTTTGCGCTCGTGAGCCCGAGCATGATGAGCCCGCCGATCAAACTCAGCGATGACCGCAAAATGATCGACAAGTTGACGCCGGAGATGGCTTGCACCAGCGTGGTGTCGGTCGTCAAACGCGACAGTACTTCACCGACCCGAGTGGTTTCGTAGAACAGCGGGTCCATGCGCACGACCCGCCGATAGACCGCCGAACGCAGGTCCGCGACCACCCGTTCGCCCAGCCACGTCACCAGATAGAAGCGCAGAGCCGCAAACACGCCGAATATGACCGAAGCGGCCAGGAATCCGATGAGATATCGATTCAGGGTACTGGCGTCCTTGGCGGCAACCACATGATCGATGAGCTGGCGCAGCGCCACGGGTAGCGCCAGCATGGCGACCGTCGCCATCAGCAAAGCGCCCAGGGCGGCGACCATCATCCCCCGGTAGGGCCGAAGGAACGGCAGCAGCTCCCGTAAGGGATTCAAACTCTTGGCGCGGGGACGATCGGCGTTTGTGCTCATAGGCGGCCATGATCCCATAACTCAAACGGCATCGTGCAGGCCCGATCGGCCGTTGCGCACCGGCAACGCCAGCCCCGGCTTGAGGGCCGGCCCCAATTGCCTTTCAGGTCATGGGCCGCTATGGTGCCTGTCACGGGGATTTGGCGCGCCGGACGAGCGTGCATCGTTCAAAGAAATATAGGGATACATCATGCGGGGATGCCGGAAAAATCACGAGTTGCAAAAGGGCTACAATTGGATTAGGCCGCTGAGCGCGCTGTTCTGCGCTGGCGCCGCATTGTCGCCTATGGTGATGCACGCCGCCGATACGGGTGCCGATGAGGCTACCGGGCCGCTCACCGAAATCGTCGTGACGGCGACTCGCCACGAGGAAAGCCTCAGCAAGGTTCCCATCAGCGTCACCGCAATGACCCAGGAAGCCTTGGACGTCCGCGGCGTCAAGGACTTTCAGGACGTCGCGCGCTTCACGCCCGGGGTCGACATCGACAACTCGGGCACCAACAACATCTCGATTCGCGGCATCGCGTCGACCGGCGGCGCCGGCACCACCGGCATCTATCTCGATGACACGCCCATTCAAATGCGCGCGCTCGCCTTCAATCCGGATGAGGCGCTGCCGAAGTCCTTCGATATCGATCGGATCGAGGTGCTGCGCGGTCCCCAGGGCACTCTGTTCGGCGCAGGCTCCGAGGGCGGCACGGTCCGCTACATCACCACCCAGCCCAGCCTGACCAAGAGCAGCATGTACGCCCGTGAAGAAGTCTCCTACACGCAAGGCGGCGAACCCAGCTACGAAGGCGGCATCGCCGGCGGCACGCCGCTCATCGACGGCACACTGGGAGTGCGCGCCAGCGTTTGGTACCGGCGCGACGGCGGCTACATCGATCGCGTCAATCCGGTGACGCTCGCCACCGAGGAAAGGAACGCCAACTACGACCAGACCATGCTGATGCGGCTGGCCGCGGTTTGGGCGCCCAACGACAAACTCACGGTGACCCCGAGCTATTACTACCAGGACCGCTACCGCAATGACGTGGAGAACTACTGGCCGCTGTATTCGAACCCCGGCAGCGACCACTACGTCAGCGCGAATCCCACGCAGCGCTCGGCCCCGGACCGTTTCTACCTGCCCGCCCTCAAGATAGAAGTGGACTTGGGCGCGACCAAGCTGATTTCGAATACGTCGTATTACCACCGCCAGGAGGAAACCGGATACGACGGCACGCTGTACAACCTCGGCTTTTACCAGAGCTTTTTCGGCGGCGGCGGAACGTCCCTGCTGAGCCCGCTGCTGATCGACGGCACCGGCGTGCATCTGCCGCCCAGCGTGGCGAATTATCGTTCGCCGGCCTCGATCGACAATAGCCAGCAAAACATCACCCAGGAGATTCGGCTGCAATCGAATGATCCGGCCGCACGGCTCATTTGGACGACCGGCGTGTTCTTCAGCTCCAATCGGCAGACCTACCTCGAGCAGATTCACGATCCCATGCTGGATAACCTGACCAATGCCGTGGCCGGTCTGCCCTATGGCAGTATTTTCACGAACTCGGACTCGAATTCGCCCAACTTCGGGAACCCTGTGGCTTTTGACCCGCGTTTCCCCAACGATTCCTATTTCCTGCAGACCCACGCGAAGGATCAGCAGGTGGCTCTCTACGGCGAGGGCACCTTCAATTTCACGGACCAATACAAACTCACCTTGGGCGCACGCTACTCGAATACCAAGTATTCGTTCGACTCGTTGACCGGCGGCCCGCAGTTGTTCTTGGACCCGCAGACCGTCAGCGCGGAAAAGAAGGAGAATTCGTTCACACCGAAAGCCAGCTTCTCCTATCAAATGGATTCTAAAAATCTCTATTACTTCACCTATGCCAAGGGCTTTCGGCCGGGAGGCGGCAACAATCCGGTACCCGAGCCCGCGTGCGGCGCCGACTTCAAGAAGCTCAACATCACGGGGTCGCCCACGACCTTCAACTCCGACACGGTCAATAGCTTCGAGGTGGGAGCGAAGAACAATTTCGACAACCGCGTGAAAATCGCCAGCAGCGTGTACTACATCCGTTGGAACAACATTCAACAGACCGTGGTCCCGCCGATCTGCCAGATCTCGTTTATCTCGAACCTCGGAAAGGCTGTTGCCAAAGGCGTGGATCTCCAGGCCGAAGTCGCCGTGACCGACAACTTCACCGTGGAACTCGCGACCGGCTATACCGATGCCCGCTACACCCAGGACTCCCGCCTGACGCCGGCGGAGAATCCGCCGGTAGTGAGCTCCGGCGATGCGATCACCGGCCAGAGCGGCCAGCCCGCCGCGCCGTTCACGGCCACGATCGGCCTGCAGTACAAGTTCTCGGTATTGGACCACGAGTCGTTCATTCGCGTGGACGATGAATACCAAGGCCGAGCCAAGTGGTTGTCGCCGGGACAAGATCCAAACACCCAACAGTACGATTCCGCGAATTACGTACTGTCGCCGACCAACTTCGCGTCGGCGCGCGCCGGCACGAACTTCGGCGGTTGGCAAGTCGCCGTCTTCGTCGACAATCTCACCGACACGCATACCGTCACGAACTACAACTGGACCATCGATCCGGGCGACGGTGAAAGCCGCCTGCAGCGCCAGTTCACGTTCCGTCCGCGAACCATGGGTATCACCATCACCTATCGCAACTAGGTTCAGGCATCTCTCAGCACTGATATCCGTGCCACGCGGCGCCGCGTGGCACGGATAATGTTGGCCAGGCTCGGCGGACCCGGACGACGGTCAGGACAGATTCTGTCCCAGTGGTGTCGCACATCTCTTCAGCACCCGGTACACACTGTCGAAACGCGCAGCAGCGACGATGCCATGGTCGCCCGGCGCGTACTGCACCAGCCAATCGCCCGCACTCCCCCGCAATAAATCGCCGCCGGCCGAGCGCTCGACGGTGAACTCGACGCTCATTCGCTTGGCGAGCACCGAGATCGGGCGATTGCGGTACCGGACGCCCTGCCCTGGCGGCGTGGCGGCCTCAGGCTGATATTTCGCATCGAAGCGATCGCGGGACACGCACCAGCGGTCGCCGGTCGAACCGGTCAGCAGCGCATCTCCCGCGGCATAGCGATTCAGCCCGACCGCACTCTCGAGGAACCCGGCCGCGGCGGCAAATTCCACCGCCACGACTTCGTCCTTCACCACCCAAAAGGCCGCGCTGTCCGCGGTGAGGTCGGGATTTTTGAGTGTCAATACCATGACGCCATGCTATCCGATCTTCGGTTGCGCCAGTTTTTGCACGGTGCTACTGTCGAGCGAGAGTGTTATCTGACCATATAACTAATTTGCGGGGATACAATGCAAGCCACTCTTTCGAAACCGTTCAACCGGCGGATTTCCTGGCATGTGTTGTTTTTGCGCACTCTTATAGCAGGTAGCGGCGCCTGCCTCGCGACGCTGGCCTACGCCAACGACGCAACCACCACCGAACCCGCAGCGACGGGTGGTCTCGAGGAAATCGTCGTCACCGCGACCCGACGCGAGGAGAGCATCAGCAAGGTCCCGATCAGCATCACCGCGCTCTCGCAGGATGCCCTCGATCAGAAGGGCATCAGGGATTTCACCGAAATGGTTCGCTTCACGCCGGGCGTATCGATCGACACTTCCGGCACGAACGCGATTTCGATCCGGGGTATTTCCTCATCCGGCGGTGCCGGTACTACGGGTATCTACATCGACGACACGCCGATTCAAATGCGTGCGGTGGGATTCAATCCCGACGACACGCTGCCCAAGACCTTCGATCTGGACCGGGTCGAAGTGCTGCGCGGTCCGCAGGGCACGCTTTTCGGCGCAGGCTCCGAGGGCGGTACCGTACGCTACATCATGACGCAGCCGAGCGTCTCGAAGGAGTCCTCATACGCGCGAACCGAGGTGGCCTATACCCAGTACGGGGAACCAAGCTACGAAGCCGGCGTCGCGCACGGCGGGCCCATCATCGACGGCGTCCTCGGCTTTCGGGCGAGCGCCTGGTACCGCTTCGACGGCGGATGGATAAACCGCGTCGATCCGACTACGGGTCAAGAAACAGAGAAGAACGCGAATCGGGCAAATACCGTCGCCTTGCGATTGGCAATGCTGTACGAGCCGGTAGACAGTGTGAAAATCACGCCGAGTTTCATGTATCAGAACAAGCGCCAGCACGACTTAGGGACGTACTGGCCCGCATATTCCAATCCCAGTGCGGGACGGTTCAACAATGCGACGCCCGAGCGCATCCCCATCCCGGATGAATACTATCTGCCCGCGCTCAAGATACAAATCGACTTCGCGCACATGTCGCTGATTTCAAATACCTCCTACTACCATCGCAATGAGACGGATGCCTATCAGGGCACCGGATACGATCTCGCATACTTCCAGAGCCAGAGCTGGCTGGGTGTGAATGCCAGCGCCACACCCGCCTGCGGTCCGGCGTCGACCACTGCCGTGCCGCCCTGCTCCTGGTATCCCCTGCTCGACGCGAACGGCATCCACTTGCCGGCAGGATTTGCCGGCTACTCGACACCCAACACGATTACCAACCAACAACGCACCGTGACTCAGGAATTCCGTCTGCAATCCAATGATGATTCGAGCGCCTGGAAGTGGACCGTTGGCGCTTTCTGGTCACTCTCACGCGAGCTCAGCATCGAGCAGCTCTACGATTCGCAAATAGTCCCCTTCTGGACAGCATTGTATGGCAGCAGCCCTTTCGACTATTCGCTGTTCCAGGACGCCAACGGCAACGCCAATTATTACTGCAACGGCGTGGGCACACCCGGCACCGGCCTGCCGAATTGCGATATTTACTACAACAAGAATACGAGCCACGACCGGCAATTGGCGGGATTTGGCGAGGCGACTTATAGTTTTACCGATCAATGGAAACTGACCGCAGGCGGTCGATTCGCGGATATGAAGTTCGACTTGTCCCATTACGCAAATGGCCTGGAGAACAGCGGTCTTGGCACGTTCAGCGGCGCCTACCATCAAAACGCGTTTACGCCGAAATTGAGTGTGTCATTTCAAGCTGACCCGAAGAACCTTTTCTATGCGACCTACGCGAAAGGGTTCCGTCCGGGTGGAGTCAACGCCCCGTTGCCCTCTGGCCCATGCGGTATCACGCCGACGAGTTTCCAGTCGGACACGACGCAAAGCTACGAAATCGGCTCGAAAAACAATTTCGACAACAGGTTCCGCCTTGCGGCGAGCGTGTACTACATCAAATGGAACAGTATCCAACAGAATGTCTATGATCCGGGACCCACGGGTGGCTGCGGATTTCAATACACCGCCAACCTGGGCACCGCCGTCGCGAAAGGCTTCGACCTTCAAGGGGACGCTGAGCTGGGGGGAGGTCTCACCATCGAGGCCTCGGTGGGCTATACCAGCGCCCGCTACTCGAAATCTTCGTCGAGTGCGACCGCCGGCGATGCAATTTCAGGGGAAGCAGCGATCAATTACAGCCCGGGCACGACCCCTCCCTGGACCGTGGCGGTCGGTCCGCAATACAATTTTTCTCTGGCTGAGCACGAAGCGTTCGTGCGCGTCGACTGGGAGTACACCAGCCGCAATCCCTGGCTCGCGGCGGTGCAGGATCCGAACAACGTCGTTCAGTACAACCAGTACTCGTTCACGCTGCCCTCGACCAGCTTTACCTCGGCTCGTGCGGGCATGAAGCTTGGCGACTGGCAAGTATCCGCTTTCGTCGACAACATATTTGATTCGCACGCATTGCTGAACTATGCGTTGGTGCAGAACGACTACAACAATCCGGCGGGACCGCCCCCGCCACAGCAGAACGCTTTCACGTTCCGTCCGCGCACCTTCGGCATAACCGCGACGTTCCGCAACTAAGACTGCTCCCAGAACCACATTTTGGCCAACGCGAGCGGTTTACCGTCGAGCCGCTCGCGTCCCAGTCTCAAGCCACCGCCCGCGCGGACGCGACGCCGCGCGCATCCTTCAACGCCGCGGCGAGGAGATCCAGCCCCTCGTTGAGCACCGCGTCGGGAATCGTCAGCGGCGCCAGCAGACGCACGACGTTCGCCGCCGTGCCGCAGGACAGGAGAATCAAGCCGCGCTGCTCGGCATGAGTCAACACGGCCGCCGTCAGCTCCGCATCGGGTTCC
>DASYFQ010000284.1:0-12670 GCA_036498345.1 Steroidobacteraceae bacterium
GCCGTAGTGGCCTGTGTCCGCATGTCTGGTACTCCCTAAATCTGCCTTCAGCCGCAGCAGGGGCCAGCCCGCCCCTCCCCCAAGACTAGAATGGTTACCTAGCGTCCCGAATCTTAAACGAATATCGGCCCGAGTTATAACAGCACCCTGAGTCGCCGACCGATTGCCTGGATATTGGCCTCCCCCTTCTCCAAGGCTTCTCGATGCGTATGAACCGAGTAATAGCCTAAAACGAGATCATGGGGATGCTTTACCGCCGAGCCCAGGACGAAGGCAGCATCACCCTGTGCCTCGAATTCAATCGCCCCGTTCGACTCCTCGAAGACCACGAGTTCGCCTCGTGCGACTTTCACGGGAGTCATCACCGACCCTTGGTGTACGGCCATCCAAGCAACCCTGTGATCTTTCGGCGGTTGATATAGCCAGCGCTCGCCGGCTTTGAGAGTGACGTCAAAGTAGTTCATGGTGGGCGGTGCGGACACCTTGCTTGCCGCATTTTCATACCGGCCGAGAATCACGCGGACAGGCCCGCGCCGCTGGAACGCTTCCGCGCCCAAATACTGAGCTTCCGCAGGGCTGAGCTCCAATTCCGGAGGAAGGGCCACCCAGAGTTGGTATCCCTTGACACGCTCCGGTCCCTCGAGTCCGCCGGTGTGCCAAACTCCGCCGCCGGCCCGCATCCATTCAACGCCACCCGGCTCGATCACGCCTTTCTCGCCCGTGGAATCTTCATAGGCCACGCGGCCGCTCAGAATCAGCGTGAGCGTTGCGATGCCGGAGTGAGGATGAAACCCCATTTGGGGCGCATGCGCGGGATCTGCTTCAAAGTAGTCCAAAAACACAAACGGCTTGATGAGTTCACCCACGTCCGATGGACTGACGAGTCGAACGATGGGGCCGCCCGATCGGCCGCGGGTGCTGTGAACGATGCGGCGCGCGGAGTGCGCCGATGGCTCTGGGGCAAAAGCAGTCATGGGCATTTTCATGAAAACCCCCTTCAGACGGAACGAGCCGTCTTCAGGGCCGACGTCCACCAAAGCAGGTCATCAATCATGGCCTTCGCCGGTGCCTCGAGTTCGGCGAGTCCCTTGCTCACGTCGCCGCCTTGAAAATGCGCCCACAGGGTTGCAACAGGAATATGAACGGACGGACGAATCGGAGCCATTTGCAGCTCGATCAGCACTTCCCTGAGTTGCTGCACGCTGCGCGCGCCCGAAACACTGCCATAGCTTACGAAGGCCGCTGCTTTGCGGTTCCACTCCGGATACACCCAATCGAGCGCATTTTTAAGCACCGCTGCCGGCCCGTAGTTGTATTCCGGCGTGACGAACACAAACCCGTCCGATGCCGCTATAGCCGCCGTCCAACGTTTGACGACTTCATTCTCGTACGGCGCGCGGCCGGGCATGGCAGGCGTCAGTGGCTGATCAAAAAAAGGCATTGGAAAGTCGCGCAGATCGAGCAGCCGCGCGCCGATCGCGTCGCGCTTCCGAAGCTGCTGAAATATCCACTGCGCCGGCTTTTCGGAGAAGCGGCCCTGGCGCGTGCTGCCGACGATTACGGAAATGGTGGTCATTGGCTGATACCTCGGTTGAAATCTAAGGAAATGGGAGATAATCGCGGCGGCCGCGCGCGGCAACGCCGAGGAGGAGGCAGGTACGGCCAACATCGCTGCCTCCGATACGGATCGCGCGAGTTGCGGCAGTCATGAGCCCTCCGAGTCGCCAAATTATCCGAACACTATATTGATGTCAATATAATTGATATCGATATAGTTATGGCAGAATTATGCTCGAAGGAAGGAAGGAAGAAATGCAAGACACGTCGGGAGTTCACGTCTGGTTGGTGCTCGCCAAGGCCTTTCACGCCTTGGCGGCCTGCGCCGAAGAGAGCCTGGAATTGAGCGAGGCAGGTCTCGGCGACTCGGATTTCCGCGTGCTCGAAGCGTTGCTCAGCAAGGGCCCGTTGCCGGTCAATACGATTGGTCCCAAAGTCTGGCTCACGCCGGGATCGATCAGCGTCGCGATCGACCGGCTGGAAAAAAAGCGGCTCGTGAAGCGGCAAACCACCGATGACCGGCGGGTGCGCCTGGTCGAGCTCACGCCCAAAGGGCGTGCGCTGGTCGCCAAGACGTTTGAGAAGCACGCCGCCGCAATGGAAAAGGCCAACACTCTTTCAAAAGAAGAGCGGGCGCTTTTGCTGCAGCTCCTTAAAAAATTGGGAAAAGGCGGCTAGAACGTTATATGGACAACAAAATGTTCTTGCTCCACAGTTATCGTATTCGGTCCAATGCTCGGCGCACAGCCTCGGAGAGTTTCGCGGCAACCCTAACACCTTGACGATGCGGGCCGTCCGTCGATCGTAAGCCCACCAGCACATCCGGCTGGATTCCCATTACCTCATTCGATCCGTCTGCGCGGAATCGGGCACAGTCTGGCATCTCCAAAATGCCGCCGCTATTTTTTAGAGTGGTAGGCGTGCCGCCGTCAGTGTGGCCACAGCCAGCGCCCCCCGTTGGGGCGCCCATGACAACCGCAGCGCGATTATCTTGAAGTACTGCGGCGAACTGTTCCGCCGCGGACCCAGTACCTCCGTCGACCAACACAATCAGCGGGCCGGCCCATACCGCCTCTTCATAGTGATATTTCGCTGGCTGATAAACGAGACTTGCCCACGACTTATCCATAGGCCATGAAAATTCGCCGGATGCCAACAGTCCAGAAGCATAAAATGCATCCCCCAACCAGCGACAGGGTGGTTTCTCGCCGTGCCACAACGGCGTCGAGTCACAAGGTGTTTCCGCTTCTCGTCGACGAGCCGAAACCTCGTCTGCCAAACCCTTCAATAGCACTCGGTCCTCGCCTTTGGCATCCCGAGCTGCGGCGCGCAACTCCGCTTCCTTTTCGGCGAATGCCTTGGCCCAATGAGCACCGCGGACAAACCCGATGCGCTCTGATTTGAGCTTGACGTCAGTTACCATGCGCGCGGCGGCCTCCGCCCACTCTGTCCCGCCACCATTGTCGGCAATATCCACGAGTAGTATCTCTGCTCCAGTGGCTTTGATAGCACGAAGTTGAGCGTCAAGGTCTCGAGTCATGCGCGCCGAGCCCCACGTCATAATCCGATCGGAACAAATTTCGTCACAAGGAGTATCGGCCGCGATTTGGAGGTCCTGCAGTGCCGCAGAGCAGAGTTCCGGCAGGCCTTGTGGGGTAAAAATCCGGATTTTGACTACGCCCACCTTGTGATTTTCTACTTGGATAGTTCCCGCTGGAAACTCATTGGCGGGTGCATTTGTAAGAGGGGTGTAGCCGGGCATCAACGCCGCCGTCTGCGACCCTTGCATTCGGGCGTCATATCCAAGGGACGCACAATTTGCCTTGCCCAACGTTCGCGCAGGGTGCCCTCGGGGCCAGCGAAATCGCACATGCCCATCCCCGAACTTGCGCGCCAATCTATCAAACGCTGCTTGCGCATCAGCTGGACTGGATGCCGATTCGATTCGAGCCTTGGCGTCGACGAATAGAGAAGGCAAATCTATCTCTCGCTCGAGCACAAGCCATTCCAAATTCGCATATTTTGTCGCAAACGCTTCCCGTGCTTGTTCCAGATCTTCCTGCCACGGCTTTGGGTCAAAAGAAGGGAGTGCGTTGACTGAAAGCGAGAATACCAATGTGAGACCGGCTGATCTGACGAGGAGGACTATACGAGGAAGCTGTCTCATGCTAGCGAGTGCGTGGTTTTCGAAGCGGCTTGAACTACTAGTAAGTTTCCTCTGGAAATATGTAAAAAAGAAAAAAGGCCTGAAGCAATAGCGCCAAAGGCCTTTTGTTTACAAAATGAAAAACTTACCTGTCTAGAACGGGATATCGTCGTCGAAATCCTCTTTGCCGCCTGCCGGCGCCGGCGCAGAGGACTGATCGTAATCGTCCCGAGGCGGCGCACTGCCTCCCGCACTGCGTTCCGCGCCGCCGCTCGGTGCGCCACCGCCGCCCGCACGGCCGCCCAGCATTTGCATGTTATCGGCGATGATCTCGGTGGTAAACCGGTCATTTCCCTGCTTATCCTGCCATTTTCGCGTTCGCAACTTACCCTCGACGAACACTTGAGAGCCCTTGCGCAGGTACTCGGCGGCAATTTCGCCCAAGCGGCCGAATAAGGCGATGCTGTGCCATTCGGTGCGCTCTTGTTGCGCCCCGGAGGCCTTGTCCTTCCACGACTCGCTGGTGGCGATCCGGATGTTCGTGACGGTCATGCCGCTCGGCATGGAACGGGTTTCCGGGTCTGCGCCGAGATTGCCTACCAAAATAACCTTATTTACGCCCCGCGCCATACGTACCCCCGAAAACAATTTGATGGCGGCATTGTACACGCCGCGGCCCACCCCAATACCGGGGGTTAACCCCTGCGCTTGTGTAGATATGCACCGAAATCGGCCGGCGCCGATCCGCCGATATCCGGCCGTTTGGGGGCGTTCTACCCGCACTTGACGCGACGGGTATAGTAGTTGGTTACATGCAAAATATCCGAATCCGGGGTGCCCGGACCCATAACCTCAAGAATATCGATCTCGACCTGCCGCGCGATCGATTGATCGTGTTCACAGGCCTGTCGGGTTCCGGCAAGTCCTCGCTGGCCTTTGACACCATTTATGCCGAGGGTCAGAGGCGCTACGTCGAATCGCTGTCGACTTACGCCCGGCAGTTTCTGTCGATGATGGAGAAGCCGGACATCGACACCATCGAGGGCCTGTCTCCCGCGATCTCGATCGAGCAAAAATCGACCTCGCACAACCCGCGTTCCACGGTGGGCACGGTCACCGAAATTTACGATTACCTGCGCCTGCTGTATGCGCGGGCCGGCACGCCGCGCTGCCCGGATCACCACATCGACCTCGCGGCTCAAACCGTGAGCCAAATGGTCGACGCCGTTCTTCAGCATCCCGAGGGAACCCCTCTGATCTTGCTCGCACCCGCCATTGCCGAGCGCAAGGGCGAGCATGCCGAACTCATCGAAGAATTGCAGGCTGGTGGCTTCGTGCGTGCGCGAATCGACGGCAAGGTGGTGGAACTCGATCAAGCACCCAAACTCGATGTGCGCCGAAAACACACCGTCGAGGCGATCGTCGATCGCTTCCGAGTTCGGCCCGACTTGGGCCAGCGCCTGGCCGAGTCCTTTGAAACCGCGTTACGGTTGGGTCAGGGCGTGGCGCGTATTGCGTATATGGACGAGCCCGAGCGCGCCGAGCTCGTGTTCTCGGACAAGTTCGCGTGCCCCATTTGCAACTACTCCTTGAGCGAACTCGAACCGCGTTTGTTCTCCTTCAACAGTCCGATCGGTGCCTGTCCGGCGTGCGACGGCTTAGGGACCCAGGATTTTTTCGATCCGGAGAAAATCGTCGCGAATCCGCATTTGTCGCTCGCCGGCGGCGCGGTGCGCGGCTGGGATCGGCGCAACGCCTATTATTTTCAGCTGATTCAATCCTTGGCGCGGCATACCAAGTTCGACATCGAGGCGCCTTTTGAAAGCCTGCCGCAAAAGATCAAGGATCTGGTGCTGTTCGGCAGCGACGATGTTGAGATCGAGTTCAAGTACCTCGACGGCAAAGGCGGCACGGTCAAGCGAAAACACACCTTCGAAGGCATCGTCAGGAATCTTGAACGCCGCTACAAGGAAACGGAATCGGCGACGGTGCGCGAAGAGTTGGCCAAGTATCGTTCCTCGCGCCCGTGTCCGGAGTGTCATGGAACCCGGCTCAATCGGGCCGCGCGAAACGTCTTCGTCGCCGGCAAGAGCGTCCCTGAACTGTCCTCGTTGTCGGTGGAGAACGCGCTGCAGTTCTTTGGCAACCTCAAACTACTCGGCTGGCGCGGTGAAATCGCCGTCAAGATCGTCAAAGAGATCGGCGACCGGCTGGGGTTTCTCGGCAACGTCGGGCTGGGATATCTCACTTTGAACCGCAGCGCCGATACTCTGTCCGGCGGAGAGGCGCAGCGCATTCGTCTCGCGAGCCAAATCGGCTCAGGCCTGGTCGGCGTCATGTACATTCTCGATGAGCCGTCGATCGGACTGCATCAACGCGACAATCAGCGTCTGCTCGACACGCTGGTCAATTTGCGCGACCTGGGCAATACGGTCATCGTGGTCGAGCACGACGAGGACGCGATACGCCAAGCCGACTACGTGGTGGACTTGGGTCCCGGCGCAGGCGTCCATGGCGGCCGCGTCGTGGCGCAGGGTACGGCTGCCGAAGTCGCCGCGCATCCCGATTCGATCACCGGACAATATTTGAGCGGCCGGCGCCGCATTGAGATTCCCGCGAAGCGGCATGCGCCGGACCCGAAGCGCATGCTGAGGGTGCTCGGCGCGACGGCCAATAATCTGAAGAATGTCACGGCGGAATTCCCGCTGGGGCTGATGACCTGCGTCACGGGCGTGTCGGGCTCCGGTAAATCGACCCTGGTCAACGACACCTTGTTTCGCGCCGTGGCGACGCAGCTCAACCACGCCTCGGCCGGAACCGCGCACTTCGATCGTATCGAGGGACTCGACCACATCGACCGGGTGATCGAAATCGACCAGAGTCCGATCGGACGGACCCCCCGCTCCAATCCCGCCACATACACGGGCCTGTTTGCGCCGATTCGAGAGATCTTCGCCGCCGTCCCGGAATCTCGGGCACGAGGATATGAAGCAGGACGATTCAGCTTCAACGTCAAAGGCGGACGCTGCGAGGCTTGTCAGGGCGACGGCGTCATCAAAGTAGAAATGCACTTCCTCGCCGACGTGTACGTGCCCTGCGATGTCTGCAAAGGCAAGCGCTACAACCGCGAGACCTTGGAAATCCGCTTCAAGGGCAAGAACATACAGGAAATCCTCGAGCTCACGGTCGAGGACGCGCTGCCGTTCTTCTCCGCCGTGCCGACCGTGCAGCCGAAACTGCAAACCTTGCTCGACGTCGGGCTGTCATACGTTCGCCTGGGACAAAGCGCGACCACGCTGTCGGGCGGCGAAGCGCAGCGCGTCAAGCTCGCCAAGGAACTCTCGAAACGGGCCACCGGACGTACGCTGTACATCCTCGATGAGCCGACCACCGGACTGCATTTCGCGGACATCGCGCAGCTGCTCGTCGTGCTGCAGCGTCTGCGTGATGAAGGCAACACGGTCATCGTGATCGAACACAATCTCGATGTGATCAAGACGGCGGATTGGGTGGTCGACCTGGGGCCCGAAGGCGGCGATGGCGGGGGCCGGATCATCGCTGTCGGAACGCCCGAGCAAATCGCGGCGAACAAGGCGTCGTACACCGGGCACTATCTACGAGCCACGTTGACGCCGCCGGCCGTGCGCAAACGCGCATGAGCACGCAACGGCGCCTGTTCGTCACGGCGCTACGTTTCTGCGCTCGCCTGCCGGCGGCGGGGCTCAAGGGCGCGCACGTCGTGCAACCCGGCGCGGCAGCACGCTATGTTCCTATCGTGGGAGCGTTGATCGGCGCGATGGGGGGCGCCGTCTACTGGCTCGGAGCACAGTTGTGGCCCACCAGCATTGCCGTCGTCTTGTCGATGCTGGCGACCGCCGTGTTGCCGGGCGGGACGCCCGCGAACGCAATTTTCGAACAACCAACGAGCGAGGCCACTCGCAATGGCCGTGCGTCCGGCTCGAGCGTGGTCGGTTTCGTGCTCGCTCTTCTGCTCGAGTACAACACGTTGATGGCGCTGTCGGCGGCCAGCCTCCCCTTCGCCGTGCCCGCCAACGTGGCACTGGGATTGATCATGATCTGCGGTCACGCGGCCAGCCGCGCCTTGGTCGTATCGCTCATCGCCTCGTCGGGCCGTGACTCATCGGCGCCGGTATCGAACGGCGATCTGGTTTTTGCCTTGATTGTGGGCTTTGCGCCGGCGGCGCTGTTGGGCATCCCGGGGCTGATCGGGCTCGCGATCGCCATCCTTGCGCGCGTCGCGTTCGGCGCCTACCTCAAGCGCAATCGCAACACCATCGCGAACGGAGCGTTCTACGCGATGCAGCAGCTGACCCAAGTGTGTTTTTACCTGGCAGCGCTCGCAAGCTGGCCTTTCGTTTGAACCGAGGATCGGCGCCCTCGAAATTGTTACAATAAGGGCCAACGGCGGCTTCACAAACCAACAAATAAGGGCCCATTCATGAAGTTATCCACTCTGTATTCATGCGCCCTGCTCCTCTTCGGATGGTCGGCTCTCGCCAATGCCGGGCCCAAGGCCGACATCACCCAACTCGAAACGGAGTTCAATGCGGCCTATGCCGCGAATGATCTCGACAAG
Source organism: Steroidobacteraceae bacterium (assembly GCA_036498345.1). Taxonomy (GTDB): domain Bacteria; phylum Pseudomonadota; class Gammaproteobacteria; order Steroidobacterales; family Steroidobacteraceae; genus Bog-1198. Next base: position 8,301 of record DASYFQ010000284.1, read on the forward strand.
TACTTCGGCTACTACTCGGGGGATGCGATTCTGTGGTTTCCGGAAGGCCGCACCGACCTCCCGAGCTACAAGAAAGAGTGGACCGAGTTCGTCAAGTCAGGGGGCAAGATACAGGCCAGCACCGTGTCCGACATGCACATCCGATTCAGTCCGCAACGCGATACCGCCATTGCCAGCTACCTCCTGCGCGTGAAGACCCAGGGGACGGACAAGAAAGTGACCGACGAGGTCTTCCAGGAAACCGACGTATGGTTCAAAGCGGCGGGCGGCTGGAAAATCGCCCATGTGCACTATGCCCCGGCGGCCGCAGCCGCGCAAAAATAGCGCCCGCAGCGAGATGTTCCCGATCGGCACGATCACACGCTTCCGCGGGAACGTCCTGCCGTCCGCGCTGTGGACGACGTTTCCGCGGAAACGTCCTGCCGCCGCGCCGTGGGCAACGTTTCCGCGGAAACGTGCATTCCGCATCGACACGTAGCACCCGCGATGCAGCAAATCCTCGTTTATTCCGACTCGGCCTCCTGGGGCATTGTCCCGACCACCCGCCAGCGTCTGCCCTTCGATGCCCGGTGGCCGGGAGTGATGGAAATCGCGCTGGCCGAACAGCATCATCGAGTGCGCGTCATCGAGGACTGCCTGAATGGACGCCGTACCGTGTGGGAGGACCCGTTCAAGCCGGGACGGAACGGACTCGCGGGCCTTGCGCAACGCATCGAAGTCAATTCGCCCCTGGCGTTGGTCATGCTCATGCTCGGCAACAACGATTTCCAATCCGTGCATCCGCACACGGCCTGGCACGCCGCTCAGGGTATCGCAACCCTGGTGGCTGCCATTCGCCAGGCGCCCATTGAGCCTGGAATGCCGATACCCCCCATCTTGGTGATTGCGCCGCCGCCGATCCTGATCCCGCGAGGGCCGATTGCCGCCAAGTTCACCGGCGCCGCCGCCAAGGCGGCAGGACTGGCCGATGCCTACCGCAACGTTGCCTCCGAACTCGGCTGCTCTTTCTTCGATGCAGGCAGCGTCACGCCGGCAAGCGCGGTCGATGGCATTCATCTCGATGCCGATCAGCACGAACGGCTGGGCAAGGCGCTCGCCGCTTTTGTTGGCGGATTGCCGGGCTTTTCGCCGCCAATCCACCGATGAGGCACCACGCCGCATCCCTGCTTGCGCGCGCCTCGCTGCCGATTCTCACGCGTTTGGACCCGGAACTGGCCCACGAGCTTGGGCTGGTCGGACTACGCTGGTTGCGGCCTCTGTGGCCGACGCTCGAGGCTCCCGCCGGCTCGGCAGTGCAGTGCTTTGGTCTCAAGTTCGTGCATCGGCTCGGTCTCGCGGCTGGGTTCGATAAGAACGGCGACTACCTGGATGCGCTGGGCGCGATGGGCTTCAGCCATGTCGAACTGGGAACCGTGACGCCGCGCCCGCAACCGGGCAATCCCAAGCCTCGCTTGTTCAGAATCCCCGAGGCGCGCGCGCTGATCAACCGGATGGGATTCAACAACAAGGGTGTCGATCATCTGGTCGCCCAAGTCTCACGCAGCCGCTATCCCGGAATTCGCGGCATCAGCATCGGAAAGAACTTCGATACGCCGCTCGAGCAGGCTCAGGACGACTATCTGATCTGCCTGCGCAAGGTCTACGCCCACGCGGACTACGTCGCCGTGAACGTCTCCTCGCCCAATACGGCGCGACTGCGCGAATTGCAGGCCCGCGATGGCCTGGAACGAATTCTCGGCGCGCTGCTCGAAGAGCGCCGCATTCTCGAGGCGCGCCATGGGAAACGGGTGCCATTGCTGGTCAAGGTCGCTCCCGATCTGACGCCGGAAGAGATTTCCGCCTTGGCGCGGGATTTGCGCTTGCTCGAGGTCGATGGAGTGATCGCGACCAACACCACGACCGACCGGAGTGTGCTGGTCAATGCACCGGCCGCCGCCCAAGCGGGGGGCTTGAGCGGTGCGCCGCTGCACCTCCGGTCGATCCGGGTGATCACCCAACTGCGCGCGGAATTGGGCGCTGACTTTCCCCTGATCGGCGTTGGCGGTATCGTCAGTGCTGACCACGCCCGGGCGACGCTGCGTGCGGGAGCAAACCTCATACAGATCTACACGGGCTTCGCTTATCGAGGCTTTGCGCTGCTCGAGGAAATCATCCATGCATCTTCCCCATGATTGACGACGCGGCGGTCGACCGGTTTCAGCGCGACGGCGCCGTGTGCATCCGGCAGTTGTTTCGGCCGGAGGAATTGGCGGTGCTGCGCGCCGGTATTGATGAGAATCTCGCTCATTTGAGTCCTCGCGCCAAGGTAGCGAGCGGCGCCGATGATCCGGGGCGTTTCGTCGAGGACTTCTGCAATTGGCAGGACAATGCGCACTACCACCGTTTCATCTTCGATTCGGCGTTGCCCGAAACCGCGGGCCGGCTGATGCGTAGCTCCACCGCGCGGCTTTACCACGATCATATGCTGACCAAGGAGCCCGGTACTCGGCAGCCGACGCCTTGGCATCAGGATCAGCCTTACTACAACGTCGACGGGCGCCAGAACGTCAGTTTCTGGATTCCGGTCGATCCGGTGAATCGCGAATCCACATTGGAATTCGTGGCCGGATCGCACCTCGGGCCTTGGCTGATGCCGCGCTCTTTCATGGACGCACAAGCCAAGTGGTTTCCCGAAGGCACGCTGGCCGACCGGCCGAATATCGAGGCCGCACGCGAGGCGTTTCCGATTCTCGGCTGGGAGTTGCAGCCGGGCGATGCCGTGTGCTTTCACATGCTCACGTTGCATGGGGCCCCGGGAGTCACGGGCACGCACCGCCGTCGCGTATTTTCGGTGCGGTTTCTCGGCGACGACATGACGCACGCGCCGCGCCGTTGGCGCACGTCGCCGGAATTTCCCGGCTTGCGCGAGGAATTGCCGGCCGGAGCGCCGATGGATCATGCGCTTTTCCCGGTGCTGTGGCGCGCGCCATGAAGCCCTCGCCGCAGGCGCGGTATCCGCACCGTGCGACCTGGTCGGTGTTCGCCCTGTTGCTGTTGCTCGCGATATTCTTCGTGACCGGCACGTCGTCCGAACTGCCGCTGACCGTGGCTTCGCATTTCGATGCCGCCGGACACCCCAACGCCTACATGTCGCGCAGCGGCTACGTCCGATTCATGCTGTGCCTTGCCGTGGGCCTTCCGGTCATCGTGGCGATGGTGCTATGGGCGGTTTATTCGCATGCGACCGACTTGAAACTGCCCCACCGCGAATACTGGCTTGCTCCTGAGCGGCTCGATCGGACCCGCGCATTTCTGGTGGCGCACGGAGTATGGTTCGGGTCGTTGCTGGTGGCCCTGTCGTGTTTGGTCCACTGGCTCGAATTGGGCGCGAACCGCCAGCAACCGCCGCATTTGTCGAATCATTCGTTCGCGGCGGTGTTGATCGCGTTTCTCATCGCGACGGCGGCCTGGGTCGCCGCGCTCATGTTCGCCTTTCGCCGTCCCGCCGAGTAATCGCGCCCCGCTACGTGCGCAAAACCGCCGTGAGCGTAATTTCCGGAACGCTGGCCAAGGCCTTCGACAGCGGACAATCCTGTTTCGCACCGGCGGCCAGCTTCTGGAATGTCGCCTCATCGAGGCCCGGCACGCTCGCCTCCAGCCGCAAGGTGATGCGGTCGATCTGGAACCCGCCGCCTTTCATCACCAATCGCACGGCGGCCTGTGTATCGACGGCGGCGGTCGCGAATCCGGCCGCATCGCAGGCAAACGAGAACGCCATGGTGAAACAGGCGGCATGCGCGGCCGCCAACAACTCTTCGGGATTCGTGCCGCGACGATCGTCTTCGAAGCGGCTGGCAAACCCGTAGGGATACGCCTTCAACGCTTCGGTTTGAGTGCTGATCTTGCCGACACCCTTCTTGCCCCCGCCTTCCCAATGAATACTTGCGGTCTTGTCAGTCATGATGGCTTCTCCGGTTTAGTGATGCGGTAAACGTTTAGTGATGCGTAAACGTTAGTAGTGCGGCAGCGGGATAAATTCGCTTTCCCCGGGTACCGCGGGAAACTGCTGCCGTTCCCAACGCTCTTTGGCACGCTCGATACGCTCCTCCGATGAGGCGACGAAATTCCACCAGATGAACCGCGGCGTGGGAAAAGACTCGCCGCCGAGCAGCATCGCCCGTGTGTGCCCGAGCGCGCGCAGCGTGACTTTCGTCCCGGGTGCGAGCACCGCGAGTTCGCCCTCCGCCACCCGGAGCTCGCCGACGCCGAGCTCATCTTGCACGGCGAGTTCACCCTGTACCACGTATACCGCGCGCTCGGCATGGTCGGCCGGCACCTCGAGCGTGACGCCGTTCGCGATTTGCGCGTGAACATAGAGGGTCGGCCACGGC